>NZ_CP074349.1:600000-915000 GCF_018343775.1 Pseudomonas cichorii
CAGCTCCGACAGCGGGCCGACACGTGTCTCGACTTCCGGCAGCAGGCTGTTGACCAGCGAAGACTTGCCCACGCCCGACTGGCCCACGAATACGCTGATATGGCCATCGAGGCGGTTCTGCAACTGTTGCATGCCATCGCCATGATGTGCCGACACTTCCATGACCGGATAACCCAGTGTGCGGTACACCGCCAGCAGGGCGTTGAGCGCCGGAGCGTTCTGCTCGTCGATCAGATCGGCCTTGTTGAGCAGCAGCAACGGGTGAATGCCGGCGTGTTCGGCGGCAACCAGATAGCGGTCGATCAGGTTGGCGTGAGGCTCGGGCATCGGCGCGAAGACAATCACGATCAGGTCGACGTTGGCTGCTACCGGCTTGAGCTGGCCGCGGGTGTCCGGGCGACAGAGTTCGGTGGTGCGGGGCAGTTGCGCAACGATAACGCCAATGCCCTGGTTGCCTGCACGCCAGACCACCTGGTCGCCGGTAACCAGCGCTGGCAGGTTGGCGCGCAAGTGGCAGCGGAAAACCTGACCACGCTGTTCGCCGTCCTGGGCTTCGACTTCAACCTGCACACCGAAGTGAGCGATCACAAGCCCGGTCTGCTCGGGGCCGAGGTCGCCGCCCTCCAGGGTTTCCAGAGCCTGCGTCTCGCGTTTTGCAGCGCGGGCGGCGCGTTCGCCCTGGATCTTTTCGATGCGCCAGTTCTGGCGGCGATTGAGTTGGCGTTTGGCCATGGGTGTTCCGAGTTGATGAAGCGAATGATTGGGTCGTACATTGAATCCGGCGGAGTCTAGCACGCCGGGGTGAGCTAAACTGCGAAGCCTAGCCAAGGAGTCGTCACATGCAGAACAAGCAAAACCTGATCTGGATCGATCTGGAAATGACCGGCCTGGACCCGGACACCGATGTCATCATCGAAATGGCCACGATCATCACCGACAGTGAGCTCAATACGCTGGCCGAAGGGCCGGTGATCGCCATTCACCAGAGCGACGAAACGCTGGCCGGGATGGACGAGTGGAATACCCGTCAACATGGCGGCTCGGGCCTGACCCAGCGGGTTCGCGAAAGCACCATCAGCATGGCTGAAGCCGAGGCTCAGACCCTGGACTTCATCAAACAGTGGGTACCGGAGCGCAGCTCGCCGATCTGTGGCAACAGCATTTGCCAGGATCGCCGCTTCCTGTATCGACACATGTCGGCACTGGAAAACTATTTCCACTACCGCAACCTCGATGTTTCCACCCTCAAGGAACTGGCTGCCCGCTGGTCGCCGGAGTTGCGCTTCAAGAAAGGCAACACCCATCTTGCGCTGGACGACATTCGGGAGTCGATTGCCGAGCTGCGTTTCTACCGCGAGCATTTCATCAAGTAATGGGTTGCTGCCTGAGTGTGGCGAATAAACCTCGCCGCACTCTTTCAGTGCGTTGATCCGCTGGTTAGACTGCGCGCCTTTGTCGCAGGTGTAGTCGCCATGTTGCTGATGCTTTATCTGATTGCCATCACGGCTGAAGCCATGACGGGCGCTTTGTCTGCCGGACGTCGCGGCATGGACTGGTTCGGTGTGGTGCTGATCGCTTGTGTCACTGCGCTTGGCGGCGGTTCGGTGCGCGATGTGCTGATTGGGCATTACCCGCTGACCTGGGTCAAACACCCGGAATACCTGGTCCTGACCAGCGTAGCGGCATTGGTGACGATCTTTATCGCGCCCTTGATGCGCCATCTGCGCTCGCTGTTTCTGGTCCTTGATGCCCTGGGGTTGGTGGCTTTTACCCTCATTGGCTGCATGACTGCGCTGGAGGCCGGGCATGGCATGCTCATTTGCGCAGTATGTGGCGTTATCACCGGCGTTTTTGGCGGCATCCTTCGGGATATCTTCTGCAACGACATTCCCCTGATCTTCCGGCGCGAACTCTATGCCAGCGTGTCATTCCTGGCGGCCTGGTGTTTCCTGCTGTGCCGCTATCTGGAGCTGCCAACCGAGCAAGGCATCCTGATTACCCTCTTCGGCGGCTTCCTGCTGCGCTTGCTGGCCATCCGCTTCAAATGGGAAATGCCGAAGTTCGTCTACAAGGACGAACACTGAGCTTACTGAACGAATTCATTCCTACAGGGCGTGCTGCTTCAGCGCCCATTCCACATGCTCGCGCACCATTTCTGATGGATGGTCGCGGCGAGCTTCCAGGGCCTGGAGGACGGGGATGGTGGAGGGGGCGTTGCCCAGTCCCACTGCCAGATTGCGCAGCCAGCGCTCGTAACCGGCGCGTCGCAGTGGCGAGCCTTCGGTGCTGCTGAGGAATTTTTCTTCATTCCACATGAACAGTTCGGCCAGCCCGGCGTTGTCCAGGTTGTGGCGTGGCTGGAAGTCGCTCTGGCTTGTGGGGCGGGCGAAGCGGTTCCAGGGGCAGACGATCTGGCAGTCGTCACAGCCAAACACCCGATTGCCGATCAAGGAGCGCAGCTCTTCGGGGATCGAGGTCTTGAGTTCGATGGTCAGGTAGGAAATACAACGCCGGGCATCCAGCACGTAAGGCCCGACGAAGGCCGCGGTGGGGCAGATGTCCAGGCAGGCGGTGCAGCGTCCGCAATGTTCGGTTGCGTGCGGTGCATCTACAGGTAACGGCAAGTCCACGAACAGTTCGCCGAGAAAGAAAAAGCTGCCTGCCTTGCGATTGAGCACCAGAGTGTTTTTGCCGATCCAACCCAGCCCGGCCTGTTCGGCGATGGCCTTTTCCAGTACCGGCGCGCTGTCGACGAATGCCCTGAAGCCGAACGGCCCGATTGACTGCTGAATGCGCTCGGCCAGTTGCTGGACGCGCTTGCGAACCAGCTTGTGATAATCGCGCCCAAGGGCGTAACGCGAGACGTAGGCCTTTTCCGGTTCTGTCAGGCGCTGTGCCATTTCGGTATCGCCCGGCAGATAATCCATGCGTAATGACACGACACGCAACGTGCCCGGTACCAATTCGTCTGGATGGGAACGTTTGCTGCCATGGGCGGCCATATAGTCCATTTCGCCGTGGTAACCCGCCTCGAGCCAGCGCTCTAGGTGCTGTTCATGCTCTGCCAGATCGAGCCCTGATATGCCGACCTGTTGAAAGCCCAGCTCACGGCCCCACTCCTTGATCGATTGCGCAAGGCTGATGAGGTCATCGGAAGTTGGAAGTTCAGCAGTAATAGCAGGCATGCGCAGAGAGAAACCGGGTCCAAGGTGCGTATAATTCTGCCAGACATCGGAGCCCGGATACGCATGTTCGACACTAAACCTCATTTACCCGACGCGCTGTACAGTGCCGATCAGGTCCGGGATCTGGATTCCCGGCTGATTGCCGCAGGTACGCCGGGTCTGGAATTGATGCAGCGCGCAGCCCATGCGACTTGGCGAGCCTTGCGTCGGCAGTGGCCTCAGGCGGGTGAGTTGACGGTGCTGGCCGGGCGCGGCAACAACGCCGGGGATGGGTATCTGGTGGCGTCACTGGCACAGAAGGCCGGTTGGCGGGTAAGGGTGCTGGCGGTGGGAGATTCTGCCGCGCTGACGGGCGATGCCGCCACAGCCCATGGCGAGGCTGTTGCCACGGGTGTGGATATTCAGCCCTGGTCCGCTCAGGCGTTATCCGGAGTGGTGCTGGATGCCTTGCTGGGGACGGGCTTGAACGGCGAAGTGCGCGAGCCTTATCTGTCGGCGATCAAGGCAATCAACGCCAGTGGCTTGCCGGTTGTGGCGGTGGATATTCCGTCGGGCCTGAGTGCCGATACGGGACGAGTGCTGGGTGTCGCCGTACGTGCCGAACTGACCGTGACCTTTATCGGCCTGAAGCTTGGGCTGCTGACCGGTGATGCGGCGGATCGGGTCGGTGAGCTGGTCTTTGATGATTTGCAGGCGGATTCGAGTCTGGTCGCGCAGACGCCGGTCAGTGCGAAACGCCTGGATACATTTAACCTGCCAGCGCTGGCGTCACGTCCCAAGGCCGCTCACAAAGGGCTGTATGGGCGGGTTCTGGTGATTGGCGGCGATCATGGTTTTGGCGGTGCAGCCTTGTTGAGTGCCGAAAGCGCATTGCGTAGCGGCGCCGGCATGGTCACTCTGGCGACCCGCAGTGAGCATGTGCCTGCGGCATTGGTACGGATGCCGGAAGTCATGAGCGCGGCGATTCATTCTGCCAATCAGTTGCTGGCTTTGATCGAGCCAGCCGCTGTGCTGGTGGTCGGTCCCGGATTGGGGCAGGCGAGTTGGGGCCGCTGTCTGTTGTCGGCAGCGGCTGATGCCGGGCGACCGCAGGTCTGGGATGCCGATGCCTTGAATCAACTGGCGGGTGGCATTGTGAGTCTGCCGGTAAATAGTGTCATTACCCCGCATCCCGGTGAGGCTGCGCGGCTTCTGGGGATCAGCACCCAGGAGGTCCAGGCCGATCGCCCGTCAGCGGCGCGTGCGCTGGCCCGTAAATTCAATACCGTCTGTGTGCTCAAGGGCAGCGGCAGCCTGATTGTCGATCCCGATGGGCGCCTGGCCTTGTGTGATCGAGGCCATCCGGCCATGGCCACGGCTGGTCTGGGCGATGTGCTGGCCGGGTTGATCGGCGCGTTGCTGGCGCAACACATGACGCCATTCGATGCGGCCTGCCTCGGTGTCTGGCTGCATGCCCGCGCCGGAGAGCAGGCGGGTGCTTCAGGTCGCGGGCTGGCGGCCAGCGATACAATTCCAGCCATTCGTCAGTTATTGGAGGAGCTACAACCGTGTCTGAGTTAACGCTGCATTTGACTGGCGAAGAGGCCATGATGGGTTTTGGCTCGCGTCTGGGTCAGGTCACCCAGGGTGTCGGCGTCATTTTTCTCGAAGGTGATCTTGGGGCGGGCAAGACCACGCTTTCCCGTGGCCTGATCCGTGGGCTCGGGCATGTGGGGGCGGTCAAGAGCCCGACGTTTACCTTGGTCGAGCCCTATGAAATCGGTTCGATACGCGCCTTTCACTTTGATCTGTATCGTCTGGTGGATCCCGAGGAGCTGGAGTTCATGGGCGTGCGGGATTACTTCGATGGGGATGTGCTCTGCCTGATCGAATGGCCTCAGCGCGGCACAGGCTTTTTGCCAAAGCCCGACCTGACCATTACCATTAGGCCGCATGAGCAGGGGCGGTCTGTAACATTGAGCCCTCAAGGCTCGCGTGGCGAAACCTGGTGTGCCGCTTTGGCTTTGGAATTCAAATAGATATGGGGTTAGGTATGCGCATGCGCGCGCTGGTTACTGTAGTGGGCCTGCTGGTGATGGCTGTGGCCGTCGAAGCGCTGGCCGCTACCCAAGTACGAAGTGTCCGCTTATGGCGTGCACCGGATAACACCCGGCTGGTTTTCGATCTGTCCGGGCCTGTCCAGCACAGTGTTTTCACGCTGACATCGCCTGATCGTCTGGTCATCGATATCAATGGTGCGACCCTTGCCGGGCCGCTGAATGTGGCAACGGCCAATACGCCGATCACCAGCATGCGTTCGGCTCAACGTACTCCGACGGATCTGCGGGTGGTCATCGACCTGAAAAAGGTGGTCACGCCCAAGAGCTTCACCCTGGCGCCCAACCAGCAGTACGGCAACCGCCTGGTGGTGGACCTGTTCGACAATGCCGCCGACGCCAATCCTGCGCCGACTATCCCGGACAACGTGGCCAATACTGCGCCCGCTGTCCCTGTGAGCCCGGCCAAGCCCGAAATCAAGCTGACGCCTGTGCCCAACGGCAAGCGCGATATCGTGGTCGTCATCGACGCCGGTCATGGAGGCGAAGACCCTGGCGCCTCTGGCGGCAGAGGCCAGCAAGAGAAACATGTGGTGTTGTCCATCGCCAAGGAGTTGCAGCGCCAGATCAACGGTGAAAAGGGCTACCGTGCCGAGCTGACGCGCACCGGCGACTATTTCATTCCGTTGCGCAAACGTACGGAAATCGCTCGTGCCAAGGGCGCAGACCTGTTCGTGTCCATTCACGCCGACGCCGCACCTTCAAAAGCAGCCTTTGGTGCCTCGGTGTTTGCCTTGTCCGACAAGGGCGCAACCTCCGAAACAGCACGCTGGCTGGCGGACAGTGAAAACCGTTCCGACCTGATCGGTGGTGCCGGTGCGGTCAGTCTGGATGACAAGGACCGGATGCTGGCGGGCGTGCTGCTGGACCTGTCCATGACGGCTTCGCTGTCGTCGAGCCTGAACGTCGGGCAGAAGGTGTTGAGCAATATCGGTCGGGTGACTTCGCTGCACAAATCCCGTGTCGAACAGGCCGGGTTCATGGTGCTCAAGTCCCCTGACATTCCGTCGATCCTGGTGGAAACCGGCTTCATTTCCAACGCCAACGAAGCGAACAAGCTGACGACCTCTTCTCACCAGCAAGCGTTGGCCCGCTCGATCAATTCGGGCGTCAAACAGTTCTTCCAGCAGAATCCGCCTCAAGGCACTTACATCGCCTGGCTGCGGGATAACGGCAAGCTGGCGCAAGGGCCTCGTACCCATGTCGTGCGCTCGGGGGAAACCCTTGCGATGGTGGCTGCCCGTTATGACATGAGCGTGGCGACCCTGCGCAATGCCAACAACCTGAAGACCGATGCCTTGCGCATCGGCCAGGATCTGAGCATTCCGAGTACGGAGGTCGCTGCGCAATAATGAGTGACCTCCTTCTCGATGGCGATCAATCCGACGCCGTGAATGCAGCAGTGAATGCTGCCCGAATCGAACTGCTCAGCCCGCGACTGGCCAACCAGATCGCCGCGGGCGAAGTGGTCGAGCGCCCGGCCTCGGTCATCAAAGAGCTGCTGGAAAACAGCCTGGATTCCGGTGCCCGGCGCATTGATGTCGATGTCGAGCAAGCCGGTATCAAGCTGCTGAAAGTCCGTGATGACGGCAGCGGCATTTCTTCCGATGACCTGCCTCTTGCACTGGCGCGACATGCCACCAGCAAGATTCGCGAGCTGGAAGACCTTGAACGTGTCATGAGCCTGGGGTTTCGGGGTGAGGCGCTGGCGTCGATCAGCTCTGTGGCGCGCCTGACCCTGACATCTCGTACCCGCGATGCCGACAAGGCCTGGCAGGTCGAAACCGAAGGTCGCGACATGGCGCCGCGTGTGCAACCCGCCGCGCATCCGGTCGGTACTTCGGTGGAAGTGCGGGATCTGTTTTTCAATACGCCGGCGCGTCGCAAGTTCCTTAAGGCCGAGAAGACCGAATTCGATCACCTGCAGGAAGTCATCAAGCGCATGGCGCTGGCGCGTTTCGACGTCGCTTTCCATCTTCGCCACAACGGTAAAACTGTGCTCAGCCTGCACGAAGCCCATGACGATGCTGCGCGAGCGCGTCGTGTGGGGGCGATCTGCGGGCCTGGCTTCCTGGAGCAGGCGCTGCCGATAGAAATCGAGCGCAATGGCCTGCATCTGTGGGGGTGGGTCGGCTTGCCGACGTTCTCGCGCAGTCAGGCGGATCTTCAGTATTTCTTCGTCAATGGCCGTGCGGTGCGCGACAAGCTGGTGGCCCATGCGGTTCGTCAGGCCTATCGCGACGTGCTGTTCAATGGTCGGCACCCGACATTCGTGCTGTTTTTCGAGCTGGATCCGGCTGCCGTGGACGTCAACGTTCACCCGACCAAGCATGAAGTGCGCTTCCGTGACGGGCGCATGGTGCATGATTTCCTGTACGGCACCCTGCATCGTTCCCTGGGTGATGTGCGCCCCGACGATCAGTTGACCAGTGCGCCGATACCCGTGGTCGAACGCCCAAGCGGGCCGCAGGCCGGGGAGTTCGGGCCGCAAGGTGAAATGCGTCTGGCGAACAATGTGCTGGAGCAGCCTCAGGGCGAGCCTTATGCGCGACCGGCATCTGGCGGTTCGGGCGGCGGCTATCAGTATCAGTACTCGCCACGTCCGACTTCCGCATTGCCAACTGCCGAAGCGCAAAGTGCCTATCGGGAGTTTTTCGCGCCGCTGCCCGAGGCTGCACCGGCTTCGCTACCGGCGTCGCAAAGCGATATTCCGCCACTGGGTTACGCACTGGCGCAGCTCAAGGGTATTTATATCCTGTCCGAAAACGCCCACGGGCTGGTGCTGGTGGACATGCATGCCGCCCATGAGCGCATCATGTACGAGCGCCTGAAAATCGCCATGGCCAGCGAAGGCCTCAGCGGGCAGCCGTTGTTGGTGCCCGAGTCGCTGGCGGTGAGTCAGCGCGAGGCCGATTGTGCCGAAGAGCACATCGCGACCTTCCAGCGCCTGGGCTTCGAATTGCAGCGCCTTGGCCCGGAAACCCTGGCCATCCGGCAGATTCCGGCACTGCTCAAGCAGGCCGAGGCGAACCGTCTGGTCAGCGATGTACTGGCCGACCTGATGGAATACGGCACCAGCGACCGGGTGCAGGCGCATATCAACGAACTGCTGGGCACCATGGCGTGTCATGGCGCGGTTCGGGCCAATCGCCGTCTGGCCATCCCGGAAATGAACGCCTTGCTGCGCGATATGGAAAACACCGAGCGCAGCGGCCAATGCAACCATGGTCGACCCACCTGGACCCAGATGGGCCTGGACGACCTGGACAAATTATTCCTGCGCGGTCGTTGAATGAATGCTTTACCACCGGCCATCTTTCTCATGGGGCCAACTGCCGCTGGCAAGACCGATCTTGCCATCGAACTGACCAAAGTCCTGCCCTGCGAGCTGATCAGCGTCGATTCGGCGCTGGTCTATCGTGGCATGGATATCGGCACGGCCAAGCCTTCACGGGAGCAACTGGCCGAATTTCCCCATCGTCTGATCGATATTCTCGACCCGTCCGAAAGCTACAGCGCCTCCGATTTCCGTACTGACGCCATGGCCGCCATGGCCGAAATTACCGCACGGGGAAATATTCCTTTGCTGGTGGGCGGCACTATGTTGTATTTCAAGGCTCTATTGGACGGGCTTGCCGATATGCCTGCCGCCGATGCACAGGTTCGAGCCGAGCTTGAAGCTCACGCAAAGGCCCATGGCTGGCAGGCGTTGCATGATCAGTTGGCTGCCGTGGACCCGGTGTCTGCGGCACGTATACATCCCAACGATCCGCAGCGTCTGATCAGGGCGCTGGAGGTGTATCGAGTCAGCGGGATGAACATGACTGCGCATCGCGAGCAACAATCTGAGCAAACTGCTCAAGCCGCAGCGTCCGGGCGTCAGCAATTGCCCTATACTGTGGCCAGTCTCGCGATAGCTCCGGCTGATCGCAAGGTGTTGCATGACCGCATCGCGCTACGCTTTTTGCAAATGCTGGATCAGGGGTTTCTGGACGAAGTACTGGCTTTGCGCTCAAGAGGAGACCTGCATTCGGGTTTGCCATCGATAAGAGCTGTCGGTTATCGCCAGGTCTGGGATCACCTGGAAGGGAAGCTGACACGGGAAGAAATGCAGGAGCGGGGCATCATTGCCACGCGCCAGTTGGCTAAAAGGCAGTTCACCTGGCTACGCAGTTGGGAGAATTTGCACTGGTTGGACAGCCTGGCACGCGACAATCTGCCACGCACCTTGAAATACCTGGGATCGGCCTCCATATTGGGCTGAGTCCTTGCAATTGCCGTCTATCCTTGGGGGGTGGCCGGTTCAAGCCAATCGAATTCGTTTTATTATTATTGATCCTTAAAGGAGTGCGGCACATGTCAAAAGGGCATTCGCTACAAGACCCTTACCTGAATACCTTGCGTAAAGAGAAGGTCGGGGTTTCGATCTATCTGGTTAACGGCATCAAGCTGCAAGGCACCATCGAGTCTTTTGACCAGTTCGTCATCCTGCTGAAAAACACTGTCAGCCAGATGGTCTACAAGCACGCAATCTCCACTGTTGTTCCTGTTCGTCCGATTCGCCTGCCTAGCGCTACCGATTCCGATTCGGGTGACGCTGAGCCAGGTAACGCCTGATAGGAGTCTGCCTTGTTCTTTGAGCGCCACAGTGGTGGTGAGCGGGCAATTCTCGTTCACCTGGATGGTCAGGACCCTGAGGCGCGCGAAGATCCGCAGGAGTTTCAGGAGCTGGCCATATCGGCGGGTGCCGATACCGTCGCGTTTATCAACGTGCCGCGTCATCGGCCATCGGCCAAATACCTGATTGGCACTGGCAAGGTCGAAGAGCTTCGCGACCAGGTCAGGTCCGAGCAGGCCGATCTGGTTATCTTCAATCACACCCTCTCGCCCAGCCAGGAACGTAACCTCGAGCGTGCATTCGAGTGTCGCGTGCTGGATCGCACCGGTCTGATTCTGGACATTTTCGCGCAACGTGCGCGCACTCACGAAGGCAAGCTGCAGGTCGAACTGGCCCAGCTTGAGCATATGAGTACCCGTCTTGTTCGTGGCTGGACTCACCTTGAGCGTCAGAAAGGTGGTATCGGTTTGCGTGGGCCGGGTGAAACCCAGCTGGAAACGGACCGTCGCCTGCTTCGGGTTCGCCTGCGGCAGATCAAGGCGCGCCTGGAAAAGGTTCGCAGTCAGCGCGATCAGGCCCGCAGAGGGCGCAAGCGCGCCGATATTCCTTCGGTTTCACTGGTGGGTTATACCAACGCCGGCAAATCGACACTGTTCAATGCGGTGACAGACTCTGAGGTGTTCGCGGCCGACCAGTTGTTCGCAACCCTCGATCCGACCCTGCGCCGTCTGCAGCTCGACGATCTGGGGCCGATCGTTCTGGCCGATACCGTGGGTTTCATCCGTCACCTGCCGCACAAGCTGGTCGAGGCTTTCCGGGCAACGCTCGAAGAGTCGAGCAACTCGGACCTGCTGTTGCATGTGATCGATTCCCATGAGCCTGACCGCATGTCGCAGATCGAACAGGTCATGGCGGTGCTGGGAGAGATCGGCGCCGAGGGCTTGCCGATCCTTGAGGTGTATAACAAACTCGATTTGCTGGAAGGTGTGGATCCTCAGATACAACGCGATGCCGATGGCAAGCCGCAGCGTGTCTGGGTGTCTGCCCATGACGGTCGAGGGCTGGACCTGCTCAAGCAGGCTGTGGCCGAACTGCTGGGTGACGATTTGTTTGTCGGCACCTTGCGTTTGCCTCAGCGTTTTGCTCGACTGCGCGCACAGTTTTTTGAGTTGGGCGCGGTGCAGAGTGAAAACCATGACGAAGAAGGTGCCAGCCTGTTGGCAGTTCGTCTGCCGCGAGTCGAATTCAATCGCCTGGTGAGTCGCGAAGGACTGCAGCCGCTGGAGTTCATTGAGCAACACACTTTGCAATAAAAGCGCGGTAAAGCCATTGTACGGCTTTAACGGGCATTCTGTAGCATTGGTTGGCGCGCCGTGGGCGCGTCTTTGCTTTATCAGATGGAGAGCGCTATGGCTTGGAATGAGCCGGGTGGCAACTCGAATAATCAAGATCCCTGGGGTGGAAAACGCCGTGGCGGCGACCGCAAGGGACCACCTGATCTCGACGAGGCCTTCCGTAAGCTGCAGGAAAGCCTGAATGGGTTGTTCGGCGGCGGTAAGAAACGCAGCGGTGACGGTAATGGCGGCGGTTCGGGTGGTGGCGGTGGCTTCGGCCTGCTGGGCATCGGCCTTGTCGTGCTTTTCGCTTTCTGGCTTTACAACGCCGTTTACGTCGTTGACGAGCAGGAGCAGGCTGTAGTTCTGCGTTTCGGCCAATACTACGAAACCGTAGGTTCGGGTCTGAATATCTATTTCCCGCCGTTCGATCGCAAGTACATGGAAAACGTGACTCGCGAACGTGCCTACAGCAAGCAGGGCCAGATGCTGACCGAAGACGAGAACATCGTCGAAGTGCCGCTGACCGTGCAGTACAAGATCAGCAACCTGCAGGACTTTGTGCTGAACGTCGATCAGCCTGAAATCAGCCTGCAGCACGCGACCGAAAGTGCGCTGCGCCATGTCGTGGGTTCCACGGCGATGGATCAGGTACTGACCGAAGGTCGTGAGTTGATGGCGAGCGAAATCAAGGAGCGTCTGCAACGCTTCCTCGATACCTATCGCACCGGTATCACCATCACCCAGGTGAACGTACAGAGCGCCGCTGCACCGCGTGAAGTGCAGGAAGCCTTCGATGACGTGATCCGTGCCCGTGAAGACGAGCAGCGTGCCCGCAACCAGGCCGAGAGCTACGCCAATGGCGTGATTCCTGAAGCCCGTGGTCAGGCCCAGCGCATCATCGAAGATGCCAACGGTTATCGCGATGAAGTGGTTTCCCGCGCCAAGGGTGAAGCTGACCGCTTTACCAAGCTGGTTGCCGAATACCGCAAGGCTCCTGAAGTTACCCGCCAGCGTCTGTATCTGGACACCATGCAGGAAGTCTTCAGCAACACCAGCAAGGTTCTCGTGACCGGCGACAAGGGTCAGAACAATCTGCTTTATCTGCCGCTCGACAAGATGATCGAAAGCAGTCGTGGCGGTAGCACCGGAAACACTTCGGGTTCCGGCAGTGCATCCGCAACTGGAACGGATACTGGTGCGCGAGCGCCCGATACCCAGCAGCGCGATGTACGTACCAGGGAGAGTCGCTGATGAGCAATAAATCGCTGATCACCCTTATTGTTGGCGTGGTGCTGGCAATCGTTGCCTGGAACAGCCTCTATATCGTGTCCCAGACCGAGCGTGCGGTTCTGCTGCAATTCGGTCGTGTGGTCAAGGCTGATGTGCCGCCGGGCCTTCATGTGAAGATTCCTTACATGAACCAGGTGCGCAAGTTCGATGGCCGCCTGCTGACGCTCGACGCGCCTACCCAGCGTTTCCTGACGCTGGAAAAGAAAGCGGTCATGGTCGATGCCTACGCCAAATGGCGCGTGAAGGATGCGGAGCGTTTCTACACCGCGACTTCCGGCCTCAAGCAGATTGCCGACGAGCGCCTGTCGCGTCGTCTGGAATCCGGCCTGCGTGACCAGTTCGGCAAGCGCACCCTGCACGAAGTCGTGTCGGGTGAGCGTGACGCGCTGATGGCTGACATCACGGGCTCCCTGAACCGCATGGCCGAGAAAGAGCTGGGTATCGAAGTGATTGATGTCCGCGTCAAGGCCATCGACCTGCCCAAGGAAGTCAACCGCAGCGTATTCGAGCGCATGAGCACCGAGCGTGAGCGCGAAGCGCGTGAACACCGGGCCAAGGGTAACGAGCTGGCTGAAGGTATTCGTGCCGATGCCGATCGTCAGCGCCGTGTGCTGCTGGCTGAAGCCTATCGCGAGTCTGAAGAGGCACGCGGTGACGGTGATGCCCAGGCTGCTGCGATCTACTCCAAGGCTTACGGCCAGGACCAGGAGTTCTACGCGTTCTACCGTAGCCTGCGCGCCTACCGCGAAAGCTTCACGAGCAAGAGTGACGTGATGGTGCTTGATCCGGGCAGCGAGTTCTTCCGCTTCCTGGAAAAAGCCAAGCCGTAATTCATCAACCCGCCGGGCGGCAAAACCGTCCGGTGGGGTGATCGTACGGTAAAACGTGTGTATGATGCGGCAGCCGGGAAATTCCCGGCTTTTTTGCGTCTGCACGATTGATTGGCCGCAGCCGACTTAGCGGGCGGCAAGATTTTTCGAGGAGAGTGGTCAGCAAGGCCTGTCTCGGGCGTTTGTCGTGCCCGTCATACGGGCGACCACTTTCTGCTTCACTCAAGGCTTGCCTCACGGCTGGCCACCCGGATCACAGGGGAATGGCGTAATGGCAACGGTTGACCGCTGGCTGCTACCAGATGGCATCGAAGAAGTACTGCCACCAGAAGCGGCGCGTATCGAAGTAGCGCGTCGTCAGGTGTTGGATCTGTTCCAGAGCTGGGGCTATGAGTTTGTCGTCACCCCGCATATCGAATATCTGGAGTCTCTGCTCACCGGAGCCGGCTCGGACCTGGATCTGCGCACCTTCAAGGTGATCGATCCGCAGTCGGGACGGCAAATGGGCTTTCGTGCCGATATCACGCCGCAGGTGGCGCGTATCGATGCGCACACCCTCAAACGTGAAGGGCCAAGCCGTCTTTGCTACGCGGGCAGCGTCCTGCATGCCCAGCCGCGTGCCTTGTCATCCTCGCGCAGCCCGATTCAACTGGGCGCCGAGTTGTATGGCGATGCGAGCCCGAGCAGCGATGTCGAAGTCATCAGCCTGATGCTGGCGATGCTGCAACTGGCCGACGTACCTGATGTCCACATGGATCTTGGGCATGTGGGCATTTATCGTGGGCTGGCCCGTGCGGCCGGTCTGTCGGGCGAGGTCGAGCAGCAGTTGTTCGATGCCCTGCAGCGCAAGGCCATCGATGAAGTCATTGCCCTGACGGCCGATCTGCCGCAAGAGCTGGCCACGATGCTGCGGGCTCTGGTCGACCTGTGCGGCGGCCGTGAAGTTCTGGCTGCTGCTCGTGACCGTCTGGCGAATGCGCCTGCGCCCGTGCTCGCTGCACTGGACGATCTGCTGAGCATCGCCGAGCGCCTGTCTGCGCGCTTCCCGCAGTTGCCTTTGTATTTCGATCTCGGTGAGCTGCGCGGCTACCACTACCATACCGGTGTGGTCTTCGCGGTGTTCGTGCCGGGCGTAGGTCAATCGATTGCCCAGGGCGGTCGTTATGATGATATCGGCGCCGACTTCGGTCGCGCCCGTCCGGCAACCGGTTTCTCCACGGACCTGAAAACTCTGGTGACACTGGGTCGTGCAGAAATCGAGCTGCCATCGGGTGGTATATGGATGCCGGACAGCACGGATGCAGCACTCTGGCAGCAGGTTTGCCAGTTGCGCAGCGAAGGGCAGCGTGTGGTTCAGGCTTTGCCTGGGCAGCAGGTGAGTGCAGCGCGTGAAGCCGATTGCGATCGGCAATTGATTCAGCATGGCGAGCGTTGGCAGGTAATGCCGCTGGCTTCTTGAGTATTCCTGCCGGCCGCCGCCGGCACCCAGTTTGCGTGAATGAGGACAAGTGTTATGGGTAAGAATGTCGTAGTCCTGGGCACCCAATGGGGTGATGAGGGCAAAGGCAAGATCGTTGATCTGCTGACCGAACATGCGACCGCTGTGGTTCGCTATCAGGGTGGCCACAACGCAGGTCACACACTGGTGATCGATGGCGAGAAGACCGTCCTGCACCTTATTCCGTCCGGTGTGCTGCGCGAAGGCGTGCAGTGCCTGATCGGTAACGGTGTAGTGGTTGCACCCGACGCGCTGCTGCGCGAAATCGTCAAGCTTGAAGAGAAAGGCATTCCGGTGCGCGAGCGTCTGCGCATCAGCCCTTCATGCCCGCTGATCCTGTCGTATCACGTTGCTCTGGATCAGGCGCGTGAAAAGGCGCGTGGCGAACTGAAGATCGGTACGACCGGTCGCGGTATCGGCCCGGCTTACGAAGACAAGGTCGCGCGTCGCGGTCTGCGCATTGGCGACCTGTTCCATCGTGAGCGTTTCGCAGCCAAGCTGGGCGAACTGCTCGACTACCACAACTTCGTGCTGGTCAATTACTACAAAGAGCCTGCCATCGACTTCCAGAAGACGCTCGACGAGTGCATGGAATACGCTGACCTGCTCAAGCCGATGATGCTCGATGTCACCGCTGCGCTGCATGAAATGCGTCGCGACGGCAAAGACATCATGTTTGAAGGTGCCCAGGGTTCGCTGCTGGATATCGATCACGGTACCTATCCGTACGTCACCAGCTCCAACACCACTGCTGGCGGCATTGCTACCGGTTCGGGTTTCGGTCCGATGTACCTGGATTACATCCTGGGCATCACCAAGGCCTACACCACTCGCGTCGGTTCGGGTCCTTTCCCTACCGAGCTGTTTGATGATGTAGGTGCTTTCCTGGCCAAGCGTGGTCACGAGTTCGGTGCTACCACCGGCCGTGCCCGTCGTTGCGGCTGGTTCGATGCGGTCATCCTGCGTCGCGCTATCGAGATCAACAGCATCTCGGGTCTGTGCCTGACCAAGCTGGACGTTCTCGATGGTCTGGAAACCATCAATATCTGTGTTGGTTACGAGAATGACGAGGGTGCTGTCATTGACGCGCCTACCGATGCCGACAGCTACAACGGTCTGCGTCCGGTCTACGAGCAGATGCCAGGCTGGAGCGAATCCACTCTGGGCGCCAAAACTCTGGCAGAGTTGCCTGAGAATGCGCGTGCCTACATCAAGCGTGTTGAAGAATTGGTAGGCGCGCCTATCGATATCATCTCCACCGGCCCTGACCGCAACGAAACCATTGTTTTGCGTCATCCGTTTGCCTGATCGGGCTCGTTGAGCTATCTAAAAAGGGCCGCATCTTGCGGCCCTTTTTTGTTTCCGGTCGGGTGCTGGATTGTGCTTGCTGAACGGCACGGCGCTTGCTACATAGAAGCGTCAGAAAAGGTGCCATTATTTTAATGTCACCCATGGTGGAGGGATTCTCCCGTGTCAGCAGTGCTCTCTCTTTTACGCAGCCGCTTGCTGCGTCCGGTTTTCATCGCGCTTGGTATTGCCATTCTGGTGCAGGTGCTTGTTGCAGTCGCTCTTACCCGGAGCACCGTCACGGCGCTGGAGGCGGATCTTGCCAGCCGGTTGGGGGTAGATTCGCAACATTTGTCTTCTGAGTTGGAGCGGGCGAGTAGCGAGGTGACATCAAGTCTTGATGCGCTTTCTGCCAGCACCCGTCAACGCTTGAGTGCCGGCTTGTCTACACGTCTCAAGGACGAGCAGGTGCAATTGCGCGCTACGCTGGAAAAGAGCCTCAAGGATTCGGCTACCGATATGGCCGAGTTACTGGCGGCTGTGGCGCCGCGAGCCATGTGGGATAACGATACGCCCACATTGTCCGAATTCGCCCGTCGTGCGCAGCGCAATCCCAATGTGCTGTTCGTCGTCTACGACGATGCTGCCGGTGAGCACCTGACCCGCTATCTGAACCGTGACAATGCCTTGATCAAGTCGCTGCTCGCCAAGGGTGAAGGCGAGCGCGCCATGGACAAGGTCCTGAATGCCGCGAAAAACGATCCGTCGGTTTACTACATCGAAGCCTCTATCAGCCCTAATGGTGTCGAGATCGGCAAGGTGCGCATGGGGGTTTCCACGGCCACGGTCGAGGAAAACCTGGTGGCTCTGGACAAGCGCTTCTCGTCTCTGATCACCAATGGTGAGCAACTGGTTTCGGAAAGTCTGGTGAGCGCATCGAAAGATAGCTCGGCTGCGCTGCGCACTCGTTTGCAGTCTGCCCAGAGCGCTGCGACGGCGATGACCAGCAATACCAGCCTGGCCGTTCAAGGCGCGGCCGAAGACCTGCGCTGGAGGATCGGTCTCGGTCTGGCGCTGGTTGGCCTGGGAGTGTTGCTGCTGCTGGCTGTGGTGCTGGGGCGTCGAGTGGTCAGCAAGCTGCATCTGCTGATTGCGGCCCTCAATGACCTGGCGGCAGGCGAGGGCGATCTGACCAAGCGTGTCAAACTCGACAGCAATGACGAGATTGGCGATATGTCGGCGGCGGTCAACCGCTTCATCGACAAGTTGCAGCCGATCGTGCGCGAGGCGGGCGAAGTGGCTCAGCGTACCGGTGTTGAAATCGGTGTGATGAGCCAGCGTAACGCTGGCGCCGATGCGGCGGCTGAGCGGCAGCGTGACGAAGTGGCGGCCAGCCTGAAGGCTCTTGAGCAGATGGCCGATGAGGCGCAGTCGGAAAGCAATGCCATGCAGGCTGCTCTGCAGCAGGTGGTCGGTATCAAGCAGGCGACCGACGAGAACACTCGCACTTCGAATCAGGTGGGTGGGTTGATCGAGGCGCTGGCCGGGCAGGTGGAAACCGGATCGAAAGTCATCGAGCGTCTGGCGCAGCAAAGCGAGCAGATCGAAGTCGTGCTTGAGGTGATTCACGGGATTGCCGAGCAGACCAACCTGCTGGCCCTGAATGCCGCCATCGAAGCGGCTCGCGCTGGCGAGACCGGGCGTGGTTTTGCGGTGGTTGCCGATGAAGTGCGTGCACTGGCCAGCAAGACTCAAAGCTCAACCGGAGACATCCAGGAGCATATCGGTGCCTTGCAGCGCGGTGCCAAGGAAGCTGTGGCTGCCATCGGTCTTGCCGGGCGGCAGGCCAAGGAAGGGCTGGCGGTTCTGCGAGAGAGCGCGAAGCTGCAACAGACAGTCCAGGAATCGGTCGAGCAGGTGCATGCGGCAATCGGTCTCGCGACCAGGGCGGCAGAGCATCAGGCCGAAGGTGCCCAGGCGGTACGCGGTCGTGTGGAAGTGATTCATGCTCAGGCCGAGCAGGCCGCCAAGGCTGTCGTCGAGACTACGGCCAGCGGCAAGGTGCTCAATGGCCTGGCTGCGCAGTTGAAGGCGAGTCTGGGGCAGTTCAGGGCCTGATCATTTCGCGAATGAATTCGCTCCCTCAGTCTGTGGGGGTGAATTCATTCGCGAGCCTGCAAAATTCCAAACCCTGAAAAACACAAAACCGAGCGCGAGGCTCGGTTTTGTTTGAATTGGTGCCCAGAAGAAGACTCGAACTTCCACGACCTTGCGGTCACCAGCACCTGAAGCTGGCGTGTCTACCAATTTCACCATCTGGGCAGCATCTTCAGCGCTGTACGCCGTTGATGGGGCGCACTATACGGAGGGAGTTTCGATCTGTAAACCCCTGTTTTGGTTTTAATAATCAAAACCCTGAAATGCAAAAACCCGCTTTCGCGGGTTTTTGTTTGAGCCTGAAGATTGATGTAATCTGCAGCTCTGAATTGGTGCCCAGAAGAAGACTCGAACTTCCACGACCTTGCGGTCACCAGCACCTGAAGCTGGCGTGTCTACCAATTTCACCATCTGGGCAGTATCAACAAGTGTTTGCCTGTCGATGGCGCGCACTATACGGAGCGCCTTTTAAGCTGTAAACCCCTGTTGCCAAAAATATTTGGAAAATTTCGCAGGCGGCGTCCAGTGCGGTTTTTCGCGCCCTCTGGAAGGATTTTTAGAGGGGTAGGTGAGTCTGAAATTTCCCGTTTCAATAGGTGTATGCCAAACTAACCCACATATAGACAAGGTGAAAACTCTCTAATGGCCGATTGGCAGTCCCTCGATCCCGAGGCCGCTCGTGAAGCGGAAAAATACGAAAACCCTATTCCCAGCCGTGAGCTGATTCTGCAGCACCTTGCCGAGCGCGGTTCGCCGGCAAGTCGCGAGCAACTGGTCGAAGAGTTCGGCCTGTCCACCGAGGATCAATTCGAGGCCTTGCGTCGTCGTCTGCGGGCGATGGAGCGCGACGCTCAGTTGATCTACACCCGCCGCGGAACCTACGCGCCGGTGGACAAGCTGGACCTGATCCTGGGCCGCATCACCGGGCACCGTGACGGTTTCGGTTTCCTGGTTCCCGACGATGGCTCCGACGACCTGTTCATGAGTCCGGCGCAAATGCGTCTGGTGTTCGACGGCGACCGTGCCTTGGCACGCGTTTCTGGCCTTGACCGCCGTGGCCGCCGTGAAGGTGTCATTGTCGAAGTCGTTTCCCGTGCTCACGAAACCATCGTCGGTCGCTACTTTGAAGAGAGCGGCATCGGTTTCGTCATCCCGGATAACCCGAAGATCCAGCAGGAAGTGCTGGTGACGCCCGGGCGCAACAGCAGTGCGAAGATCGGTCAGTTCGTCGAGGTGAAAATCACCCACTGGCCGACGCCGCGCTTCCAGCCGCAGGGTGATGTGGTCGAAGTGGTGGGCAACTACATGGCGCCCGGCATGGAGATCGATGTCGCGTTGCGCACCTACGACATTCCCCATGTATGGCCTGAGGCCGTGCTCAAGGAAGCGGCGAAGCTCAAGCCGGAAGTCGAAGAGAAGGATAAGGAAAACCGCGTCGACCTGCGTCACTTGCCTTTCGTGACCATCGACGGTGAAGACGCTCGCGACTTCGACGATGCGGTCTACTGTGAAGCCAAACCGGGCAAGCTGCGTCTGTTCTCCGGTGGCTGGAAGCTCTACGTGGCGATTGCCGACGTATCGAGCTACGTGAAGATCGGCTCGGCGCTGGATGCCGAGTCCCAGGTGCGCGGCAACTCGGTGTATTTTCCCGAGCGTGTGGTGCCGATGCTGCCTGAGCAGCTCTCCAACGGCCTGTGCTCGCTGAACCCGCTTGTTGATCGTCTGGCCATGGTGTGTGAGATGACCATCTCCAAGACCGGCGAGATGACCGACTACGTCTTCTACGAAGCCGTCATTCACTCCCATGCTCGCCTGACCTACAACAAGGTCAGCACGATTCTGGAGCAGCCGAAGACTTCCGAGGCCAAGGCGCTGCGCGGCGAATACGCTGAAGTAGTGCCGCACCTCAAGCAGCTTTATGCGATGTATAAAGTGCTGCTGGGCGCGCGTCATGTGCGTGGCGCAATCGATTTCGAGACTCAGGAAACCCGGATCATTTTCGGTTCCGAGCGCAAGATTGCCGAAATCCGCCCGACGACCCGCAACGATGCTCACAAACTGATCGAAGAGTGCATGCTGGCTGCGAACGTGGCCACTGCCGAATTCCTGAAGAAGCATGAAATACCTGCGCTCTATCGTGTTCACGATGGTCCGCCGCCGGAGCGTCTGGAAAAGCTGCGCGCTTTCCTGGGCGAGCTGGGTCTGTCGCTGCATAAAGGCAAGGAAGGTCCTACACCGAAGGATTATCAGGCGTTGCTGGAAACCGTGCGCGATCGTCCGGATTACCACCTGATCCAGACCGTGATGCTGCGTTCGTTGAGTCAGGCGGTCTACAGCTCGGACAACAACGGTCACTTCGGCCTGAATTACGAGGCGTATACGCACTTCACTTCGCCGATTCGTCGTTATCCCGACCTGCTCACGCACCGGGCCATCCGCAGCGTGATCCGTTCGAAGCAGGATACGCCGCATGTTCGTCGTGCCGGTGCTGCAACGATTCCGAAGGCGCGTATCTACCCTTACGACGAAGCCATTCTGGAACAGTTGGGCGAGCAGTGCTCCATGAGCGAGCGCCGTGCCGACGAAGCTACGCGTGATGTGGTGAACTGGCTCAAGTGCGAGTTCATGAAGGATCGCGTAGGCGAGTCGTTCCCGGGCGTGATCACGGCCGTGACCGGCTTTGGTCTGTTCGTCGAACTGACCGATATCTACGTCGAGGGTCTGGTTCACGTGACTGCCTTGCCAGGCGATTACTACCACTTCGATCCTGTGCATCACCGTCTCGCGGGTGAGCGCAGCGGTCGCAGCTTCCGCCTGGGCGATACGGTCGAAGTGCGCGTCATGCGTGTCGATCTGGATGAGCGCAAGATCGACTTCGAGGTGTCCGAGAAGGCGGCCAGCGCGCCGGTCGGTCGCAAGCGTCGCGGCCAGGAAACTGCGCCTGCACCTGCTGCCGAGAAGAGCAGCCCGGCTGCCAAGCCTGCCGGGCGTCGTGGCTCTGCGGCCAAGGAAGCCGTGTCCGAAGCCTATCGCCCCAGCGATGCCGCGGCGAAAAACGCCGAAGTGCGCAAAAGCCGGGAAATGAAAAAGGCTCTTCTGGATCAGGCAAAGACCAGCGGCAAGACTTCCTCGGGTAAATCCGACAAGTCTGGTTCTGCTGCGTCGAAACCCAGTAAACATCGTAAGGGTCCGTCCAAGTCGGGCTCTGCTCCAGCTGCGAAAAGTGGCGGGGCGCGTAAACCCAAGGCCAAGTCATGAGTCAGTTGGAAAAAATCTACGGCGTGCACGCTGTAGAAGCGTTGCTGCGTCATCACCCAAAGCGGGTCAAGCACATCTGGCTGGCTGAAGGCCGGAACGATCCTCGTGTCCAGGTGCTTGTCGAGCTGGCTGGTCAGAACCGCGTCACTATCGGTCAGGCTGAGCGTCGCGAAATGGACGCCTGGGTCGAGGGCGTGCACCAAGGCGTGGTTGCCGATGTCAGCCCGAGCCAGGTCTGGGGCGAGGCGATGCTCGATGAGCTGCTGGATCGTACCGAAGGTGCGCCGCTGATTCTGGTGCTCGATGGCGTTACCGATCCGCATAACCTCGGCGCATGCCTGCGTACCGCCGATGCGGCCGGCGCGCTGGCAGTGATTGTGCCCAAGGACAAGTCGGCTACCCTGACGCCAGCTGTGCGTAAAGTGGCGTGTGGCGCGGCGGAAGTCATTCCTCTGGTGGCCGTGACCAACCTGGCCCGCAGCCTGGAAAAACTCCAGCAGCGCGGTCTGTGGGTGGTCGGCACGGCTGGCGAGGCCGAGCAGGAGTTGTATCAGCAGGACCTCACCGGCCCGACCATCCTGATCATGGGGGCCGAAGGCAAAGGCATGCGCCGCCTGACCCGCGAGCACTGCGACTATCTGGTACGCCTGCCGATGGCCGGTAGCGTCAGCAGCCTGAACGTCTCGGTCGCGACCGGCGTCTGTCTGTTTGAGGCGATGCGTCAGCGCAGCGTCAAAGCGGCCGCCGCGCGGAAGTAGGCGTTAGCGGCTAGCGGTAAGGTTCAAGCTGCAAGCGGTCGGAGTACGGCTTGCAGCTTATAGCTTGCCGCTGAAGCTGCTTCTTTCCCTTGCAGCTTCTTCCCCCCTTCTCTACAATTGCGCCCCTTGCTGTCACGGCAGGCGCTTTTGTGTCTGTCCCTGAGCAAGACTAACAGTGTCATTCACTCCTTGTCTGACCGCTTTGGCGGCAGGCTACAACCCGTAAGGAGCATTCATGCGTCATTACGAAATTATCTTTTTGGTCCACCCGGATCAAAGCGAGCAAGTCGGCGGCATGGTTGAGCGTTACACCAAGCTGATCGAAGAAGACGGCGGCAAAATCCACCGCCTGGAAGATTGGGGCCGTCGTCAACTGGCCTATGCAATCAACAATGTTCACAAGGCTCACTACGTGATGCTGAACGTTGAGTGCACTGGCAAGGCCCTGGCCGAGCTGGAAGACAACTTCCGTTACAACGATGCTGTGATCCGTAACCTGGTCATCCGTCGCGACGAAGCCGTAACTGGCCAGTCCGAGATGCTCAAGGCTGAAGAGAACCGCAGTGAGCGCCGTGAGCGTCGTGACCGTCCTGAGCACTCCGACAGCGCCGATGGCGATGACGGTGACAACAGCGACGTTAGCGATAACGCTGACGAGTAATCCACGGACCTTTTGAGGAGCCTATTACATGGCACGTTTCTTCCGTCGTCGTAAATTCTGCCGCTTCACCGCTGAAGACGTGAAAGAGATCGATTACAAAGATCTCAACACTCTGAAAGCTTACGTATCCGAGACCGGCAAAATCGTTCCAAGCCGTATCACCGGTACCAAAGCACGTTATCAGCGTCAGCTGGCCACCGCTATCAAGCGCGCCCGCTTCCTGGCCTTGCTGGCCTACACCGACAGCCACGGCCGCTGAGACCAGGTAGTCGACAAAACGTAACAAGGGATAGATAGCATGCGCGCCCTGGCTGAATTCATCATGCGCGGCCGTATGCAGGCCACTTTGTTAGTGGCTGGATGTGCGGCATTGCCGCTGTTGTTCTGGTTAAGTGCTGCCGCAGGTTGCCTTGTGCTCCTGCGACGCGGGTTCAGTGATTCCGTTGGTGTCCTGGCCTGGGCTCTGCTGCCGGCTTTGGCCTGGTGGTATTTCGGTGAGCCGCGTACAGCCATGGTGCTGTTCGGTTCGCTGAGTTTGGCAATGGTTTTGCGTGCCAGCGAGTCCTGGGTCCGCGTGCTGCTGGTCAGCGTGGCGTTGGGTGTGTTGTATGCAGTGATTCTGGGCACGGTTTTCCGCGAACCCATTGAAGCGATGTCGCAGGAGTTGCAGAAACACCTGCCGGCAATGCTCACGGGGCTCTACGAGCAATTGAACGTAGAAGAGCGAGCGCGTCTTGGAGCACTGATTACACCGGTACTCAATGGCCTGATAGCGTCGTTGCTGCAAATCGTTACAGTGCTGACCCTGATCCTGGGGCGTTACTGGCAAGCGTTGTTGTACAACCCGGGTGGTTTCGGACGCGAATTTCGCGCCCTGAGACTCCCGCTGATACCAACATCGGTGCTGTTGGTGTGCATGCTGCTGGGGCCGAACTTCGGTCCGCAGATGGCGATGCTTACACCGCTGTGCAGCGTACCGTTGTTGTTCGCCGGGCTGGCCCTGATGCATGGGATGGTGGCTGAAAAGCGACTGGCCAAGTTCTGGCTGGTGGGGATGTACATAACGCTGCTGGTATTCATGCAGCTGATCTATCCGTTGCTCGTGGTGATAGCCATTGTCGACAGCCTGATTGATTTTCGCGGTCGCCGGAAGCCGAAAGACTCCGGAGAAGGCCCTGCGAACGGTGAAGGTTAAAAGTTAAGAGGATTTTCCACATGCAACTGATCCTTCTGGAAAAAGTCGCGAACCTGGGCAACCTGGGCGACAAAGTAAACGTTAAGGCCGGCTACGGTCGTAACTACCTGCTGCCATACGGCAAAGCAACCGCTGCAACCGCTGCCAACCTGGCTGCGTTTGAAGAGCGTCGTGCAGAGCTGGAAAAACTGGCTGCAGAGAAAAAGGCTTCTGCCGAAACTCGCGCTGCCCAACTGGCTGAGCTGGAAGTGACCATCACTGCCACCGCTGGCGACGAAGGCAAGCTGTTCGGTTCTATCGGTACTCACGACATCGCTGATGCACTGACCGCCTCTGGCGTTGAAGTTGCAAAAAGCGAAGTTCGTCTGCCGAACGGCACTATCCGTAACGTCGGCGAATACGACGTTGCCGTGCACCTGCACAGCGACGTTGAAGCGACCGTTCGCGTTGTCGTGGTAGCAGCTTAAGCAGTACGCAATCGTCTGGCGGCTTTGCCGTTAGAGGATTAACATCGGGCACGATCCTGTTTACAGGTCGTGCCTTTTGTCTTTCTGCTAGCCCCTATTCTGTAAACCTCGAATTCAAGTGGCCATGAACGATATTTCCGCCCCCGAGCAATACGATCTGCAAACTGCTGCCCTCAAGGTGCCGCCGCATTCCATCGAGGCCGAACAGGCTGTGCTCGGTGGTTTGATGCTGGACAACAACGCCTGGGAGCGTGTGCTTGATCAA
Organism: Pseudomonas cichorii; assembly: GCF_018343775.1. Lineage (NCBI taxonomy): Bacteria > Pseudomonadati > Pseudomonadota > Gammaproteobacteria > Pseudomonadales > Pseudomonadaceae > Pseudomonas > Pseudomonas cichorii. Next base: position 624,903 of record NZ_CP074349.1, read on the forward strand.
GTATCCGATGGCGATTTCTATCGGCATGACCACCGCCTGATCTTCCGCGCGATTGCCCGGCTAGCCGATCAGAACAGCCCGATTGACGTTGTGACCCTGTCCGAACAACTGGACAAGGAAGGTCAGACGTCTCAGGTGGGTGGTCTGGCGTACCTCAGTGAGCTGGCGAAAAACACGCCGTCTGTCGCCAACATCAAGGCCTATGCCCAGATCGTTCGTCAGCGGGCGACCCTGCGCCAGTTGATCGGCATCAGCAACGAGATTGCAGACAGCGCTTTCAACCCCGAAGGCCGTACCGCCGAAGAAATTCTCGACGAGGCCGAGCGGCAGATCTTCCAGATCGCCGAGGCGCGGCCCAAGACTGGCGGCCCGGTGGGCGTCAATGACCTGCTGACCAAGGCCATCGACCGTATCGACACGCTGTTCAACAGTGATAACGCGATTACCGGCCTGTCCACGGGCTATACCGACCTGGACGACAAGACCAGCGGCCTGCAACCGGCCGACCTGATCATCGTTGCCGGTCGTCCGTCCATGGGTAAGACCACGTTCGCCATGAACCTGGTGGAAAACGCGGTATTGCGCAGCGACAAGGTCGTACTGGTCTACTCGCTGGAGATGCCAGGCGAATCGCTGATCATGCGTATGCTTTCCTCGCTGGGGCGTATCGACCAGACCAAGGTTCGTGCCGGCCAGCTGGAAGATGATGACTGGCCGCGTCTGACCTCGGCGGTCAATCTGCTCAATGACCGCAAGCTGTTCATCGACGATACGGCCGGTATCAGTCCGTCCGAGATGCGTGCCCGTACCCGTCGTGTTGCCCGCGAGCACGGCGACATCGCCATGATCATGATCGACTACCTGCAGTTGATGCAGATTCCGGGTTCTGCCGGTGACAACCGGACCAACGAGATTTCCGAGATTTCCCGCTCGTTGAAAGCCCTGGCCAAGGAATTCAACTGCCCGGTCATTGCCCTCTCGCAGCTCAACCGCTCCCTGGAGCAGCGCCCCAACAAGCGCCCGATCAACTCCGACTTGCGGGAATCCGGAGCGATCGAGCAGGATGCCGACGTCATCATGTTCGTGTATCGCGACGAGGTGTATCACCCGGAAACCGAGCACAAGGGCATTGCCGAGATCATCATCGGCAAGCAGCGTAACGGCCCGATCGGTACGTCCCGTCTGGCGTTCATCGGCAAGTACACCCGCTTCGAGAATCTCGCGCCGGGCAGTTACAACTTCGATGACGAGTGATGCGCAGGAGCGAATTCATTCGCGAATGAATTCGCTCCTGCAGACAGGGCTTCATCGATAACTAATCCGACCACTATCGTCGGATTTGATCATTTTTTGTGCTATATTCCGCGCCCGCGATTTTTCCAACGTGCAAACGTAGGTCCTGACATGCAAGCAGCCAAGCCGTTATTTGACTATCCCAAGTACTGGGCCGAATGTTTCGGACCGGCGCCTTTCCTGCCGATGAGCCGGGAAGAAATGGATCAGCTTGGCTGGGATTCCTGCGATATCATCATCGTCACCGGCGATGCCTATGTGGATCACCCGTCTTTCGGCATGGCGATCATTGGTCGCCTGCTGGAATCCCAGGGTTTCCGCGTCGGGATCATTGCCCAGCCTGACTGGCAGTCCAAAGACGACTTCATGAAGCTCGGCGAGCCGAACCTGTTCTTCGGTGTCGCTGCTGGCAACATGGACTCGATGATCAACCGCTATACCGCGGACAAGAAGATCCGTTCCGACGACGCCTATACACCGGGCGGTCTGGCCGGCAAGCGTCCTGATCGTGCGAGCCTGGTCTACAGCCAGCGCTGCAAGGAAGCCTACAAGCATGTCCCGATCGTGCTGGGTGGTATCGAAGCCTCGCTGCGCCGCATCGCGCATTACGATTACTGGCAGGACAAGGTTCGCAACTCGATCCTGATCGACGCCAGCGCCGACATCCTGCTCTACGGCAACGCCGAGCGTGCGATTGTCGAAGTCGCCCAGCGTCTGTCCTACGGCCATAAGATTGAAGAGATCACCGATGTGCGCGGCACGGCGTTCATCCGTCGCGATACGCCGGCTGGCTGGTACGAAGTCGATTCGACGCGCATCGACCGTCCGGGCAAGATCGACAAGATCATCAACCCGTACGTGAACACTCAAGATACCCAGGCCTGCGCCATCGAGCAGGAAAAAGGCCCGGTTGAAGATCCGAACGAAGCCAAGGTCGTGCAGATCCTGGCCAGCCCGCGCATGACCCGCGACAAGACGGTCATCCGCCTGCCTTCGGTCGAGAAAGTCCGCAACGACGCCGTACTCTATGCCCACGCCAACCGTGTGCTGCACCTGGAAACCAACCCGGGCAACGCCCGTGCGCTGGTACAGAAGCATGGCGATGTGGACGTCTGGTTCAACCCGCCGCCCATTCCGATGACTACCGAAGAAATGGACTACGTGTTCGGCATGCCCTATGCGCGCGTTCCGCACCCGGCGTACGGCAAGGAGAAGATTCCGGCCTACGACATGATCCGTTTTTCGGTCAACATCATGCGTGGCTGTTTTGGTGGCTGTACCTTCTGTTCGATCACCGAGCACGAAGGGCGGATCATCCAGAACCGTTCCGAAGATTCGATCATTCGTGAAATCGAAGAGATTCGCGACAAGGTTCCCGGTTTTACCGGCGTTATTTCCGATATGGGCGGTCCGACCGCGAACATGTATCGCATCGCCTGCAAAAGCCCGGAAATCGAGTCGGCGTGCCGCAAGCCGTCCTGTGTTTTCCCTGGCATCTGCCCGAACCTGAACACAGACCACTCGGCGCTGATCCAGCTGTATCGCAGTGCCCGCGCCCTGCCGGGCGTGAAGAAGATCCTCATCGCTTCCGGCCTGCGTTACGACCTTGCGGTCGAGTCGCCGGAGTACGTCAAAGAGCTGGTGACCCACCACGTGGGCGGTTACCTGAAGATCGCCCCGGAACACACCGAGGAAGGTCCGCTCAATCAGATGATGAAACCGGGCATCGGCAGCTATGAAAAATTCAAGCGCATGTTCGAGAAGTATTCGAAAGAGGCAGGCAAGGAGCAGTACCTGATCCCTTACTTCATCGCCGCCCACCCGGGCACCACCGATGAAGACATGATGAATCTGGCGCTGTGGCTCAAGGGCAATGGTTTCCGTGCCGATCAGGTGCAGGCGTTCTATCCGTCGCCAATGGCTTCGGCGACCGCCATGTATCACTCGGGCAAGAACCCGCTGCGCAAGGTCACGTACAAGAGCGATGGCGTCACCATCGTCAAGAGCGAGGCTCAGCGTCGTCTGCACAAGGCGTTCCTGCGCTATCACGACCCCAAAGGCTGGCCGATGCTTCGCGAAGCGCTGGAGCGCATGGGCCGTGCCGACCTGATCGGTCCTGGCAAGCATCAGTTGATCCCGCTGCATCAGCCGGCGACCGACAGCTATCAGAGCGCCCGTCGCAAGAACTCGACACCGGCTGGCAGTCACAAGGTGGGCAAGGGTGGCAAGACCACTCTGATCCAGACCCAGCATACCGGCCTGCCGCCCCGTGGCAGCGACGGCAGCAAGCCTTGGGACAAGCGCGAAGAAGCCAAGGCCGCTGCGCTGGCTCGCAACAAGCAGGCTGCCAAAGAGCGGATGGAAGCCGCCAAGGGCGGAAAGGGCAAGAAGCCAGCCCGTAAGCCAGTGGTCCCGCGCTAACGGCTCCTCCTCCCCGTAGGAGCGAACTCATTCGTGAATGAATTCGCTCCTGCTGCCCCATTTCTGTGCGACCCTTGCACCGCTAATCTGAATTGGCGCGATCCTGGTGCTGTGCTTAGCTGATCCAGTCACTTCAATATCGCTGGCGCAGGCTTTGTTCCGCATGGCATAAGTCTTGCGCGGTTCAATGACCGTCCAGGCCGCAGGAGGCACGCCGTGTCGATTCATATTGCCTTGCACCATGTCACGCATTACCGCTACGAACGCGCGGTTGAACTGGGTCCCCAGATTGTTCGCCTGCGCCCGGCCGCTCATAGCCGAACCCGCGTGTTGTCGTACTCGCTGAAAGTCTTGCCTGAAACCCACTTCATCAATTGGCAGCAGGATCCCCAGGGCAATTACCTGGCGCGTCTGGTATTCCCTGAGAAAACCCAAGAGCTGCGGGTCGAGGTCGATCTGGTTGCCGAGATGGCAGTGTTCAACCCCTTCGACTTTTTTCTTGAGCCCTACGCGGAAAATATTCCGTTTTCTTATGCCGGTGAGGAACAGCGCGAGCTGGCGCCATATCTGGAAAAACTGCCGCTCACGCCGCGTTTTACCGCTTATCTCGAAAGCATCAGTCGTGAGCCGGTGCCCGCCATCGACTTTCTGGTGGGGCTCAACCAGCGCCTGAGTCAGGACATCGATTACCTGATCCGCATGGAACCGGGTGTGCAGACCCCGGAATTCACTCTGGAGAACGCTTCAGGTTCGTGCCGCGATTCCGCCTGGTTGCTGGTGCAATTGTTGCGTCATCTGGGGCTGGCAGCGCGTTTCGTGTCGGGATATCTGATTCAGCTCAAGGCCGATGTCGAGGCGCTGGACGGGCCGTCCGGCACTGACGTGGATTTCACTGACCTGCACGCCTGGTGCGAGGTCTATCTGCCGGGCGCCGGTTGGATCGGGCTGGATGCGACGTCCGGCCTGTTTGCCGGGGAAGGCCATATTCCTCTGGCCTGTAGCCCGGAGCCTTCTTCGGCTGCACCCATCAGTGGTCTGGTCGAGCCTTGCGAAACCGAGTTCAGCCATGAAATGTCGGTGGAACGGATCTGGGAAGCGCCTCGCGTCACCAAACCTTACACCGAAGAGCAGTGGCAGGAGATTCAGGCCCTCGGGCACCAGATCGACGCTGATCTGGTTCGCGATGACGTGCGCCTGACCATGGGCGGCGAGCCGACGTTCGTCTCTATCGATGACCGTGATGGCAGCGAGTGGAACACTGCCGCCCTCGGGCCGAACAAGCGGGCGCTGTCGGCCGAGCTGTTTCAGCGGATGCGCGGGCATTATTCCCCCAAGGGCATCGTGCATTTTGGCCAGGGCAAGTGGTATCCCGGTGAGCAACTGCCGCGCTGGTCGCTCAACAGCTTCTGGCGCAAGGACGGCAAGCCGGTCTGGAACAACGATGCGCTGATTGCCGATGAAACCCGTGACTACGGCGCGACCGGTGAGCTGGCTGGACGTTTTCTGAGCAGTGTTGCCGAGCGCTTGAAACTGCCGGCCCGCTTCGTCTTCCCGGCTTACGAAGACAATCTCTATTACCTGTGGCGCGAAGGCGCGTTGCCTGTGAACGTCACTGCCGAGGATTCCCGGCTGAGCGACGAGCTGGAGCGGGCACGCTTGCGCAAGGTGTTCGAGCAAGGGTTGGACAAGGTGATTGGCCAGGTGCTGCCATTGGCGCGCACCGCTGCGGGTGACCGCTGGCAGAGCGGGCGCTGGTATTTGCGCGATACCCATTGCCGTCTGGTGCCGGGTGATTCCGCCCTCGGCTATCGCTTGCCTCTGGCTTCGCAGCCGTGGGTCAAGGCGGCGGAGTATCCGTTCATTCATCCGACCGACCACAACCAGGATTTCCCCGAGCTGCCTGAACGTGACGAATTACATTCAGAAACGCTGCTCGATACCGATCAGCCTCAGCCGGTCATCGACCAGTCCGCCGACTGGCTGACCCGCACGGCCTTGTGCGCAGAAGCGCGTGGCGGGCGTTTGTACCTGTTCATGCCGCCGCTGCAAAAGCTTGAGGAATACCTTGAACTGGTGGCGGTGATCGAAGCCACCGCCGAAGAATTGCAGTGCCCGGTGCTGCTGGAAGGCTACGAGCCGCCGAGCGATCCGCGCCTGAGCAATTTCCGGATTACGCCGGATCCGGGTGTGATCGAGGTCAACGTGCAACCCTCCTCCACCTGGGACCAACTGGTGGAGCGCACCGAGTTTCTTTATGAGCAGGCACGCCTCACGCGCCTGACCACTGAAAAATTCATGATCGATGGCCGCCATACCGGTACAGGCGGTGGCAACCACTTCGTGCTTGGTGGTGCGACCCCTGCGGACTCGCCATTTCTGCGCCGCCCCGATCTGCTGCGCAGCCTGATCAGCTACTGGCACAACCATCCGTCCTTGTCGTATCTGTTTTCCGGCCTGTTCGTCGGTCCGACGTCTCAGGCACCGCGGATTGACGAGGCGCGCAACGATTCGCTCTATGAAATGGAAGTCGCCTTTGCGCAAATGCCCAAGCCGGGCGAGGAAGTTGCGCCCTGGCTGATCGACCGGCTGCTGCGCAATCTGCTGATTGATGTCACCGGTAATACCCATCGCGCCGAGTTCTGTATCGACAAGCTGTATTCGCCGGATGGTGCGACCGGGCGCCTGGGGCTGCTGGAGCTGCGCGCCTTTGAAATGCCGCCCCATGCGCGCATGAGCCTTGCCCAGCAATTGCTGTTGCGGGCGCTGGTCGCCCGTTTCTGGCGCGAGCCTTACGCACCGGCCAAGCTGGCGCGCTGGGGGACGGAGCTGCATGACCGTTTCATGCTGCCGTATTTCATCGAGCAGGATTTCGCTGATGTGATTGCCGAACTCAATGACGTCGGTTATCCACTGCGGGCCGAATGGTTCGCCGCGCATCTGGAGTTCCGCTTCCCGAAAGTGGGCGACTACGCGGTCAACGGCATCGAGCTGGAGCTGCGGCAGGCGCTGGAGCCCTGGCATGTACTGGGCGAGGAAGGCTCGGGCGGCGGCGCGGTGCGTTATGTGGACTCGTCTCTTGAGCGCTTGCAGGTGCGGATCAATGGTTTGCCGCCGCAGCGCTATATGTTGACCTGCAACGGTATTGCGGTGCCTTTGCAGCCCACCGGGCGAGTGGGCGAGTTCGTCGCGGCTGTGCGCTATCGGGCCTGGCAGCCTGCCAATTGCCTGCAACCGACCATCGGCGTTCATGCACCGCTGGTCTTCGATTTGCTGGATACCTGGATGCAGCGCTCGCTGGGCGGCTGCGAGTATCATGTCGCCCATCCGGGCGGCCGCAACTATGAAACCTTGCCGGTCAACGCCAACGAAGCGGAAAGCCGGCGCCTCTCACGGTTTTTCCGTGTGGGGCATACCGCAGGCAAACTGGAGATTCCGTCGCTCAACATTAGCGATGAACTGCCGATGACGCTGGATATGCGCCTGCATTAATAAAAATGGCTCAGTCAGTTGGATGCACACGGACGTGTCCACATCGGTGTGACATCTGACTGCGCTAACCTGAAGCCCTTATGCTGTTTGCCGAGCCTTCCATGCCTGATCTGCTTGACCGTTACCCGCTTTCCGAGGGGACCTATCACGAGATGCTCGATGCCAGCGGCGCTGTACGGCCGCACTGGCAGCGCCTGTACGAGCATATGCAGCGCAGTACTTCCATCCAGTTGACCCAGCGCCAGGCGCTGTTGACCCGGCAGATCCAGGAAAACGGCGTGACCTACAACGTCTACGCCGACCCCAAGGGCGCCGATCGCCCGTGGGAGCTGGATCTGCTGCCGCATGTCATCCCGGCCGAGGAGTGGCAGCATCTTGCGGCAGGCATCGCCCAGCGTGCCCGCCTGCTCAATGCCGTGCTGGCTGATCTGTATGGTCCGCAAGACCTCATCGCCAATGGCTTGCTGCCTGCCGAGCTGGTATTCGGGCATAACAATTTTCTGTGGCCTTGCCAGGGTGTCAAACCGCCTGAAGGGACGTTCCTGCACATGTACGCCGTTGATCTGGCGCGTACGCCGGACGGACGTTGGTGGGTCACTGCTGACCGCACGCAGGCGCCTTCGGGTGCCGGTTATGCGCTGGAGAACCGGCAGATCGTCGCGCGTGCGCTGCCGGAAGCCTACCGTGATCTGCAGGTCAGGCACTTGTCGGGCTTTTTTGGTGCCCTGCAACAGACTCTGGCCCGTCAGGCGCCCACCAGCAGCGAAGCGCCGCTGGTGGTACTGCTGACGCCAGGCCGTTTCAATGAAAGCTACTTCGAGCATTTGTATCTGGCTCGCCAGTTGGGTTATCCACTGGTGGAAGGTGGCGACCTGACCGTGCGCGATGCCACGGTCTATCTGAAGACTCTCAGCGGTCTGCGCCGGGTTCACGCGATCATGCGGCGTCTGGACGATGACTTCTGCGATCCGCTGGAGTTGCGCACCGACTCTGCGCTGGGCGTGCCCGGTCTGCTGGAAGCCGTGCGTCAGGGTAATGTGCTGGTGGCCAACGCTTTGGGCAGCGGTGTTCTGGAATCGCCGGGGTTGCTGGGTTTCCTGCCGAAAATCAGCCAGTACCTGTTTGGCGAAGACCTGATCCTGCCCTCGGTTGCGACCTGGTGGTGCGGTGAGCCTCCGGTGTTGGCTCAGGCGCTGGAGAAGCTGCCCGAATTGCTGATCAAGCCGGCGTTTCCGTCGCAGCGATTCGCACCGGTCTTCGGGCGCGACTTGAACGAAGAACAACGCAAGGCACTGGCGACTCGCATGCAGGCCCGTCCTTACGCTTATGTCGCGCAAGAGCTGGCGCAACTGTCCCATGCGCCAGTCCTGCAGCCTGACGGCAAGGGGCTGCAACCTCGCGCCATTGGCATGCGGGTGTATGCGGTGGCGGGCATGGAGGGTTATCGCGTGCTGCCGGGTGGTCTGACCCGTGTGGCTGCCGAAGCCGATGCGGATGTGATTTCCATGCAGCGCGGCGGTGCCAGCAAGGACACCTGGGTGTTGGGCGAGCACTACTCGCATCTGGGCGAACCATGGAAAGGGCAGCGCCCGCTGGGTGTTTACGACCTGATTCGTCGCGACCCTTACCTGCCGTCGCGGGTGGTGGAAAACCTGTACTGGTTCGGACGTTATTGCGAGCGCTGCGATGACAGCGCCCGGTTATTGCGGATCATGCTGGCGCGCTATATCGATGGCGATGATCCTCTGGCCTTGCAGGCTTCCGTGGAGCTGGCCGAAAGCCTGAACCTGTTGCCCGAAGCCGAGGAGGGCGAAGAGTTGCCCGATCGTCTGCTTACGGCGTTGCTGGGGGATGAGTGGGTGTTCAGCCTGCGCTCCAATCTGCAGCGTTTGCAGTGGGCTGCGTCCCAGGTGCGGGGCAAGCTTTCCCGGGAGAACTGGCAGGCGCTGGTGGAGTTGCAGCGCGAAGCCGCAAGTCTGGAAACCAAGGAGCCGGATTTCGGCGAACTGCTGGACTTCCTCAACCGGCTGGTGATGTCTCTGGCCGCTTTGTCCGGGTTTGCCCTGGACGACATGACCCGTGACGAAGGCTGGAGCTTTTTGATGATCGGGCGGCGTATCGAACGTCTGAAGTTTCTCAGCTCCAGCCTGGCCGCTTTCCTGAGGGCTGCGGCGGTGTCCGATCACTCGGGGCTGGACTGGTTGCTGGAGCTGGGCAACAGCAGCATTACCTACCGTTCACGTTACATGGCCGTGCCGCATCTGATTCCGGTGCTGGACCTGTTGCTGCTGGACGAGCAGAACCCCCATGCCGTGCTGTTCCAGCTGAAACAGGTGGAGCGTTCGTTACGGCGCTTGAATGACGATTTCGGTGCGCCGTGCGACAGAAGCCTCGCGGTCCTGATTCAGCGTCTGTCCAGCTTCGATCTTGGCAGCCTGGAAAATCCATTGTTTGGTGAAAGCAGCCTCAAGGCTGTGCTGGAAGGGCTGGCTGATCTGCTGCAAAACATTGGCGATACCAGCGGGCAGGTTTCCGACCGCCTGGCTCTGCGCCACTTCGCCCATGTCGATGATGTCAGCCAACGTACGGTATCCGTTTGATGAGTGCCCATTACCAGATCCTCCACGACACCCATTACAAGTACGACAGCCCGGTTTCCCTGGCGCAGCAACTGGCGCACCTGTGGCCGCGCAGCAGTCCGTGGCAGCGTTGCAGCGAGCAGCATCTGGAAATCCTGCCGACGCCCACCACGCGCCGGGACGAGCTGGATGTATTCGGCAATCCGCTGACTCGTCTGGCTTTCGAGCGTCCCCATGACGAACTGCAGGTCAATGCCCGTTTGCGGGTGGAAGTGCTGAAGCGGCCTGAACTGGACTTCAACCTATCGCCCGAGTGGGAAGTGACGCGCAGCGCCTTGACCTATAGCGCACAAAAGATGAGCGCCGATCTTCTGGAAGCCTGTCGGTATCGTTTCGAGTCGCCCTATGTGCACCTCAAGCGCTCGTTCGCCGAGTTCTCTCAGGATTGCTTCCCGCCGGGGCGGCCTTTGCTGCTGTGCGTGCAAGCCTTGATGGAAAAGATCTTCGAGGAATTCACTTTTGACGGCGAAGCCACTCAAGTAGCGACACCGCTTGTGGAAGTACTGGAGCGGCGTCGCGGTGTCTGTCAGGACTTTGCCCATCTGATGCTGGCGTGCCTGCGCTCTCGTGGGCTGGCGGCACGTTATGTCAGCGGTTACCTGCTGACCCAGCCACCACCCGGCCAGCCACGGCTTATCGGGGCTGACGCTTCCCACGCCTGGGTTTCAGTGTTTTGCCCGGCGTCGGGCTGGGTCGATTTCGACCCGACCAACAACATTCAACCGGCGCTGGAGCACATCAGCCTGGCCTGGGGGCGGGATTTCTCCGATGTCTCCCCTTTGCGCGGCGTGATTCTGGGCGGCGGCAGCCATGATCCCGAAGTGCGGGTGACGGTGATGCCCATCGGTGAAGTGTATTCAGGTATCGCCATTAATTCCTGAGGCCTTTGAATCGTTCCTTAAGCGGCGCACTCAATTATCCGGCAGTGCGCCGCGCCTGGTCGCAGGCATCGTGTGGACAACTGGCGCTGGCGCCACAGGCGTAAGCGGCAAGCAAACTGCGAAACAGGCTATTGAGCTGCATGACAGGCATTCCATGGGTGGCAATGCGCCGATGGTAGAGCCGCCTGCGCTGGCTGGCTGTTTGATTGTTTCGATGGCGGCGATAGCCGGTATCATTCCGCGCCACTGATCGATAAGCCTTCCTTGGGAGTCACGTTGACGCAGGTCATTGGAACCTGGCCCTGAATGGGGCAGTCTCTCATCACATTAATGAAGTACCCTGCCTTGGAGATTCATATGATCCGCAAGCTTGTAGCTATCTCTCTGTTGACGTTGGCCAGTGGTCAGTTGTTGGCTGCCGAATGCTCTACCACCGTCGATTCGACCGATCAGATGATGTTCAACACCAAAGCCATCGAGATCGACAAGAGCTGCAAGACCTTCACCGTCAACCTGACCCACTCCGGCAGCCTGCCGAAGAACGTGATGGGTCATAACTGGGTGTTGAGCAAAACGGCTGACTCGCAGGCTATCGCCACTGATGGCCTGAGCGTGGGTATCGACAAGGGATACCTGAAGGAAGGTGACACTCGCATTATTGCTCACACCAAGTTGATCGGTGCCGGTGAGACTGATTCCGTGACCTTCGATGTGTCAAAGCTCGACCCGGCCGAGAAATACCAGTTCTTCTGCTCGTTCCCGGGCCACATCAGCATGATGAAAGGCACGGTTACGCTGAAGTAAGTTGATGCTTTCGCGAATGAATTCCCCCTGGGATCGAATTCATTCGCGAAGTGCAGGTGCCCATATCGTCAGTTCCACCGCCTTCCCGGATAAATCCGGTCCTGCTTAAGGCGCATAAGGCAGTTCACGCTTGTGCTGGGTCTTGGAGTAGGTGTCGCAAATGATCCTGAATGCCTCTTCACGCACAGGTTCGCCGTGCAGGAAGGCATCGATCTCGGCGTAAGTCACGCCATGGGAGGCTTCGTCCGGCTTGCCGGGTACCAGGTCTTCCAGGTCCGCCGTTGGTACTTTCTCCACCAGTGATTCCGGTGCGCCGAAATGGCGGGCGATGGCGCGTACCTGGTTTTTTACCAGGCCGCTCAGGGGGGCCAGGTCGCAGGCGCCGTCACCGAACTTGGTAAAGAAGCCCATGACGGCTTCGGCCGCATGATCAGTACCTACCACCAACCCCTGATAAGCCCCGGCGATGGTGTACTGCGCCACCATGCGGATGCGCGCCTTGGTGTTGCCGAGCACGAAGTCCACCGTGCCTGCGGGTTTGCCATCGAAGGCCCTGACTTCGGCGGCCAGTGCCTTGACGCTCTCGCCGATGTTGACGGTATGACGCTCGTCCGGATCGATGAAATCCACAGAAGCCTGGGCTTCGTGTTCGTCATGTTGCACCACATACGGCAGGCGTACGGCAACGAAGCGGTAGCTGTCGTCGCCGGTGCTGCTGCGCAGTTCCTTGACGGCGCGCTGGCACAGCAGGCCAGCGGTCAGTGAGTCGACGCCGCCGCTGATCCCCAGTACCAGCGTCTTGAGCCTTGCATTGAGCAGGCACTCCTTGATGAAGTCCACGCGGCGGGCCACTTCGGTCTGCAAAGCGTTGTGGTCGGCGAAAGGCGGCTGGACATTGAGCTGTTCAGCGATCTGCTGTTGTACGGCGTGCATGAGTCACTCCTCGTAAGTCGGGACAATTCAAACGGGTTTTTCAGGTGCAGTCAAAGCGGGCACCTTGAACACGTGTCGCAGGTACGAGACGAAGTTCGGGTCCTTGCATTGCGCCTTGCCTGGCTCATCGGAAATCTTTGCCACAGGTTGCCCGGCGCATGCGGTCATTTTCAGCACCATGTTCATCGGTGCAATGCCTGGAATGTCGGCGGTGAGGTTGGTGCCGATCCCGAAGCTGACATTGATGCGGCCGCGTAATGCCCGGAATATCTCGAGCGCCTTGGGCAGGCTCAGGCCGTCGGAGAACACCAGGGTCTTGCTCGTCGGGTCGATACCCAGCCTCTGATAGTGAGCAATGCATTTTTCAGCCCACTTCACCGGATCGCCCGAGTCGTGGCGCAGACCGTCGAACAGCTTGGCGAAATACAGATCGAAGTCGCTCAGGAAGGCATCGGTGGTGATGCAGTCGGTCAGGGCGATACCCAGCAGCCCGCGGTACTCGCGAACCCAGCAGTCCAGCGCGGCGATCTGGCTGTCGATCAGGCGCGGGCCGAGTTGCTGGTGCGCCATGATCCATTCATGAGCCATGGTGCCCAGCGGCTTGAGATCAAGCTCGCGTGCCAGATGCACATTACTGGTGCCGACGAACTGGCCGGGGAAGTCACGTTTGAGCACTTGCACGATTGCTTCCTGCACGCCGTAGGAGAAGCGACGGCGGGTGCCGAAGTCAGCAACTTTCAGTTCGGCCAGTTCATCCGTACTGGCGTTGCTGGTCAGCCACTCGAACTTGTCGTAGAGACGTTCACGCGCCTGACTGAGCATGATGTCCGGGTAACGATGACGATTACGGACTTCGCTGACGATGGCCAGCAAGGGGACTTCAAACAGGATTACATGCAGCCACGGACCATTAAGGCGAATGCACAGCTCATCGTTTTCGATGCTGGTCTTCACATAACGGGTATTGAAGCGGAACAGCCCCAGGAACCTGAGGAAGTCGGGTTTCAGAAAGGTGATGCGCTCCAGGAATGCCAGGTGTTCGTTGCTCAACGACAGCTCGCACAGCAATTCGATCTGATGCCTGATTTCGGTCAGGTAGGGCCGCAGGTCTTCGCCGTTTCGGCAGCGAAACTCCCACTCCACATCGGTATTGGGATAGTTATGCAGTACCGCCTGCATCATGGTGAGCTTGTAGAAATCGGTATCGAGCAGATTTTGCACGATGCGATTCGAGAAGGCGCTCCCGCTCATTGATTTGGATCTCCAGAGCAGCCGATAACGTTGGGCTCGCGAATGTCGTGTTCAGAGTGCTCGCGGCCTGCTGGGTTCCCATTGTCACCCTTAACTTGCCGGATGATCCAACTGTTCCCGCATTGCGTGCAGAAAAACCGGGACAGTGATGGGCGCCGGACATCTGCGGGTAACAGATCGGCATGCCTCATGGCGGGGCTTGCAGTCCGGGTTTGTGCATCATCGCCAGCGTTTTCCTGTGCTTCCACTAACCTCAAATGGTGCGTCTCGTAGCGTATGCGCACTGGGGGTGTGCACTTCGGTGACGTGACCGGTTACAGCCGGGTTGCACGTCGGGGAGTGTGTGGTTCGCCGTTTCTGTTTGTTCGGGTTGCGCCATGTTTTTCCATGGTTGCACCTTTTGCGTTGCGGACGGTTGCACGGCCCTTTTCCAAGGATCGGTCAGTACTGAGACGGCTGCACAGACATTCCGGCTCGCCGAATGAAAAGTGATGGCACGCCCCTTGCTCTAAGCAACGCTTGTAGTTGCAGTGCTAATTAAAAAAACCTCAGGAGCACCACTCATGTCGCATACGTTTTACAGGAAAGGCTTTCTGGCAATCGCAGTGGCAACTGCATTGGGCGTGTCTTCGTTTGCTCAAGCTGACGTGAAGATTGGCGTTGCAGGCCCGATGACCGGTGCCAACGCATCGTTTGGCGAGCAGTATATGAAGGGCGCTCAGGCGGCTGCGGATGCGATCAACGCAGCAGGTGGCGTCAACGGGGAGAAGATTGTTCTGGTCCGTGGCGATGATGCCTGCGAGCCGAAGCAGGCCGTGGCTGTCGCCAACCGTCTGGTCGATCAGGACAAGGTTGTGGGAGTTGTGGGGCACTTCTGTTCCTCATCCACCATTCCGGCTTCTGAGGTCTACAGCGATGCAGGCGTGATTGCCATTACTCCGGGTTCCACCAACCCGGCTGTTACCGAGCGTGGCCTGAAAGAAATGTTCCGCATGTGCGGGCGTGACGATCAGCAAGGCGTGGTTGCCGGCGATTACATCGTCGATGTGCTCAAAGGCAAGAAAATCGCGGTTATCCACGACAAGGACACCTACGGTCAGGGGCTCGCCGATGCGACCCGTGCCCAGTTGGCCAAGCGTGGCGTGAAAGAGGTCCTGTACGAAGGCCTGACCCGTGGCGAGAAAGATTTCAGTGCTCTGGTTACCAAGATCCGTTCGGTGGGCGCCGATGTCGTCTACTTCGGTGGTCTGCACCCGGAGGCTGGCCCGCTGGTTCGTCAACTGCGCGAGCAAGGCCTCAAGGACGTCAAGTTCATGTCCGATGATGGCGTCGTGACTGATGAGCTGGTGAGGACCGCAGGCGGCCCACAGTACGTGGATGGCGTGTACATGACCTTCGGGGCTGACCCGCGCCTGCTGCCGGAGAGCAAGGCAGTGGTCGATGAGTTCCGCAAGTCCGGTTACGAGCCTGAAGGCTACACCCTGTATGCCTACGCTTCCGTACAGGTGCTGGCTGCCGGCTTCAACGGTGCCAAGTCCAACAAGGGCGATGCTGCGGCCGTATGGCTGAAAGCCAACCCGGTCAAGACGGTCATGGGCGAGAAGAGCTGGGATGCCAAGGGCGACCTGAAAGTCTCCGACTATGTGGTGTATCAGTGGGACGCGACCGGTAAATACAAGCAGCTTGAACAACAGAAGTGAGATAGATACAGCGCCTGACCTGCCTCTTCGGGCGGGGCAGGCATGGTAACGGGCTCGCGCCTCGGCGGGCCTGGACTCTTCTGTTGCCGCAGGACCTGCTCGTTTTGCCCTCAGGGCAGGGCGAGCAGTGCCTTGAGCGGCCTTCAAGTGTGTGAGCGTGCGTGATGGACGGTATTTTCCTGCAGCAAATGGTCAACGGGCTGACCCTCGGGTCTGTCTACGGCCTCATTGCCATCGGCTACACGATGGTCTACGGCATTATCGGCATGATCAACTTCGCCCATGGCGACGTTTACATGATCTCCGCCTACCTGGCCGCAATCGGCCTGGCGGTTCTGTCTTTCTTCGGTCTGGAGTCGTTTCCATTCCTGATTCTCGGGACGCTGATCTTCACCGTCGTGGTGACAGGTGTCTACGGCTTCGTCATTGAGCGGGTGGCTTACAAGCCGCTGCGCAACTCGACCCGGCTGGCACCGCTGATCAGCGCCATCGGTATTTCCCTGATCCTGCAGAACTACGCGCAGATCAGTCAGGGCGCCCGGCAGCAGGGTGTGCCCACGCTTCTTGAAGGCGCGTGGCGCTTCGAGGTCGGAACCGGCTTCGTGCAGATCACCTACACCAAGATCTTCATTCTGATCGCCGCTTTCGCCGGCATGGCGCTGCTGACCTACATCATCAAGTACACCAAGCTGGGCCGCATGTGCCGCGCCACGCAACAGGATCGCAAGATGGCGTCGATCCTGGGGATCAATACGGATCGGGTCATTTCCTACGTGTTCATCATCGGTGCTGCCATGGCCGCGCTGGCGGGTGTGCTGATCACCATGAACTACGGCACATTCGATTTCTATGCCGGCTTCGTCATCGGCATCAAGGCGTTCACTGCCGCAGTGCTGGGTGGTATCGGCTCGCTGCCGGGCGCGATGCTGGGAGGCTTGATCCTGGGGGTGGCCGAGTCGCAGTTCTCCGGCCTGATCAACTCCGATTACAAAGACGTGTTCAGTTTCGGCCTGTTGGTACTGATCCTGATTTTCCGTCCTCAAGGCCTGTTGGGTCGCCCACTCGTGGCGAAGGTATAAGTATGTCTGCTTCTGTCGCTAAACCTATCGATATCAAGAAAAGCCTGATCGACGCTGTGATTGCCGGGCTGCTGGCGCTGATCGTCTTCGGCCCGATCGTGGGCATCGTGCTCGACGGCTACAGCTTCAACCTGCAACCGACCCGTGTTGCCCTGCTGGTGGCGGTGGTCATGGCGGGTCGTTTCCTCATGAGCCTGTTCCTGCAGACGCCCAAGGGCATTCGCATCAGCCAGAGTTTCGAGAGCTCCGGTTCGGGCGTGCATGTGCTCAAGCCCGATCACAAGTCGAGCCTCTACTGGATCATCCCGCTGCTGATCGTGATCGCCATCGTGTTTCCGATCTTTGCCAACAAGTACCTGCTGACTGTGGTCATCCTCGGGCTGATCTACGTTCTGCTCGGGCTGGGGTTGAACATCGTGGTCGGTCTGGCCGGGCTGCTGGACCTGGGCTACGTGGCGTTTTATGCCATTGGTGCCTATGGCCTGGCTCTGGGTTACCAGTATCTGGGCCTGGGTTTCTGGTCGGCGTTGCCTCTGGCGGCGATTGCCGCTGCATTGGCCGGGTGCATTCTGGGGTTTCCGGTGTTGCGCATGCACGGCGACTATCTGGCCATCGTGACCCTGGGTTTCGGTGAGATCATCCGTCTGGTGCTCAACAACTGGCTGTCCTTTACCGGCGGCCCGAATGGCGTCCCCGTGCCAGCGCCCACCTTTTTTGGCCTGGAGTTCGGACGTCGTGCCAAAGAGGGCGGTATTCCGATTCACGAATATTTCGGCTTCGATTACAACCCGGACCTGAAATTCCTGTTCATCTATACCGTGCTGTTCATCGTGGTGCTGGCCGTGCTGTTCATCAAGCATCGCCTGACTCGCATGCCCATCGGCCGTGCCTGGGAAGCGCTACGCGAAGACGAGATTGCCTGTCGTTCGATGGGGCTCAATCATGTGCTCGTCAAGCTGTCGGCGTTCACCATCGGGGCTTCGACGGCCGGTCTGGCCGGTGTGTTTTTCGCCAGCTATCAGGGCTTCGTCAACCCGACTTCCTTCACCTTCTTCGAGTCGGCACTGATCCTGGCGATTGTGGTGCTGGGTGGCATGGGCTCGACGGTGGGGGTAGTGATTGCGGCTTTCGTGCTGACGGTCGCGCCCGAACTGCTGCGCAGTTTCTCCGAGTACCGGGTACTGCTGTTCGGAATCCTGATGGTATTGATGATGATCTGGCGGCCTCGGGGCCTGATCCGCATCAGCCGTACTGGTGTGATGCCGCGCAAGGGCATGCTGACCAAAGAAGGAGCGGCGTCATGAGCAATGAAGTCATTCTCTCGGTCGAGCATCTGATGATGCATTTTGGCGGCATCAAGGCGTTGAGCGATGTCAGCCTGCAAGTTCGTCGCAACTCGATCTTTGCCCTGATCGGCCCAAACGGCGCGGGCAAGACCACGGTCTTCAACTGCCTGACCGGTTTCTACAAAGCCACGGGCGGACGTATCGAGCTGCATACCCGTGGCAAGACCACCAATGTGATCAAGCTGCTGGGCGAGTCGTTTGCTGCGACAGACTTCGTCTCACCCAAGAGCTTCTTCAGCCGCCTGTACTACAAGATGTTCGGCGGTACCCATTTGGTCAACCGGGCCGGGCTGGCGCGCACGTTCCAGAACATTCGACTGTTCAAGGAAATGTCGGTAGTGGAAAACCTGTTGGTGGCCCAGCACATGTGGGTCAATCGCAGCCTGCTCAGCGGCATTCTCAATACCAAGGGTTATCGCAAGGCTGAGGAGGATGCACTCAATACGGCGTTCTACTGGCTGGAAGTGGTGGATCTGGTGGGCTGCGCCAACCGCCTCGCCGGTGAGTTGTCCTACGGTCAGCAGCGCCGCCTGGAAATTGCCCGGGCCATGTGCACACGGCCCCAGGTGATCTGCCTCGACGAGCCTGCCGCCGGCCTCAACCCTCAGGAAACCGAAGCCCTGAGCGGCATGATCCGCCTGCTGAGGGACGAACATGACATGACCATCGTGCTGATCGAGCACGACATGGGTATGGTCATGAATATTTCCGACGATATTGTGGTGCTGGACCACGGCAACGTGATTGCCGCTGGCAGACCGGAGCAGATCCGCAACGATCCTAAAGTGATCGCCGCTTATCTGGGCGCTGATGAAGAGGAATTGGTATGAGCAAGCCGATCCTCGAAATGAAAGAGATCGATGTGTATTACGGGCCGATCCAGGCTCTCAAGAAGGTTTCGCTGCATATCGATGAAGGCGAAACCGTGAGCCTGATCGGCTCCAACGGCGCGGGCAAGTCCACGCTGCTGATGTCGATCTTCGGCCAGCCGCGTGCTGCCAGCGGGCAGATCCTCTATCAGGGCATCGATATCACGCAGAAGTCGTCGCACTACATCGCTTCCAACGGCATTGCGCAGTCGCCGGAAGGGCGCAGGGTATTCCCTGACATGTCGGTCGAGGAAAACCTGTTGATGGGCACCATACCGATTGGCGACAAGCATTCGGCCGAAGACATGCAGCGCATGTTCGATCTGTTCCCCAGGCTCAAGGAGCGCCGTAACCAGCGCGCCATGACCATGTCCGGTGGCGAGCAGCAGATGCTGGCCATCGCCCGAGCCCTGATGAGCCGCCCGAAACTGTTGCTGCTCGACGAGCCGAGCCTCGGCCTGGCGCCGATCATCGTCAAACAGATCTTCTCGACCCTGCGCGAACTGGCGGCCACCGGTATGACGATCTTCCTGGTCGAGCAGAATGCCAACCACGCACTCAAGCTGTCCGACCGTGCGTATGTGATGGTCAACGGTGAAATCCGCCTGTCAGGCACCGGGCAGGAATTGCTGGTCAATGAAGAGGTCAGGAGCGCTTATCTGGGCGGGCACTGATTCAGTCAAAAAAACAGCAGCGTTTATCCATGCGCCCCGGGTGTCTTTTACTCGGGGCGCTGTTTTTTCAAATTGTGGAAAACAATTTTGACAGGCCACTCAAACGCGACATAAAGCCGCTGCAAACGGTTGTTTTGTCACGGTTTTGACTTGTTCAGGTTTACTGTGGAACTGGCTGTTAATAACTTGGGAGTATTTGGCTGTAGGCCTTTATATATAAGGGTTATAGCGGGGTGGTTGTTTTTTGATCAGTCATTTTTAGATGTTCTCTACAGGCTTTTGTCAACGCCTTGATACCTGGTTGTTCATACAGTTCGTGTGATGCGCAAGCCTGTGGATAAGTCTGTGGGCAAGCGTTGGAAATAGTCGGGTAAGCGGCATTGTTATTGGTCTGGAGGGCGGTGCAAGGTTTTGCTCACTTTTGTGGGGCCTGGGTGTCGGTTTCAAAGTCAAGGGAAAAACTTCTCCCGATGCGCTACAGCCCTTGAAATGCAAGCCATCCAGGGTTTTACACTTGCCCCCAGAGTTTGTGGGCCTGACTGTGGATAAGGTGGGCAAAACCCCTTGCAGGCCTTGTGATGCGTGGCTTTGCTGGTGTTGTTCGTTTTTTGTACAGTTATGGTTTTCTGTGGGCAGCTTTGTCCACATGCTTGATCCAGACGGCTCCGGGCGGGCATCCTGCCGGTCTTGCTGTGAACTTATTAACAGGCTGCGCTTTTATTGCGCCATGTCAGGAGAACGAAATGACTTCCACCGTATTCATCACGGGCGCTACTTCCGGGTTTGGCGAAGCTTGCGCCCGTCGCTTTGCCGAAGCGGGCTGGTCGCTGGTGCTGACCGGCCGCCGCCAGGAGCGTCTGGACGCCTTGAGCGCCGAGCTGTCAGCGCAAACCAAGGTGCATACACTGGTGCTGGATGTACGTGACCGCGCTGCCATGGAAAGCGCCATCGCTGGTTTGCCAGAAGAGTTCTCGACCATTCGGGGACTTATCAACAACGCAGGCCTGGCGCTGGGCATCGACCCTGCACCCAAGTGCGATCTGGATGACTGGGACACCATGATCGACACCAACATCAAAGGCCTGGTTTACACCACACGCCTGCTGCTGCCGCGTCTGATCGGCCATGGTCGTGGCGCGAGTATCGTCAACCTGGGTTCTGTTGCGGGCAACTACCCGTATCCGGGCGGCAATGTATATGGTGGCACCAAGGCATTCGTGGGGCAGTTCTCGCTGAACCTGCGCAATGACCTGATCGGCACGGGCGTACGTGTAACCAACCTGGAGCCGGGCCTGTGCGAAAGCGAGTTCTCGCTGGTGCGCTTCGGTGGTGATCAGGCCAAGTACGATGCGACCTATGCCGGTGCCGAGCCTATCCAGCCAGAGGACATCGCCGAGACGATCTTCTGGATCATGAACACTCCGGCGCACGTCAACATCAACAGCCTTGAGCTGATGCCCGTCAGCCAGACCTGGGCCGGTTTTGCGATCGACCGCAACCGCGGTTGATTCCTACAGGTGTTCGGCCAGGCCGATGTAGCAGGTGGCCAGGTGATAGGGCGTCGTTGATGGCATATCGCTGCGACTGACCTGGCCATTGGTATCCAGGCATTCATGCCAGCCACCGGCATGCAGGAATCGCTGTTGCAGCGCTGTGAGTTGTTGATCCAGGCGGCTCAGGCCGTCAGGACGCAACGCCAGCGCCCGCAGATATTCGGCCTGTGCCCAGATTCTCTGGGTGCCATCACGTACAACACCGTCACATGTCAGCATCGCGGTCACCGCACCGGTTTGCTGATCGACGCCCTGAGTCTCTGCAAGCGCGAACGCCCGGTTCAACGAGGCATACAACGGAGTGCTGCGCAGTTCGGCAGAGGTGTGCAGCAAGAAAAACCACTCGAACTGGTGTCCCGGTTCATACCAGTTATCCACAGCCCCCAGCGGTTTCTCCAGCATCACACCCGTCGCCGGGTCGATGAAGCGGCGCTGCATGTGAGTGACCAGCCCATTCAGGGCCGATTGGGTCTTGGGATCCGGACGTACCGACAGCGTTGCCAGAAACGCCTCAGCCAGATGCATCAACGGGTTCTGCAAAGGCCCGCTGCCCAGCGTGGACCAGTCTTCATCCAGGCTCGCTTCGTAAAGACCGGCCCCATCGTCGAAACGCTCTGCGACAACGTTCAGCGCGGCATTGAGTGCCGACTCGGCCAGAGGCTCTTTTACCCTGGCCCAGTAATGGGCGAAGGCAAAGATGATGAAAGCATGGGTGTAGAGATCCTTGCGGCGGTCCAGCGGTTGGCCTTGTGGATCGATGCTGTAAAACCAGCCGCCGTGTTCCGCATCATGAAAGTGTTGCTGCATGGAGCGAAACAGCGCACCCGCGCGAGTCGCGGCGTCCGGAAAGTCCGGGTGACCGATCAGGCTGGAAAACAGGAACAACTGCCGGGCGCAGGCCATGGCTCTGTAGCGTTGTGGCGGCAGAGGATGGTGCTGCGCATCGAGCGCTTCATAAGGCAACGCCAGTTGCGCGTTCCAGCCAGGACCTTGCCAGAGCGGCACGACGACTTTGAAGAAGTGTTCCTGAAGGCGGGTGAGGCTGGAGGTCAATTCAGACCTTGAGGCAGAACTGGAAGCATGGGGCATCGGCTGGCGTCACGGCAGTGT
Organism: Pseudomonas cichorii; assembly: GCF_018343775.1. Taxonomy (NCBI): domain Bacteria; kingdom Pseudomonadati; phylum Pseudomonadota; class Gammaproteobacteria; order Pseudomonadales; family Pseudomonadaceae; genus Pseudomonas; species Pseudomonas cichorii. The sequence continues at coordinate 646,945 of NZ_CP074349.1, forward strand.
CGAGATGCGCGACATGTTAGCAGGAGGCGCTCGGGATTTGCGCTCAGGCCGCCGCAGGAGCGAATTTATTCGCGAACAATCCCTTCAAAACTCAGGTCTTGGTCAGATCGCTGTACAACCCCGGCCGTCGATCATGGAAATAGGGCGTGATCGCCCGTGTGCCTTCCAGCAATGGTTTGTCCAGCTCACTGACCATCAGCGTTTCATCCCGCGCCGCCAGGGCCGGGCGGCTGCCGTCCGGTGCGCAAATACTGCTTTGTCCGCAGTAATGAATCTCGCCCTCGCGGCCACAGTAATTGGCATACACCACATAACACTGGTTCTCGAACGCCCGCGCTCGCACGGTAATGTCACAGATGAAATCGTAAGGCTCCATGTTTGCCGTCGGCACCACAATCAGTTCGGCACCGGCGAGCGCCAGGCGACGGGTGTTTTCGGGGAACTCCACGTCGTAGCAGATCAGCAGGCCGAGACGCCAGCCATCAAGCGCCACCACTGGAAAGTCATCGCTGCCCGCCGTGAACATCGACTTGTCCAGCTCACCGTACAGATGGGTTTTGCGATAGTTGGCCAGGCTCTGTCCGTGGCTGTCGATCAGTTGCGCCGCGTTGTAGATATGCCCGTCACTGCCGAGTTCGGGATAGCCATACACAATCGCGATACCGTGGTTCCGGGCAATGGTTGCGACACGAGAAGCTGCGAGCCCATCGGCCGGTTGCGCCAGTTTGCGAGCCGCTTCTGCTCCGATGTTGTAACCGGTCAGGAACATCTCCGGGCAGGCCAGCAGACTGGCTTTTTGCTCTGCCGCCGTCCGAGCCTGTTGCTCCAGCCGCAACAGGTTGGCGTCGATATCCAGTGGCATTGGCGGGCATTGATACAGTGCGATACGCATGGCTGTTTTCCTCCTGAATCAGTCCGCCAGGGCGATAGGGCCGATCTCGTGGAACACATCGCCGGGGCCCGGATTCTCTGGGGACGTCTTGCCACCAAAGTGAGTCATGATGCCCCACACGGCGTTCAATGACGTCTGCACTGCGCCCTCGACCCATGCGGGGGTCCAGGATATATCGTCGCCGGCCAGAAACATGCCGCGGTGTTCGGCGGGCATGTCCTGCTGCATGAAGTGCGAGTACATCCGCTGGTTATAGCGGTAATGGCCCGGCAGCGCACCTTTGAAGGCCCCGAGGAAATGCGGGTCGGCTTCCCATGAAATGGTGATCGGGTCACCGATGATGCGTGCGGAGATATCCACTTTCGGATAGATCTTCTTCAAGGCATCCAGCGCCAGTTTCACCCGCTTCTCGATAGGCTGCGGCAGCATCTTCAGGGCGTCGCTCATCCATGAATAGGACAGGCAGATCACCCCCGGTTTGTCGTCGCCGTTATCGAACAGGTAAGTGCCTCGGGTCAGCCGGTCGGTGAGGGTCATACTCATGAGGTCGCGGCCGGTTTCCGGATCTTTGTCTTTCCAGAACGGACGATCCACCATGACGAAGGTTTTCGAGGACTGCATGTAGCGGGTGCGATCCAGGGCCATCCACATCTTTTGCGAGAACAGCGACTCTTCACACTCGATCTGGGTGGTCAGCAACCAGCTCTGGCAGGTGGTCAGCACCGCCGAATAATGCCGCGTATCACCCCAGTTGTCGGTGACGGCCAGGTTTCCGTCCTCGGCCCGCGCAATGCGTTTGACCCCGGTGCGTGGCGCGCCGCGATGCAGTGACGACAGGCTGGTGCCTTCAGGCCAGTGGGCACAACGCTCCGGTACATGACGCCATATGCCCAGCGGAACCTGTTCCACTCCGCCCACGATCAGGTGCTGGTTCTCGTCGCAGTTGGTCATGATTACGCGGAAGATTTCCAGCATCGAGTTGGGGAAGTCCGAGTCCCAGCCGCCAGTACCAAAGCCCACCTGGCCGAATACCTCCCGGTGATAGAACGACAGCTTGGCGAAGGCTTTGGAGGTGGCGACGAAATCATAGAACGTGCGGTCGTCCCAGAGCGGAACCAACGTGTTCCACAGCGCCTTGAGGCGCGGCACATCGCGGTCGCGGATGGCCTGCTGGATATCGGCAAACTGCGAGCCGCACTCCAGAGCATCCGCCCATGCGTCGGCCACTTCCTGAAAGAGCGCAGGCAAGTCCGACAGCTTTTGTGCGTAGTAAGTCGTGCCTTCCAGATCAATGACGGTACTGCCTGAAGCAGCCGTCAGCGGGTTGGGGAATGGGCTGGACTCAAGACCCAGCTTGTCGACGTAGTGATAGAACGCGGTAGACGACACGGGAAAGCGCATGCCGCCCAGTTCCGCGATGATGCCTTCGGCACCCTCGAAAGCCTGTGAGCGCAGGCGGCCGCCCATTTTCGAGGCTTCATAAACCACAGGTTTGAGGCCCAGCTTCATCAGTTCATAAGCCGCCACCAGCCCAGCGATACCGGCACCAATGATCGCGACTTCCTTGCCGTGGTTTTCTGCCGGAATGCTGCCCAGACCTGCCGGATGCTCGATCCAGTCATCAAAGGGAAAAGGAAAGTCAGGGCCAAAAATGGTGATCGGCTTTTTGCCGTCTTGAGGATGACGATTGTTTTTCATGACAGACCTTGATTCGGCTACAGCGAAAACCACAGTCTAGATAAGCGCGAGCACGTTAATAAGACGCAAAGTGTCGTCGTTATGATTTGATTTTGTTCAATATGACGAGGGTGGCGGTCACTTTGTTGATTTGAGCTGCGCAAGCGAGCCAGTGATGTCTGGCTCGCGGGTGTGGCTGTGTCAGGATTCTATGGCGGGAAGTTGTTGCTCTATCACGCCAAGCCATCCCATGCCCGGCCAGGTTTCAAAGCCGGGTGTCAGTGCATAGCCCTGAATGGCTTGAGCCTGCTGGGTGCTGTAACCGCTTTTGTGCCCGGTCCTGGTCTGTAGCTGGATGGGTTCGCCGAGCAGGCTTTCTGGGTCCGAACTGGCAATGATCCGGTGGTTGGCGTCGACCATCATGACCCGGCTGCGTGCGCGCTCTTCATCACTCAGACGAACGCCGTCAATAACGGACCTGGCCTGGCTCTGCCAGTCGAAGAAAATACCAATGACGCCGACGACGGGGCTATGAGAACCGGCATTGATACGCACTGCCGCACTGAACGCGCATGTCTGCGAGTTGTTCAATAGCGGTTCTACAGTCACTTGCCCCGCGTAGTACTGATCGCTGGAGCTGTGACGCAATGCATTCTTGAACCAGGGCTCTTCGGCAACATTGGCCCCCATGACTTTCTCATAAGTGCCGGCACGACCACAGGCAACCACTCGTCCTGTCGTGTCGGCGACCCATATGTCCAGGTAGACGGTGTAGCTGTCCAGAATGATGCCCAGACGTTTGCTGGCATGAGCGCATGTCTGTGGTGTCTGGGTGGTAAGCATATCGACCAGCGAGGCATCCGTTGCCCACCAGCGGACGTCACACGTTCGTTCGTACAGGTTGCGGTCGATGATTTCGATCATGTTCAGGGACAGGTCGGCCAGGCGCTGGCCGCGCATGTCGAAACACATGCTCTGGCCCAGTTCGATCAACTGATTGACCGAGGCTTGCAAGTCATGAGTCAGGGCTCCTGCGATCTTTGAAACACGCTCGGAGATATTCTTGACCTCTTCGGCCACGACCGAAAAACCTTTGCCTGCGCTACCGGCATGGGCCGCTTCGATCAGGGCATTGATTGCCAGCAGGCGTGTCTGTCGGGTAATCACTTGAATATCGCTGACGCCCCGATTGGCTAACGCCTCTACTTCTTTGGACAGGATGACGATCCGCTCTGGCTCAATCATTTTCGTTCTACTTGAAAAATGTGGGAGTGGCGGCAGAGTTCTCGAAGCTCGAGAGGGTGAAACTGAAAAAGGGCCTGTTGGCCCCTGTATAAAGTTGTCCCTGATTTATTATTTATTGATGGCGTCCCTGATACGTGCAAATTATCTGAAAAACATCAGTAGTGTCACCTTGCCTGTATTTAGTTTTGATTATTATTCAGGAATGTCGCAATAAGGTAGGCGGATGTCGTAATCGGGTTTTTAAGGAGAAGTAGTTACACACTTTTCATACTGATCAGCTCATTACAGAAGTCTGATCAAACAGCATGACCACGATCAATCTTGCTGCTGAGAATGATCGAAGTGGTGGTCTTTTCCACACCGTCGATACTGCCGATCAGGTCCAGCAACTGGTCCAGTTGTTCAGGCGAATCGGTGCGCAGCCAGGCGACATAATCGAACTCGCCACTGACGGCGCATAACTGCTGAACCTGCGCCAGGGTGCTGAGCCGACGCAGCACCTCTTTGCCCGAGCGAGGCTGGACGGTAATGCCCACGTAGGCCTGCAGGCCACCATCAACGACCCGCTGGCTCAGGCGCACGCCATAACCGGTGATGACCTTGGTACTTTCCAGGCGAGCGAGGCGTGAAGTGACAGTGGTGCGGGCAATCCCCAGTTGCCGAGCCAGCGTGGCCACGCTTTCCCGTGCATTGAGTTGCAGGGCTGCAATCAACTGGCGGTCGATATCGTCCAGAGCGAGAGGGCGGCTATCGGACACGGTGCTCTCCTTCAAAATTTCCAGCGCTTGGCGGTCCTGGACAAGCGCTCTTGCAAGCCGTCGAGGTTGTGCGCCAGTTGCTGAGTCATCAAGTGGTAACCGGTCAGCTCGGCAGGAATCGCAGCCTGGGTGGCAGTGTTTTCCGACGTGCGTGCCAGACGTTCGGTCGCACCGGTTTGCAGGGCGCGGGCCATGCCGATCAATTGCCTGCGGATCTGGCGGTAGTCGGCGTCCATGGAGGTTTTCAAAGTTGTGCCTGCGGCCTGATCGAGGTCGGCCGGGCGAATGTTTGAAAGGATCTCCAGCGTGCTCAGGCACATCCGGAAATGGCCCTGAATCGCATCCAGCTCGACCATGGAAATCTTCACTTCTTTGGACACCGACGGCAGCAGCGAGCGCAGTTGCAGCATCGTGGCGTTGAGTCTTGCGGTCAGCTTCAAGTGCTCATCGGCACTGATCGGCTCGCCCTGATGGATGCGCCCGTACACCTTGGCGCAATCGCGCAGGCCGCTGGCCAGGTTGTAGCGCCAGGAGAAGACTGCATACAGCGGCAAGGCAAAGGAGAAGGCCAGGGCCAGCGCGATACCGATCATGATATCCAGCGTTCGCCACAGACCATCACTGATCGGGTTGACCCCGTGCCCGGCCACGATAAACAGGGTGATTGCCGACAGCAGCGCGGTATAACCGCCCTTGCCGATGGCGTGATAAGCGAAGAATCCGCACATCACGGACATGATCACGTAAGTCAGCAACGGGATTTCCAGATACCCCTGCTGCACCACCACAAACAGCCCAAGGCCTGCGCCAATCAGTGTTCCGTATGCGCGTTCCACGGACTTTTTGCCGATATTGCCATGGTGCTGCAAACCACCGATCACGATCAGCATCGTCACCGAAGCCCACTCGCCATGGGGCATGTTCAGGCCGGATGTCAGCAGGATCGACACCAGCAGCCCGACCACGATACGCGCCGCATGAATCAGACGCGCATGCCGGTAACGGCGATACGGATCAAGCACAGGGCGCAGAACAGGGCGTAGCCAGGAAGGGATGAAAACAGAGCGCGAATTCGTCATGCGTTAAATGGCCGCGAGGGTTGGGAAAGTGTCCATGCTTTGATGGTAGCGATCTCCAGTAAGCCACAACTGAAGGGGGAATTGTTTATTGCTTTGCCGCTTTGAGTCATTGTGACGGGTAGCAAGGACTCATGGAAAAAGCTGATGCCACATTTATCAATCACTCCGCTGGATGCTCTCCTGGACGAGCCGCGACGCATTTGTGTCGAAGGTCTGGCGGCGGGCCAACAGATAACCCTCACGGCAACGACCCGTCGTGGCGCAGGCCAGTCCTGGCAGAGCCATGCGACCTTTGTGGCCGATGCCCAAGGGATCGTCGATCTGCAGCGCGATGCGCCGATAGCGGGCGATTACGCAGAGGTATCGGCCATGGGGCTGCTCTGGAGCCAGCGTCCGCAACATGCCGCGAGCAAGGAAATCTTTCCGGACTCGGTGCTAGAACCGCTGTTGACCGAAGTTGCGCTGTCGGGCTGCGATCAATCCGTGACCATGATTCAGCGTCTCGCCGGGCCAGGCGTCAGCCGTCGCGATATTCGCGAGGACGGATTGGTGGGCACGTTATTCATGCCAGCAGGTGACGGACCGCATCCTGCCGTGATGGTCCTCAATGGCTCGGGTGGCGGCATCAACGAAGCGCGAGCGGCACTCTATGCGTCGCGAGGTTATGCCGCCCTGGCCCTGGGTTATTTCAAGGCACCCGGTCTGTCGGGCTACATCTCCAACACACCACTGGAATATTTCCAGCAGGCGCTGCTCTGGATTCGTCGCGAACTCAAACCGGAAAATGACTTCATCGCCCTGAGCGGCCAGTCCCGTGGTGGCGAACTGGTGTTGCTGCTTGGCAGCCTGTTTCCCGACCTGGTATCCGCCGTGATCGGCTATGTTCCCAGTGCCCTGGTTCATGGCGGACAAGCTGCTGCTGACCCCGCCATAGGGCGCGACGGCCCCGCCTGGCTGTATCGCGGCCAACCGCTGGATCACCTGTGGAACAACAATCGAACAGCCAATTGGGACGCCCGAGATGCCGGACGCCGCAATGCCGAATCCATTCTCACCGCACTCGACGATCCTGAAGCAGTCGCTCGCGTAGGCATCGCAGTCGAAAGAATCCGCGGCCCGGTCATTCTCCTGTCTGGCACCGACGATGCAGCATGGCCCTCCAGCCTGTTCGGGCGCATGGTCGAGCAGCGGCTGAAAGAACATCAACACCCATGGCCGGTAGAGCACCTGGATTTTCAGGATGCAGGGCATAGCATTCTGTTGCCTTACATACCGGCGACCTACAGTGATGATGGGAGTCCGAGTGCGAATGCACGGGCAAACGAACAGTCGTGGCAGGGTGTCAGGAGGTTCCTGGAAGGGGCGCTCGCTACGAAAAGATGAGCGATTCAAGTAGTATTGCCGCAACTATACCAATCAAGGTTTTCAAGCCTTGAGCCCGGCATTCACCCAGAAATACCGAATGCCGCACAGATTCGACCCAGGGGATTTTTTATGTCTGCTCAACGTCACGAGGTCAGTGACACACCGCTGGTGACCGTGATCATCGCTTCCTACAATCACGCTCGCTACATAGAAGACAGCATCAATAGCGTCATCAACCAGACCTACCCGAATATCGAACTTCTGGTTGTCGACGACGGCTCCAAGGACGAGAGCCCGGAGCTCCTGAAACAGCTTCAGGAAAAGCATGGTTTTGATTTGCGCTTTCAGGCCAACAAGGGCCTTGCCCGTACCCTCAATGACGCGATCGAGCGTGCGCGGGGCGAGTTGATTGTGCCGTTCGGCTCCGACGACATCATGTTTCCCCACCGTATTGCCACCCAGGTGGAATACATGAAGGACAAGCCCGAAGTGGGCATCTGCGCGGCCAATATCGAAACCATCGACCAGGACGGCAAGGTCATGGGCGAGCGGGAGCAGCGCAACCGCAATCTGGCATTCCGCCGTCTGGATTTCGACGACCTGTTCCTCAATCGCAAACCGGGACCGGCATCAGCCACCTTGATGTTTCGGCGCGAAGCGCTGGACAAGGTCGGCGGTTTCAACCCCGAGATTCGTCTGGAAGATATCTACATCGAGTTGTCGATTGCTCGTGCCGGTTACTTCATCGATATTCTTGGCGAGGTCTTGGCGCAGTATCGTGACCACCCCAGCAATACCTTCAAGAATGGCCGGTTCATGGTCGAGAATGTCTTGAAAACCTACGAAGTCTTTCGCGATCACCCGCAGTACGAGCAGGTGTGCATGAACTTCCGTAACTCCACGGTGCTCAAGTACGCCAACCGCGACAAGGTGCTGGCCCGGGAAATCCTGGCAGATATCCCGGTCAGGTACTGGAACAGGAAAACCCTGCGCGGTGTGTGGCGGCTGATTACTTCCTGAGTGCGCGTTCCTGCCGCCAGAGAATCAGCGACTGGGCGTAGATCAGCGCCATCGGCATCCAGATAAGGAACCAGTGTTCCTTGGGGCGTGACATGAAGGCATTGCCTTCAGTCAGCCCGGAAGCGAATCCGAAAACAAGCCAGGCCGCCGCAATGGTCACGGCGGTATGACTGCGGTAGACCCAGCAGAATCGTATCGCCAGGCCATACAGCGTCATCCACAGCGCCAATCCCAGAATGCCGCCCGAATAGAGCACGCCCAACTCCATGTTGTGCGGGTCGGCAAGAGTGAAGTCCAGGCCCGGAATGACCACTGTCATCGATGTGCCGAAACCGTGGCCCAGCCACGGGTGTTCGCCGATCTGGCGCAGCGACTCCATCCATATCGCGGGTCGGTAGGACAGACCGCGTTGTGTGATTGCGTCGGGATGAATCAGCAGAACAGTGATCAGAACAGCAATAGCGACCCCAACGGCCAACAGGCTGCGACGTCGGTCGCCCACCAGTAACAGCCACCCCAGAGCCGCTGTCAGCCCAATCAGGGGCGTCCTTGATCCGGTTGCCATGATGGCTGCGCCCAGAAGTACCAGGCAGATAATCGGCACCGGGTTCCAGGCCTTGCGCGCCTGAAACCATGTGGCCAGCCAGAACGCAGCGAATGCGCCCAATACATGAGCGGTGAGCAACGGATTTTCGAGCACGCCGTAGCCATTGAGGCGGGCTTCACCGGCCTGCATCTCGAAAACTATAAAGTAGGTCAGGGACAGACCTGCGACCAGAACGGCAAAGAGTGCCGAAAGACGAGTGTACTGCTCCAGCCGGGCGGGGTAATGCAAGGCAATGATGCCGGTCGAAAACAACAACAACATGACGTACATCGGGCGTTTGAGCAGGCCTGGCAGATCATCCTCCGTCACGGCCCACGCAATGCTGATGAGGATATAGACGCTGAAGACACCGAATGCGATGAATAACGGGTTACAGATCAGGGTCTTCAGCAAGCGTGGCTGCAGGACCAGCGTCAGAAAGGTGGGGAAGGCCAGGAAAATATAAAAAAGCTTGTGGTAGAGCGCTCTATCCCAGATCCAGAAAATTCCTGTGAGAGTAATCAGCCAGCCTAGCGGTAGTAAGTATTTGGTGATCAGATTGCTCAAGCGTTGGTTTCTACTCTCTGGTGACACATCAACTGACATTTTTCGTGCCCATCTAAATAAACCCTGTAATTGTATGGGATACGCCTTCGATTGATCAGGGGTATCTTGCGGGCTGTTTTTTGGTGTTCCGAAAACGGTGGGCCGTAGTTTTGTGTCAAAAAATCCAGGCAGCTATTCGTCTGTATAGCAGACCTGAGGTATTCCATCCCTGTACCTGCCAGTCATCCTCAACGTGACCGGTGCCCGTAGCTTACACGTCAGCGTGTGAAAAGGGCGTGTGGCTTTTATTCAAAATCATTCCAAGTTCATCATCTGTATGGAGAAATCTCCAACTCAGGAAGGTTGAGAGGCTTCCATGAGGCGATTCGAGCGTCTCTGGCGCTGGAGGTTCCCGGATGGCTCAGCAAGAGTGCTGGGAGCGCTGGACTGTGAGTTCTCGTTTATACCAGCTGTCATGGCTACGCTTGATGAAATCGAGGGGATGTTTGAGTGATGGCGACCCTGCTGCAGGTTGCAACGCCGGAGCGTCCTGATCGGAGGCTTATCGGCACTGGCTGAATCGCCCCGGGTTTCGTAGACACCTCTTTGCCTTAAACTGGGGTCAATTAGGAGGTGCCATGAGCAACCCGCGTTACCCCGAAGAATTCAAAATCCAAGCGGTCAATCAGGTGATCGAAAAGAAGCTGCCTGTCGCTGATGTAGCGGCTCGTCTCGGCGTGTCGACGCATAGCCTCTATGCCTGGATAAAGCGCTACAGCAAACCTCAACAAGAACGGCAGCAGGATGATGATCAGCATGCTGAGCTGCGTCGTCTGCGAGCGGAACTCAAGCGGGTGACTGAAGAGCGAGACATATTAAAAAAGGCCGCCGCGTACTTTGCCAAGGAGTGCGGTTAAAGTACGCCTTTATCAAACAGCGCGCGGGCGACTATTCGATTCGACGGCTTTGCATGGCGCTGAAAGTCCATCCCAGTGGGTATTACGCCTGGTTGTCTGAGCCGCAATCTGCACGCGCCAAAGACGATCAGCGACTGCTGGGTTTGATCAAGCATTCATGGCTGGAGAGCGGCGGCGTTTATGGCTATCGCAAAATCCATGACGATCTGCGCGAGGTCGGTGAGGATTGTGGTCGTCATCGTGTGGCGAGGCTGATGCGTCTTGAAGGGCTACGCTCTCAGACAGGGTATCGACGTCGCCCTAGAAAGTACGGCGGTAAGCCAGCGGTCGTCTCACCCAATTTACTGAAGCGCCAGTTTGATCTCGTAGAGCCCAACAAGGTTTGGGTCACCGATATCACCTACATTCGTACGTATGAAGGCTGGCTGTATTTGGCTGTGGTGCTGGATCTGTTTTCTCGCCAGGTCGTTGGCTGGTCCATGAAGTCGCAGATGACCAGTGATTTAGCCATTGATGCGTTATTGATGGCGGTTTGGAGACGTAAACCGAAGCAGGAGGTGATGGTTCACAGCGACCAAGGGAGCCAGTACAGCAGCTCCGATTGGCGCAGCTTTTTGAAGGCGAACAACTTGGTTGCCAGCATGAGCCGCCGAGGCAACTGCCATGACAACGCCGTGGCCGAAAGCTTTTTCCAGCTTCTAAAGCGGGAACGGATCAAGCGAAAAATTTACACCACGCGCCAAGATGCTCGTAGTGATGTGTTCGACTACATCGAGATGTTCTACAACGTAAAACGTCGTCATGGTTTCAACAATCAGCTGTCGCCAGTAGAGTTTGAAAAGCGTTACGTAATGAGCTTGCAAGGTGTCTAAAAAATCCGGGGCGATTCAGCTGCGCCTTGGTTGCTTCCGCTCTCTACTTTGTGGGCTTCTTGGTAGGGCTCACTTCACGCATTGCAGAAGCGCCTTTTCGAGCGTCAGTCGCTCGGAGCCGCTGCGCTGGATATACACACCCCTACCATTTCATCCTCGGTGCGTCGTGACCAATCCTCGGCGTCGCGTTTGGTGCGGAAGGTTTTGGTATTAGTTGGCCATCCGGTCTTGCGGATAACCCTTCTAGGTGCCGGCAGGGGTTTTGACGATTGTGGCCATCTGAAGGACTCCAAAGGCGTGCAAGCGAAGCCGCACTGTATTTGTACCTTCGGACCATAGGACTGATCCGGCTGCCACAAACCCAAAAAGACGAAAGCCGTGCAAAGCGCAGCTTCCTAAAACATGGTGGGCCCACACGGACTCGAACCGTGGACCAAAGGATTATGAGTCCTCTGCTCTAACCAACTGAGCTATGGGCCCTCAGTAGGCCGCGGATTATAACGGCGGTTTCGCGGCTGTGCTATCCGAAAAATCCGAAAGATTCATAAGAAGAAATCTGGAGCAGAATTCCTCGGGTGGCAAGGGGAGGCTGACGATGTAGCCCTGGATCTGTTCGCAGCCTTGTTCGGTCAGGAATTTCTGTTGTTCGGGGTTCTCCACGCCTTCGGCGATGATGGTGAGTTGCATGCTGCGGCCCAGGGCGATGATGGCGCGGACGATGGCGGCGTCGTGGGTGTCTTCCGGGAGGCCGCGGACGAAGGACTGGTCGATTTTCAGGATGTCCAGAGGCAGGCGCTTGAGGTAGCTCAGGGATGAGTAGCCGGTGCCGAAGTCGTCGATGGCCAGCTGGACGCCGAGTTTTTTCAGTTTGTGGAGCACCGACAGGGCTTCTTCTGTCTGGCTCATGATGAAGTTTTCGGTGATTTCCAGTTGCAGACAGCCGGGCTCCAGGCCGTTGTCTGCGAGCAGTTGTTCGATGCGTTTGAGCAGATTGGGCTGGCGTAGCTGGGCGCCGGCCAGGTTGACCGAGAGCGGGCCGAAAGGCGCGTAGTTCTTGCGCCATTCGTACATCTGACGACAGGCGTGTTCCAGAACCCAGTCGCCTATTTGCAGGATCATGCCGTTCTCTTCCGCCAGCGGGATGAAATGCTCGGGCGGCACTTCGCCAAAGGTCGGGTGGCTCCAGCGAATCAGGGCTTCGGCGCCTACCAGTCTGTTGGTCAGCAGGCTGGTCTTGGGTTGGTATGACAGGCTCAGTTCGTTGCGTTCGATGGCTCTGCGCAGTTCCTGTTCAAGGGCGATCCGTTCGCTGGCCTGGGAGGTCAGGTCGCGGGTGTAGCTTTCGATCCGGTTGCGGCCCTTGGCCTTGGAGCGGTACATCGCCGCATCGGCGTTCTTGACCAGCGTGGCGACGTCGGTGCCATCGGTGGGGAACAGGCAACTGCCGATGCTGGCGCTCATGAAGAACTCATGCTCGCCAGCCTGGAAGGGCGCCGTGAAGCAGGCCAGGAGTTTGCTGCCGATGGTTTGTGCATCTCCGGGTTGCAGCAGGCCGGGCAGCAGGACGATGAATTCATCGCCGCCCAGGCGCGCCACGGTGTCGATGTCGCGCAGCGTCTCCTTGAGGCGTTGTGCGATGCCTTTGAGGAGCAGGTCGCCCACGGGGTGCCCGAGGCTGTCGTTGATGTGTTTGAAGCGATCCAGATCGATAAACAACACGGCACCGAGGCTGCCCGATTCTTCGCTGTGCAACAGGGCAGAGTGCAGGCGGTTTTCAAACAGGGTGCGGTTGGGCAGGCCGGTCAGGGGGTCGTGATGGGCCTGATAGTCCAGGCGCGCCTGGGCGTGCTTGAGACTGGAAATGTCGGCAAAGACGGCGACGAAGTGGGTGATGAAGCGATCCTTGTTGCGCACGGCGCTGATCGTTAGCCAGCAGGGGTAAAGCTCGCCATTCTTGCGGCGGTTGCATATTTCTCCTTGCCAGTGTCCTTCTGCGCTCAGTTGATGCCACATGGCCGCATAGAATGCGCTGTCATGCTGGCCCGAGGCGAGCAGGCGAGGTGTCTGGCCCAGGGCCTCATCCTCGCCGTAGCCGGTGATTTCGCTGAACGCCCGGTTGACGGCGTTGATGCGCTGGCGCGTATCGGTGATCAGTACGCCTTCGGCGGTACTCTCGAAGACGGTGGCGGCCAGGTGCAGTTTTTCCTGCATCTGCTGGCGCTCGGTAATGTCCCGGGCCAGGGTCATGATGCATTCTTCCCCGGCGATGAGCAGGGGATGCGATGACATTTCGCAAAGCCTGACCTGTCCGTCCAGGTGCCGGATCTGGCCGCGAAAATCCCGTACCACGCCATTTTGCTGCAGTTGCTTGATCAGTTGCTGGCGTTCATTAGGGTCGACCCATATCTGCAGGTCGAGGCCTGAACGTTCAAGGCACTGGCTTTCGCTGTAGCCGGTCATCCGGCAGAAACCTTCATTGACCTCCAGCAGCAGGCCGTCGCTGGTCCGGGCGATAAGCAGGCCGTCGGGTGATGAATGGAAGGCCTTGGCGAACTTCTCTTCAGAGAGTTGCAACTGCTGCTGGGCCTGCTTGAGAGGTGTGATATCGCTGATGGTGAGCAATACGGCTGGCGTTGCGCTCATCTCGAAGGGTTCGGCTGACATCAGGCAGGAAAAGGTGCGCCCGTCCTTGCGCCGCAGAGGCATTTCCAGGTTGCGGATCCGGTCCTGTTGCAGGCGCTCCAGCAGGCCGGGACCGACTCCCGGCACTGCCCACAGGTTGATTTGTGTAGCGGTTTTGCCGATGACTTCTTCGCTGCTCATGCCGATCTGGGTCACGAAGGCTTTGTTGACCTCGAGAATGATGCCGTCGGACAGGCGGGCGATGATCAGGATGTCCGGGCATTGGGCAAACACCGAGGCGAATTTCCCTTCGGACAGGCGCAGGGCTTCCTCGGTCAGCTTGCTGTCGCTGATGTCGATCATCAGGCCACGGATGACGGGATCCGGCCCGCGCTTGATGAGGCTGACGATGTCCCTGATCCAGAGTATCCGCCCTTCGGCATTGCGGACCCGGTAGTCGAGGCTGTGATCGTTGCCGCTTAAGGCCTGTTGCTTGCAGAAGGTTTCGGCAGCATTCAGGTCTTCGGGGTGCACGATGCTGCGCCAGAAGCCAGGTTGCAGCCATTTCGACAGTGGATAACCCAGCAGGCTTTCTGCCTGCGGCGAGACGTAGTTGTAGGTCATCTTTTCCGGGTTGGCTTCCCAGGCCACGGCGGAAAGGCTTTCTACCAGCCCCCGGTAATGATGTTCGCTGCCACGAAGTTTCTGCTCCAGCTCAATGCCACGAGAAATCTCCAGGCTGAGCTTTCGGTTATTACGGATAACCACTGCAAGAGCAGCCGAAAGTAGTAATAAGCCCGGCAGGCCATAAAGTAGAAAGTTTTCCCAATGCACCGGTTCGTTGTTTATCCAGCTGTGAACTTCGGGCTGTTGCAGGCTCGTCAGCGTGCTGTCCGACGCGAGTAGCAAGGCTTTGGAGTCCTGCTGGGCGAGCCATGAGCCTGGGTTCTGTGTTTGATGAAGCCGGGCAGGCAAGTCTTGGGTGTTGGCGTTTGCTATGGAGCCGATCAGACAAAAGAGTGTGATGGCCGACAGTCGTAACATGGCAGCCTCATAGCGGCGGATGGTAATGAGACGAGTGTAGACGGCGTTGGGGAAGGGGTGAAAAAACTACTAACCGGAAAGTGTTATTCCAGAAAAGCAAAACCCCCGGCGGGCCGGGGGTTTTGACTTGCGTGTGCTGTTACTCGTCAAGGAACGAGCGCAGGTGCTCGCTTCTTGTCGGGTGACGCAGCTTGCGCAGTGCCTTGGCTTCGATCTGACGAATCCGCTCGCGGGTTACGTCAAACTGCTTACCAACCTCTTCCAGCGTGTGGTCGGTATTCATGTCGATGCCGAAACGCATACGCAGAACCTTGGCTTCACGGGCGGTAAGGCCCGACAGCACTTCGCGTGTGGCTTCTTTCAGGCTTTCAACAGTGGCGACATCGATTGGCGACTGCATGGTCGAGTCTTCGATGAAGTCACCCAGATGCGAGTCTTCGTCGTCACCGATCGGGGTTTCCATGGAGATCGGCTCTTTGGCGATCTTCAGTACCTTGCGGATCTTGTCCTCAGGCATTTCCATGCGCTCGCCCAGCTCTTCCGGAGTCGGTTCACGACCCATTTCCTGCAGCATCTGGCGGGAAATGCGGTTGAGCTTGTTGATCGTCTCGATCATGTGCACCGGAATACGGATGGTGCGTGCCTGGTCGGCGATCGAGCGAGTGATCGCCTGACGGATCCACCAGGTTGCATAGGTCGAGAACTTGTAGCCACGACGGTATTCGAACTTGTCCACCGCTTTCATCAGGCCGATGTTGCCTTCCTGGATCAGGTCGAGGAATTGCAGGCCGCGGTTGGTGTACTTCTTGGCGATGGAGATCACCAGACGCAAGTTCGCTTCGACCATCTCTTTCTTCGCGCGGCGGGCCTTGGCCTCACCGATCGACATGCGACGGTTGATGTCCTTGATCTCGGCAATCTTCAGGCCGGTTTCTTCTTCGAGCGCGGTCAGCTTCTGCTGGCAACGCTGGATGTCCGGCTGCAGACGGGCAATGGCTTCGGCGTACTTGCTCTTGCCTTTGGCCAGTGCGTCGGTCCAGCTTTCGTCAACTTCGTTGCCCGGGAACTGGCGCAGGAAGTCGGCACGTGGCATGCGGGCGTCACGCACACAGAGTTGCATGATCGCGCGCTCTTGAGCACGGAGACGATCAAGTGCACTGCGAACGCGCTCTACCAGGCCTTCAAACTGTTTTGGAACCAGTTTGATCGGCATGAACAGTTCAGCCAGGGCAACCAGTTCAGCGATGGAATTCTTGTCTTCACGACCGAATTTCTTGAGCGCCTTGCGGGTGATTTCCATCTGGTCGGCAACGGCGCCAAAGCGCTGCTGGGCAATGACCGGATCAGGACCGCTTTCGGCTTCTTCTTCATCGTCGGAAGCGTCGCCCGATTCTTCCTCGTCATCGTCGCTGTCGTCAGCCTTGGCTGCTTTTGCGTCGATAGGCGGTGGGACTTCGGCCGGCGGTGCAATGCCGTCGTCCGGGTCGATGTAACCGCTCAGAACGTCGGACAGGCGGCCGCCTTCGCTCGTGACACGCTCGTATTCGGAGAGAATATGATCAACCGTGCCAGGGAAGTGCGCGATGGCGCTCATCACTTCACGGATGCCTTCCTCGATACGTTTGGCGATTTCGATTTCGCCTTCACGGGTCAGGAGTTCAACGGTACCCATTTCGCGCATGTACATACGCACGGGATCGGTAGTACGACCGATGTCGGTTTCAACCGCTGCCAATGCTGCGGCCGCTTCTTCTGCGGCGGCTTCATCGGTATCGGCATCGGCCAGCATCAGGGCGTCTGCGTCCGGAGCACTCTCGTGTACCGGGATCCCCATGTCATTGATCATGCGGATGATGTCTTCCACCTGCTCAGGATCTGAAATATCCTCAGGCAAGTGGTCGTTGACCTCTGCGTAAGTCAGATACTTCTGCTCACGACCCAGGGTGATCAACTCTTTGATACGAGACTGCTGTTGCGCTTTTCCGGACATAACACCCTATCCACTGAAGGTCTTGGCGGGCAAAAAACAAGCCGAGGATTATACCCGAGCTATGACCTCACGCGCCAGTTGAGGTCGGGTTTTGTGCAGAAACATTGCGACTAAGGAGCCGAAGCAGTTGAGTTTTCTCTTCTGCCGTGAGGCCTACCTGGCGATCCTTGATGATCAACTGATCAATGTTCCGCTCACGTTGGTTTGCCGATAGCCTAGTTATAGTGTCGAAAAACTGTTGTTCAAGGTTATCGGCCTCGATCAACCATTCCTTTTCTGCCAATGCGCGCAGCAATCGGCCCTGTTCCGTGCCATGCCAACGCGCTATCAATTGTAACGACCGAAGATTCGGATTCTTTTGCCTGGCCTCGATCAAGGCGACCAGTAACTGCGCCTGTGCGTGGTCTTCTGCCGCGAAATGGCTCGCATTTTCGACTTTCTCGGCCAGTTCCGGGTGATGCAGCAGGGTTCTCAGTGCCGCTTGCAACGGCGGTTCTACGGCCGTTGGTACGCGTGGTGCACGAGGCTCGAACTCCTGACGCTTACCCCCTTTGCCCCAGGACTTTTTGTTGTCCCATTTTTTCTGATTCTGACCACCGGCTTTCTTGGGCGTCCATTGCGGCTGCTCTTCGTGGCCGCCGTGCTGCTGGTAATCCGCGAAATCCGGCATTGCGTCGTAATCGACGTACGGATCGTAGCTGGGAGGCACATCTGCGGGTGCACTTTGTACCAACTGGCTGACGGCTTCGTTGTTGAGGCCGGTGATTTCGCTGAGGCGCTGACGCATCAGCGTGCGCAGATTGGCGCCGGGAACCTTGTCGATCAGCGGTGCGGCGAGGGTGGCCATATGGGCCTTGCCTTCGAGGGAGCGCGGGTCGGATTCCTTGGTCAACTGCTCGAAAAAATAGTCGGCCAGCGGCTGGGCATGCTGATTGATGCGTGCCTTGAAAGCATCGGTGCCTTCGGAGCGCACCAGAGTGTCCGGGTCTTCGCCTTCGGGCAGGAACAGAAAGCGGGCGCGGCGTCCGTCCTGCAGGCTCGACAGGGTGGCTTCCAGTGCGCGCCATGCGGCATTGCGGCCAGCCTGGTCGCCGTCGAAGCAGAACAGCACGTTGGGTACGACCCTGAACAGCCGTTTCAAGTGCTCTTCGCTGGTTGCGGTGCCAAGTGTCGCGACGGCATTGCGCAGGCCTTGCTGGGCCAGGGCGATGACGTCCATGTAGCCCTCGACGACAATGATTTCGTCTAGGTTGCGATTGTGTTTGCGTGCCTCGAACAGGCCGTACAGCTCCTGGCCCTTGTGAAAGACAGGGGTTTCAGGGGAGTTCAGGTACTTGGGCTTGTCGTCGCCCAGTACCCGGCCACCAAAGGCAATGACGCGGCCTCGTGAGTCGCGGATCGGAAACATGACTCGGTCGCGAAAACGGTCGTAGCGCTTGCCGGTTTCCGCGTTCTCGATCAGCAGGCCGGCATCGATCATGACCTTTTGCTGAAGCGTGTCGCTGCTCAGGTGCTTGTAGAGGTTGTCCCAGCCGGGCGGGGCGAACCCCATGCCGAAGTCCCGGGCGATCTCGCCGGACAGGCCGCGACCCTTGAGGTAGTCCACGGCGGCCTTGCGCATCGGGTGGCTTTTCAGGGCCTGACGATAGAACTCGGCGGCGGCTGCCAGCAGCGGGTACAGCGGGGAGTCGGTCGGCTGGCGCGGCTTCTGGCCTTTGACGTTCTGTTCCCGGGGGACTTCCATGCCAGCTGCTTTGGCAAGCTCCTCGACCGCCTGGGGAAAGTCCAGGTTGTCGTGGTCCATGACGAAGCCAAGCGCGTTACCGCCTGCACCACAGCCGAAGCAGTAATAGAACTGCTTGTCCGGGCTGACGCTGAAAGAGGGTGTTTTCTCTTTGTGGAACGGGCAGCAGGCGCTGAAATTCTTCCCGGTTTTCTTCAATTGCACGCGCGAGCTGACAACATCGACGATGTCGGTGCGGTTCAGGAGGTCGTCAATGAAGCTTTGGGGAATCAGCCCGGCCATGGCGTTCTCGTCATCAGGCGTATTACGAAATTATCGTGGCGAATCTGTAAGCGTGCGCGAACATTTCAGCCGCCTTTGTCAGCAAGAATAGCGAGATGCGGGCGGGTATCGGCATCCGATAATCGGGCCTGCAGCCTTGAAAGGAAATAAGTGTGCAGCGATTTCATGTGAATTCGACTTCAGCCTTGAGCTTTGGTGTTCACTGAGGGATCGCAAGAGACGCTGCCTTGGCTGAGCTTCTTGCGAAGTCATCAAGGCATGCTCGTCATGCTCATTGATCAAGCCTGCCCGAAGGACAGATCAATCAACGTTGCCTGAAGCAGGCTGGACGTGCTTTGACGGATTTGTCTTGGTCGCGTGTGCGGCTTCGACAGCCTCTGTCAATGAAGCGTGAGGCTAGTGCTCCAACTGCCGACAGCCCGGCTTTGATGGCCGGGCAAGGCAGAAGCTTGCGACGTAAGGCTGTAAATTAATACAGACGAACGGCGCGGCGCTGTTCGCGCTGGACTTTCTTGGCGTGACGCTTGACAGCAGCAGCTGCCTTACGCTTACGCTCGGAAGTCGGCTTCTCGTAAAATTCGCGGCTACGAACTTCAGCCAGAACACCGGCTTTTTCGCAGGAGCGCTTGAAACGACGCAGAGCTACGTCGAAGGGTTCGTTCTCTTTAACTTTGACGGCTGGCATCCAGAGCTACCTTCATTCATTACCGGGGTCAACGCCTCGTGCAAACACTGCACAAAAGTACGTCGGTTTTTAAGGGTTGCGGATGTTAACCCCTCATTGAGAGGAATGCAAAGCCTCTGATCGAAAACCGCTGGTCGGAGCCTTTTGCGACGACTATCATGCGCGCCTTCAAATCTGCCCCCTACAAGGCGCAAACCCATGTTAGTACTGGGATTAGAAACTTCCTGCGACGAAACCGGCGTCGCGCTTTACGACAGCGAACGCGGTTTGCTGGCGGATGCATTGTTCAGTCAGATCGACCTGCATCGTGCTTATGGTGGCGTGGTACCAGAGCTGGCATCGCGCGATCACGTCAAGCGCATGCTGCCACTCATTCGCCAGACGCTGGCTGAAGCGGACTGTGTCGCGACCGATATCGATGCCATTGCCTACACGGCCGGGCCGGGTCTGGTCGGCGCCTTGCTGGTCGGTGCGTCATGTGCCCAGGCCCTGGCATTTGCCTGGGATATTCCGGCCCTTGGTGTTCATCACATGGAAGGTCATCTGCTGGCGCCGATGCTTGAAGAGCAGCCGCCACAGTTTCCGTTCGTCGCCTTGCTGGTGTCCGGCGGGCATACGCAACTGGTCCGGGTCGACGGTATCGGTCGCTATGAGCTGTTGGGCGAAACCCTGGATGACGCCGCAGGCGAGGCTTTCGACAAGACCGCCAAGATGATGGGCCTGCAATATCCGGGTGGTCCCGAGATTTCCCGTCTGGCGACTCGCGGTGTAGCGGGGCGTTTTGTATTTCCGCGTCCGATGACCGACCGTCCCGGCCTGGAATTCAGCTTCAGTGGTCTGAAAACCTCTGCCCTCAATGCCTGGCAGCAGTGCCAGAGCGCTGGAGACGACAGCGAGCAAACCCGTTGCGACATCTCTCTGGCCTTCCAGCAGGCGGTAGTGGAGACTTTGACCATCAAGTGCAAGCGGGCACTCAAGCAGACCGGCCTCAAAAGCCTGGTCATCGCCGGTGGCGTCAGTGCCAACAAGGCGTTGCGAGAGTCGCTGGAGAGCATGCTGGCGGACCTGCGTGGTCATGTTTACTACGCTCGTCCCGAGTTCTGCACCGATAACGGCGCGATGATCGCATTTGCCGGTTGTCAGCGTCTGCAGGCGGGCCAGAAGGAAGATTTGAGTATCAGTGTGCAGGCACGCTGGCCGATGGAGCAGTTGTCGGGTATCTGAGGGCGGCATGTCGAAGGTGAGCCGTTTTCATGCGTACCTTCAGAAATGCCGTTCGCGCCCGGCGAGCAGGTCGCGTAGATTGCCGCGATGACGCCAGACGATCAGCAGGGTCAGGACACTCATGGGCAATAATGCCCGGGGTTCCTGCCAGGCCAGCAGTGGCAGGGTCAATGGTGTGGCGATCAGCGCGGCGAGCGAGCTGGTGCGGGTCAGGTAGAACGTCAGCAGCCAGGTCGTGATGGCCAGCGCTGCTGCGGGAGGGTAGAGCCCCAGCAGCATGCCGGCGGCGGTTGCAACGCCTTTGCCGCCCTTGAAGCGAAAGTACAACGGAAACAGATGGCCCAGTACGGCGCAAAGGCCTATCCAGGCCTGGTCTCGCGGGTCAAGGCCGCCAAGGTTGGCAAGCAGTACGGGGAGCAGGCCTTTACAGAGGTCGCCTATCAGGGTCAGGACGGCAGCTTTTTTACCGGCCAGACGCAGCATGTTGGTCGCGCCTGCATTGCCCGAGCCACTGGCACGTGGGTCCGGGCTGCCATTGAGGCGGCTGAGCAGGATGGCGAAGGACAGTGAGCCGAGCAGGTAGGCGAAAATAGCCAGTAACCAAAACATGCTAACCATTCCGGGCGAGGATGCCCTGATTCTAACGGGGCATCGCGCCCTTGTCGTGCAGTGGAGAGTAGTGCTTGGACAGAGTTTTCATTGACGGTCTTGAGGTCGATACGGTGATCGGCGCTTATGACTGGGAACGTGGCATCCGCCAGTGCTTGCGGCTGGACCTGAGTTTTGCCTGGGATAACCGGCCTGCCGCAGCGGGTGACGACCTGAGCAAGGCCTTGGACTATGCGAGTGTTTCCGCTCGCATCCAGGCTTTTGCCGAGCAGGCGCAGTTCCAGTTGGTGGAGACTTTTGCCGAGCGTCTGGCCGAAGTGCTGATGAGTGAGTTTCATATTCCCTGGCTGCGTCTGAGGCTGACCAAGCCGGGCGCTGTCGCCGCTGCCAAGGGCGTGGGCGTGGAGATCGAGCGCGGATGTCGCTGACTCGGGTTTTTCTTGGGCTCGGCAGTAATATCGAGCGCGAAAGGCATTTGCATGCCGGGCTGGATGCGCTCGATTCCTTCCTGAGCGATCTGACCTGCTCACCGGTCTTCGAAAGCCAGCCGGTGGGGATCAAGAGTGGTCCGTTCTTCAATCTGGTCGTCTCGGCCCTGACCGACCTGCCGCTTCTGGATCTGGGTCGCCGTTTGAAGATGATCGAAGCCGATAGCGGCCGTTATGCTCCGGATCGCAAAGGGTTGCCGCTGGATATCGATGTGCTTCTGTATGGTGAGCTGGTCGGTAATTTCGACGGTTTGATCCTGCCGCGTGCAGAAATCCTCAAGAACGCCTTTGTGTTGTGGCCCTTGTCGCTGATCGCGGCGGATCGCTTGCATCCGGGTGTTGGCGTGCCTTTCGGCACGCTCTGGGCTGATGCTCAGATCGATCAGCAGCTCTTGCCTGTAGCGTTCGAGTGGCGCGGAATACAGCTGACGCCAGAAGAGGTGTAGGAGCAATCGGGCGGCGCTCCGCTCATTCGCGAGACGTCATTGAGGGCGATAGGTTTTTTTCAGCTCACGGGCCTCTGGCGAATGAATTCGCTCCCACGGAAAATCCATTTAATTCATGATCTTGTGGGATTCATTCCCGAAGTGCAGTGTGCTCGGCCTTGTACACCTTGAGCGCATCCAGCCTTTCGTTTTTCAGCGCATTGCCCAGGTCCTGTCCCTTCAAGCCCTTTTCCACCAGCGGCTGGACCGCAACAGTTCGGGCCGCATGGGCTGCGCCGCGCAGGTAGTCAGCCTGTGGATAATTACGCTCCTCGAAACCGTCGCGCCCACGAGCGTCCATCTCGCAAGCCACAATGAATTCCTCAAAGCGTTGCGGGCGACGGTAGACGTCGAAGCTGTGCAGTAGCTCCAGCAGGGTCAGGGGTTTCAGCTCAAGGGCGCGATGTCCATGAGTGTGATACTGGCCAACCAGTAGCGCCAGTTCCTGACATTCCTTCGGCACCTTGAAGCGCTCGTTGACCGCTTTTATCAGGCGCAGGCCCCTGTGTTCGTGGGCGATATGCCGAGGCCATTCGGCTTCGGGAGTCAGCCCTTTACCCAGATCATGCAGCAGGCAGGCCCAGCGTACGCTCAGTGGCTGTTGATGAAGGGCGGATTGCCCCAGCACGCTGAGTACATGCTTGCCTGTGTCGATTTCGGGGTGATGGGCGGCAGGCTGCGGTACGCCGAACAGCGCCTCGACTTCGGGAATCAGTTCCTTGAGAGCGCCACAGTCATGCAGCACCTGAATGAAAACCTGAGGCTGATTTTCCATCAGCGCCCGGGAGATTTCCTTCCAGCTGCGCTCGGGTGTCAGGGCCTTGAGTTCACCGGATTCGCTGAGCTGGCGCATCAGTTTCAGTGTTTCGGGCGCGATGCTGAAACCCAAAGGTGCATAGCGGGCTGCGAAACGGGCGACACGCAATACTCTGAGCGGATCTTCGGCGAACGCAGGTGAAACGTGGCGCAAGACTCGGGCTTCGATATCGTGCTGTCCGCCATAGGGATCGGTCAGATTACCGTCCTTGTCTTCGGCTATGGCATTGATGGTCAGATCGCGGCGGATCAGGTCCTGTTCGAGTGTGACGTCAGGGCTGGCGTGAAAGATGAAGCCGCCGTAACCAACGCCGTTCTTGCGCTCGGTGCGAGCCAGTGCGTATTCCTCACCCGTCAGAGGATGAAGAAAGACCGGAAAATCAGTACCCACCGGACGATAACCTTTGACCAGCATTTCATCGGCGCTGGCACCTACGACGACCCAGTCGGTATCGGTAACGGGTTGACCCAGCAGGCGGTCGCGTACAGCGCCACCAACTTTATAAATCTGCATAAAAAACCTCCATAAGCACGACAGGATAAACCTGAGTCGTCCCTACGGAGGTTAAAAGTTAAAAACATTCTCTGCGGTTATGTTCTTCAGAGATGAACAACTGCCAGGTCGAGCCTCGGATAGTCTCCCTCGGCATGTTCGCCGCGTGGTGGGACATGGTGGGTTTTCATCACCTGATCGCCTTGCAGGGTTTCCAGATGGATATCGAAGCCCCACAGACGGTGCAGGTGTTTGAGCACTTCGTCCGTTGAATCGCCCAGTGGTTTGCGGTTGTGTTGTTGATGGCGCAGCGTCAGTGAACGGTCGCCACGGCGGTCGATGCTGTAGATCTGCACGTTGGGTTCGCGATTGCCCAGGTTGTATTGAGCGGCCAGCGTTTCCCGAATGGTCCGATAACCGGCTTCGTCATGGATGGCGGGCACCAGCAGGTCGTCTTTCTGGTCGTCATCCATGATGCTGAACAGCTTGAGGTCACGAATGACCTTGGGCGACAGGTACTGGAGGATGAAACTCTCGTCCTTGAAGCTGGACATGGCGAATTTGATCGCCGTCAGCCAGTCCGTGCCAGCAATTTCCGGGAACCAGTGGCGATCCTCGTCGGTTGGGTGCTCACACATGCGCCGAATGTCCTGATACATGGCAAAACCCAGGGTGTACGGGTTGATGCCGCTGTAATAGGGGCTGTCGAAGCCAGGCTGATAGACCACGCTGGTGTGCGATTGCAGGAACTCCAGCATGAAGCCATCGGTGACCAGCCCTTCGTCGTACAGATCGTTCATCAGCGTGTAGTGCCAGAACGTCGCCCAGCCTTCGTTCATCACCTGAGTCTGGCGCTGCGGATAGAAATACTGGGCAATCTTGCGCACGATGCGCACTACTTCGCGCTGCCAGGGTTCCAGCAGCGGCGCATGCTTCTCGATGAAGTACAGGATGTTTTCCTGTGGCTCGGCAGGGAAACGGGCGTTGTCCTCCTTGCTGCTCTTGTCGGCACCTTTCGGAATGGTGCGCCACAGGTCGTTGATCTGCCGTTGCAGGTGTTCTTCGCGATCCTTTTGTCGGCGTCGCTCTTCTTCGGCTGAAATCGGGTAGGGCCGCTTGTAGCGGTCGACACCATAGTTCATCAGGGCATGACAGGAGTCGAGCAGGTCTTCCACTGCATCGATGCCATGGCGCTCTTCGCATTGCATGATGTACTGCTTGGCGAAGACCAGGTAGTCAATGATCGAACTGGCATCGGTCCAGGTGCGGAACAGGTAGTTGCCCTTGAAGAAGCTGTTATGCCCGTAGCAGGCGTGGGCAACCACAAGTGCCTGCATGCAGATGGTGTTTTCTTCCATCAGATAGGCAATGCACGGGTCCGAGTTGATCACGATCTCGTAGGCCAGACCCATCTGCCCGCGAGTGTAGGATTTCTCGGTGCTCAGGAAATGCTTGCCGTATGACCAGTGGTGATAGCCCAGCGGCATTCCCACCGAGGCATAGGCGTCCATCATCTGTTCGGCCGTGATGACCTCGATCTGATTTGGGTAGGTATCCAGGGCATAGCGCTCGGCGATACGGCTGATTTCGCGGTCGTAGGCCTGGATCAGTTCAAATGTCCACTCGGACCCCGTGGAAAGGGGTTGGCGCTTCTGCTCTCTAGCGGTCATGTCACTAACCTGCGCTGGAAGAGTTCACGGAATACCGGATAGATATCGCCGGCAGAGACCAGCTGTTGCTGGGCAAAGGTGTCGGCAAATTCTTCACCGATGCGTTCGTATTCGAACCATAGTGCCTGATGCTCTCGGGGCGTGATCTCCACATAGGTGTAGTACTGCACGAACGGCATGATCTGCTTGGTGAGGATTTCGCGGCAGATCGGTGAGTCGTCGTTCCAGTTGTCGCCATCGGAAGCCTGGGCGGCATAGATGTTCCATTCGTTGCTCGGATAGCGCTCGGCCATGATCTCCTGCATCAGTTTCAGGGCGCTGGAAACGATGGTGCCGCCGGTTTCCCGTGAATAGAAGAACTCTTCTTCGTCCACTTCCCGGGCGCTGGTGTGGTGGCGGATGAACACCACTTCGATCTTGTCGTAGTTACGCTTGAGAAACAGGTACAGCAGGATGAAAAATCGCTTGGCGACATCCTTGGTTGCCTGAGTCATGGAGCCAGAGACGTCCATCAGACAGAACATCACCGCCTTGGAGCTTGGGTTGGGTTGCTTGACCAGCAGGTTGTACTTGAGGTCGAAAGTATCCAAGTAAGGCACGCGGCGAATACGTGCTTTCAAACGATCTATTTCGACTTCCAGTTCCTGGATGTCGCCGAAGTTGTCCGGCTCTTCGCGCTTGAGACGCTCCAGCTCGGTCACCGTTTCCTTGAGCTTGGCGCGGCTGCTGCCGGAAAGTGCGATACGGCGCGCATGGGCCGAGCGCAGGGTCCGGATGATATTGATGCGCGAGGGATTGCCCTCGTTGCTGATGCCTGCGCGTACGGTCTTGAAGGTGTCGGTGCCGGTCAGGTTGCGTTTAACGAGGTTGGGAAGCTCCAGGTCCTCGAACATGAATTCGAGAAATTCTTCCTGAGTGATCTGGAAGACGAACTCGTCCATGCCTTCGCCGGAATTGCTGGCCTTGCCAGGTCCTTTGCCACCGCCGCCACCTTGCGGACGGGCGATGTGCTCGCCGCTGGAGAATTCCTTGTTGCCGGGATGGACAACCGTCTGTTTGCCACCACGGCCATGATGAAGCACCGGCTCGTCGATATCGCGGCCAGGAATGCTGATTTGTTCGCCGTGTTCCATATCGGTAATGGAGCGACGGCTGACGGCTTCTTCCACTGCTTTTTTGATGTGATCACGGTAACGCCGCAGAAACCGCTGGCGATTCACCGTGCTCTTGTTCTTGCCATTGAGGCGTCGGTCGATCACATAACTCATAGGCCCTCCGGGCAGCCGCAAGTAGAAAGCAGCTTCAAGCCACAAGCTGGCGACGGTCGTATCTGTCGAACCGGCCGTTCCAGCCTGTTGCCTGATGCTTGTAGCTTACCGCTGCATCACTGCGACTTGCGCACGCGCAGATACCACTCGGAGAGTAGACGCACCTGTTTGTCGGTATAGCCCCGCTCGACCATTCGGGTGACGAAGTCGTTGTGTTTCTGTTGATCCTCTTTGCTGGCTTTGGCGTTGAAGCTGATGACTGGCAGCAGGTCTTCGGTGTTGGAGAACATTTTCTTCTCGATCACCACGCGCAGTTTCTCGTAGCTGAGCCAGGTCGGGTTCTTGCCGTTGTTGTTGGCACGGGCACGCAACACGAAGTTGACGATTTCGTTGCGGAAATCTTTCGGGTTGCTGATGCCGGCAGGTTTCTCGATCTTTTCCAGTTCTTCGTTCAGGGCAACGCGGTTGAGAATCTCGCCGGTTTCCGGATCGCGGTATTCCTGGTCCTGAATCCAGAAGTCTGCGTAAAGCACGTAGCGGTCGAAGATGTTCTGGCCGTATTCGCTGTAGGACTCCAGATACGCGGTCTGGATTTCCTTGCCGATGAACTCGATGTAGCGCGGCGCCAGATACTCCTTGATGAAGCGCAGGTAGCGTTCGCGGGTTTCGGCCGGGAACTGTTCCTGTTCGATCTGCTGTTCGAGCACGTAGAGCAGGTGCACCGGGTTGGCGGCGATCTCGTGGGGATCGAAGTTGAAGACCTTGGACAGAATCTTGAACGCGAAACGGGTTGAAAGGCCGTTCATGCCTTCGTCGACACCCGCACTGTCGCGGTACTCCTGGATCGACTTGGCCTTGGGATCGGTGTCTTTCAGGTTTTCGCCGTCATACACGCGCATCTTGGAGTAGATGTTGGAGTTTTCCGGCTCCTTGAGGCGCGACAAGGTGGTGAACTGCGCCAGCATCTTCAGAGTGTCCGGCGCGCAGTGCGCCTTGGCCAGGGAACTGTTGAACAGCAGCTTGTCGTAGATCTTGATCTCGTCGCTGATACGCAGGCAATAAGGCACCTTCACGATGTAGATCCGGTCGATGAAGGCTTCATTGTTCTTGTTGTTACGGAAGCTGTGCCATTCCGATTCGTTGGAGTGGGCCAGCAGGATGCCCGTGAACGGAATCGCGCCCAGGCCTTCGGTACTGTTGTAGTTGCCTTCCTGGGTCGCAGTCAGCAACGGGTGCAGAACCTTGATGGGCGCCTTGAACATCTCGACGAATTCCATCAGGCCCTGGTTGGCCCGGCACAGAGCACCCGAGTAGCTGTAGGCGTCGGCGTCGTTTTGCGAGAACTCTTCCAGCTTGCGGATATCGACTTTACCTACCAGTGCAGAAATATCCTGGTTGTTCTCGTCCCCCGGCTCGGTTTTCGCCACGCCGATCTGGTTGAGAATCGATGGATAGAGTTTCACCACTTTGAACTGGCTGATGTCGCCCCCGAACTCAGCCAGACGCTTTGTCGCCCATGGCGACATGATGGTATTGAGGTAACGCCGCGGGATACCGAAGTCTTCTTCGAGAATCGCGCCGTCCTCGGTTGCATTGAACAACCCCAGTGGCGACTCGAATACGGGTGAACCCTTGATGGCGTAGAAGGGGACTTTTTCGATCAGTTGCTTGAGCTTTTCAGCCAGAGACGATTTGCCGCCACCTACCGGGCCAAGCAGGTAGAGAATCTGTTTCTTCTCTTCCAGGCCTTGGGCTGCATGGCGGAAATACGACACGATCTGGTCGATGCATTCTTCCATGCCATGGAAGTCGGCAAAGGCCGGATAACGCCGGATCACCTTGTTGGAAAAGATCCGCGACAACCGTGAGTTGGTGGAGGTGTCCACCAGCTCCGGCTCGCCAATGGCCAGCAGAAGGCGTTCTGCGGCAGAGGCGTAGGTGCTGCGATCCTGTTTGCAGAGCTCCAGATACTCCTGTAACGAGAGCTCTTCCTGACGTGTGGTTTCAAAGCGTTGTTGGAAGTGGCTAAAAATACTCATGACGTCACCTCGCTCGATACGTTGAGCCGGCGGCGGATCGTCAGTCGATGCTGGTAGCAGCTGAGTATCCAGATGCCGTTTACCCCCCAGAACACCATAAAAGTAACTACCGATGACCCACGCGCCGGTGTACCGGCTCTCCCCTGATTACGGATGGCCTGAGGCTAAGGATAGTTCGGATTCGGAAAGATAAAGAAGGGATGAGCAAGAAGTGGGGCTGACCGTTCGTCAGTTTGGGCGCGAACCCGCGCAGGACGCGGGATCGGCTTGATAAAAATATTTTTTCAGAGTGTGCCGGGTGTTTATGCGTGTCTGCACCAGCATCCGTTCTGTCGTTAACCCTGCGCCGTTTCGTTTGGAAAGGTGGTGCGCCACAATTCAAAGCCGCCGTCGAGGCTGTACACCTCGGAGAAGCCCTGGCCCACGAGGTAGGCGGCGGCACTCTGGCTGGAGTTGCCGTGGTAGCAGACCACTACCAGCGGTTTGTCCAGATCGGCCTTGGCGATGAAGTCGGCGATCGAGTGATTGTCCAGGTGGTGAGAGTCGGTGATGTGATTGCTGGCGAAAGCCTGCGGGTCGCGCACGTCTACCAGTACGGCACCCTGCTCGCGAAGGGCTTGGGCCTGTTCAGGGGGAATGCGTTTGAATTCGGTCATGGCTGGACTCCTGAGCTGATCTTTTAACGCCGGGCCTCGCTGGCCTCTGGCTGGGGAATGAGGGTCGTTGCCGGGCGCGTGGCGGCATTGCCGACAGCATCGCAATCGCAGCGATGACGTTCAAGGGTATCGACGTTCATCAGGGTCATGGCACCGCCCCATACACACCCGCTGTCCAGCGCATAAACGCCGGGTTCATCGCAATTGCCTTCAAGGGCTGCCCAGTGGCCGAAGATGATCTTCAGGTCACGGGTCTTGCGAGTCGGATGCTTGAACCATGGCTCATAGCCAGGCAAGGCGGTTTCGATGCCTTCCTTGCTCTTGAGGTCGAGCTTGCCTTCGCGGGTGCAGAAACGCATGCGGGTGAAGTAATTGGTGATCACCCGCAGCCGCGTCACGCCTTGCAGGTCGTTGTCCCACTTGACGGGTTCATTGCCGTACATGCCATCCAGGAAGGGGTCGTACAGGTTGTCGTCCTGCAGGGCCTGCTCGACTTCGCTGGCGTATTTGAGGGCTTTCTTCAGTGACCACTGCGGCGGAATACCCGCATGGGTCATGGCGATATTGCGCTGTTCATCGTAGTGCATCAGCTTTTGCCGACGCACCCAGTCCAGCAGGTCGTTGCCGTCGGGCGCCTCAATGATTTCGCGCAGGGTGTCGGCCTTTTTCAGGCGCTCGATGTTCCGCGAGGCGGCCAGCAGATGCAGGTCATGATTGCCCAGTACGCAGACCACGGATTCGCGGATGCTGTAAAGAAAGCGCAACGTCTCCAGCGACTGTGGGCCGCGGTTGACCAGATCGCCTACCAGCCATAGCTGATCCTTTTCAGGATCGAACCGGACATCCCCCAGCAGGCACTTCAGGGGCTCAAGGCAGCCTTGCAGGTCGCCAACGGCATACACAGCCATCAGTGAAGTGAGCCAGGGACGGCGAGACGGAAGGGCGCAATCACCGCATCGAAGCGTTTACCGTCCTCGGCGAGCATCTGATACGAGCCTTGCATGTTGCCGACTTTCGTCGTCATCACCGTGCCGCTGCTGTAGGTATGGCTCTGGCCAGCCTTGATCAGCGGTTGCTGGCCCACGACGCCCTCGCCACGCACTTCCTCGACATGGCCGTCACCGTCGGTGATGACCCAGTGCCGTGACAGCAGTCTGGCCGGCAGCTCGCCGTTATTCTGGACGGTGACGGTGTAAGCGAAGGCGAAGCGATTCTGCTCGGGTTGCGATTGTTCTGCGAGGAAGCGCGTGACGACGCTGACGTCGACCTGATAACGGGAATCGGACATGCGGTAGACCTTGAAAGCTATAGCAGCGGAAAAAACTGGAGCATTCGATAGACAGGTCAGTCTAGGACAAGTAAACGGAAAATGACTAACGGCACATAGCCATTTACTTGCCCCTTCAGATTATTCCACCCCTGCCTTTTCGCTGAGTTTGTCCGCCAGGCGGACAAATGCAGCAAGATCCAGTTGCTCGGGACGCAGGCTGCCATCGACACCGGCAGCCGCAATGTCATCTGCGCTCAGTAACAGTTTGAGGGTATTGCGCAGGGTCTTGCGGCGCTGGTTGAAGGCTTCGCGTACCACGCGCTCCAGCAGGCGATGGTCCCTGGCCGGATGAGGCAGTGTTTCATGGGGCACCAGGCGGACGATGGCCGAGTCCACTTTCGGGGGCGGATTGAACGCTCCCGGACCTACGTTAAACAGGTGTTCCACGCGGCAATGGTACTGAACCATGATCGACAGACGGCCCCAGTCACCGCCACCCGGTCCGGCCGCGAGGCGCTCGACCACTTCCTTCTGCAGCATGAAGTGCATGTCGCGGATCAGTCCTGCGTTTTGCAGCAGATGAAAGATCAGCGGCGTGGAGATGTTGTAGGGCAGGTTGCCCACGACACGCAGGCTGTTGGGCGCAGCGCCCAGGCTGTTGAAGTCGAACTTCAGGGCATCGCCCTGATGCAGGTTGAAGTTCGGCTTGCCTGCGAACTGGCTGTTGAGGATCGGGATCAGGTCCTTGTCCAGCTCGACCACATCCAGATGTGCGCCGCTGTTGAGCAGGCCTTCGGTCAGGGCGCCCTGGCCCGGGCCGATTTCCAGCAGGCGGTCTTCAGGCTTGGCGCGGATGGCGCGCAGGATCTTGTCGATAACGCCTGCGTCATGCAGGAAGTTCTGCCCGAAGCGCTTGCGCGCCCGGTGTTGGTATTGCTCGGTCATGAATGCGTCTCGGCCATCTGGTAGGCGGTTTGCAGGGCTACTTTCAGGCTGCCGGTGTCGATGTTTCCGCTGCCAGCCAGATCCAGCGCAGTGCCATGATCGACGGAGGTGCGGATGATCGGCAGGCCGAGCGTGATATTGACTGCCGCGCCGAAACCTTTGTATTTCAGCACGGGCAGGCCCTGGTCGTGATACATCGCCAGCACTGCGTCGCAATGCTCCAGATATTTGGGGGTAAACAGAGTGTCCGCAGGCAGCGGGCCTCGCAGGTCGATGCCCTCGCTGCGCAGACGCTCCAGGGTTGGTTCGATGATGTCGATTTCTTCGCGACCCAGGTGTCCGCCTTCTCCCGCATGGGGGTTGAGGCCGCAGACCAGAATGCGTGGTCGTGCGATGCCGAACTTGTTGACCAGATCGGCATGCAGGATGCGCGTGACGCGCTCAAGGCGTTCCGGTGTGATGGCATCGGCAATGTCGCGCAACGGAAGGTGAGTGGTCACCAGTGCCACGCGCAGATCACCCGTAGCCAGCATCATCACCACCTGTTCGGTGTGAGTCAGCTCGGCAAGAAACTCGGTATGCCCGGAAAAGGCGATGCCGCCTTCGTTGATCACACCCTTGTGGACAGGGGCGGTGATCATCCCGGCGA
The DNA here is from genome assembly GCF_018343775.1 of Pseudomonas cichorii. Taxonomy (NCBI): domain Bacteria; kingdom Pseudomonadati; phylum Pseudomonadota; class Gammaproteobacteria; order Pseudomonadales; family Pseudomonadaceae; genus Pseudomonas; species Pseudomonas cichorii. The sequence continues at coordinate 678,881 of NZ_CP074349.1, forward strand.
ACAGCCCGTCGACACAGCCTTGGGCGGCGCGGGTCAGGGTCTGCAGCACGAAAGCCGCATTGGCCGTGTCCAGCGTGCCGGTTACCACCCTGGCTTGCAGCGGGGTATCCCAGACATACAGGCTGCCAGCAGGTGCCGGTTGCTCGGGAAAGGCATCGGGAGTGACGGCAATCAGGTTGACGGTCACGCCCAACTGCGTGGCCCGCTCCAGGAGCAGGTCACGGTTGGTAATGGCAATCAGGGGATGTGACTGAGGCTGCGTGGCGAGCAGCAGGCAAAGGTCAGGACCAATGCCGGCCGGCTCGCCGGGTGTCAGTGCGAAACGCTTTGGTTTCACTGTGTAGCCTGGGCCGCGCCGGGAAGCTTGATCTCGACGTAGGCTTCGTCACGGATCTGGCGCAGCCAGGTTTGCAGCTCTTCGTCGTACTTGCGGTTACGCAGTACGAGCAGGGCTTGCTGGTCACGGGCCTGGCTGGTGGCGTCAGTGGCGCGACGGCCAAGAACTTCCAGAATGTGCCAGCCGTAGGCTGTCTTGAACGGCTTGGACAATGTGCCTTGCGGCGTATCGTTCATGGCTGCACGGAATTCCGGAACCAGCGAGTTGGGGTCAACCCAGTTCAGGTCGCCGCCGTTGAGCGCCGAGCCCGGATCTTCCGAGAAGCTCTTGGCCAGTTCGCTGAAGTTCTCGCCAGCTTCGATACGGTCATAAAGCTTGGTCGCCAGACGACGTGTCTCTTCTTCGCTGCGGATTTCGCTTGGCTTGATCAGGATGTGACGCACATGCACTTCGTCGCGCATCTGGGGCTGGCCTTCGCCGCCGCGTTTTTCCAGCAGCTTGAGGATGATGAAGCCGCCCGGTGTGCGTGCAGGAGGGGTTACTTCACCCGGACGCATGGAGCTGAGCATGTCCCCGAAAGGTGGTGGCAACTGAGCAGCCTTGCGCCAGCCCATGTCGCCACCTTCCAGTGCGCTTTCGCTTGCAGACCGTGCAACGGCCAGTTGAGCGAAGTCGGCGCCTTTCTGCAGTTGACCGTAGATATCCTGAGCCTGACGGGCAGCCGCCTGGATCGCATCCGACGAAGCGCTGTCCGGTGTCGCGATCAGGATATTGGCCAGATGGAACTCCTCGGACAACTGAGCCTTGCCCAGGTCGGAAGCCAGGAAGTTCTTCACTTCCTGCTCGGAAACCTGGATGCGTTCGGCCACACGACGCTGGCGCACGCGGCTGATGACCATCTCGCGACGAACCTGCTCGCGGGCATCGTTGTAGGACAGACCATCATGAGCCAGGGCAGCACGGAACTGCTGGACGCTCATGTTATTGCGCTGGGCGATGGTCTCGATAGCCTGGTTCAGCTCTTCATCGGTGATACGAATGCCGGAGCGTTCGCCGATCTGCAACTGAAGGTTTTCCAGGATCAGGCGATCGAGTACCTGCGACTGCAGCGCTTCGGCCGGCGGTGTGCCTGCTCCGCGCTTTGCAATGGTCTGCTGGACTTCGCGAACACGCTGGTCCATCTGGCTTTTCATGATCACGTCGTTGTCGACGATGGCCACTACGCTGTCCAGAGGTTGAACCGCTGCATGAACAGCGCCGCTCAGGAGTAACGCGCCCAGCATCAGCGGGCGCAGACAATCAGAAAGCTTGGTCTTCACGTTCACGATAACCTTGAATGCCTTTGTCGAGGAAGCTCTCTACTTTGGCGCCGGTAACGCCGCCCAGTCCCTTCAACACAATTTGTAGGAATACGCCGCGGTCGCCTTTCTCGTTCTGAGGGGCAGCCTGGCTGTATTCGTCGTAGTCGACCCAGTAGCGGTTGATCAGACGCAGTTTCCAACAGCAGTTGTCGTACTCGAAACCACCAAAGGCTTCAAGGGTACGGTCGCGGTTGTAGTCATACTGCCAGCGGCTGATAAGGCTCCATTGCGGCACGATTGGCCAGATGACCGAGAAATCGTGTTGCTGGATCTTGTAGTAGTCCTTCACGTAGCCCGGTTGACCTGGAGTGCCATAGTCGCCACCGCCCACTGTCCAGCGACCGGTGTTCTCGTCGTAGCGGACCTGGTCGTTGCGATAGCGATAGCCGGCGTTGATGATCTTGCCCGGGTTATCTTCAGGCTGGTAATGCAGCATGGTGCTGCCCGAACGCGTGCTGCGGCTGTCCGGATCCCAGTTGAAGTCGGAGTTGATGCGGAAGTCGCGGTTGAAGCGATATTCGTGCTCCAGCGCATAAGGCGAAACCTTGGCCTTGGCATCGTCGCGGTCGGCAAAGGTGATACCTGGCAGTTGCACCTTGCGATCCCTGAAGTACACCGCCTGACCGATGCTGAAGCGCTGACGCTCAAAGCCGTTCTCTTCGATCCAGCGGTTGGTGACACCGAAGGAAAGCTTGTTCTCGTCGCCGATACGGTCGTAACCGGTAAAGCGGTTGTCGCGGAACAGGGACGAGTAGTTGAACGTGCTTTCGCTCGTGTCGAAAACCGGAATGTCATCCTGGTTCTCTTCCGGCACGTACAGGTAGAACATGCGCGGTTCCAGCGTCTGGCGATAATCCTTGCCGAACCACTGGGTATTGCGGTCGAAGTACAGGCCGCTGTCGACGCTCACGATAGGCAGGCTGCGGGTCTGTTTGCTTTCAAAGTCAGGCACGGCGGCTCTGCCGCGGCTGTCCAGATCCAGGTCGTACTGGGTGTAGACATACTTCAGCTTGGGCGTCAGGAAACCATAGGTCCAGTTCATCGGCAGGCTGACCGACGGAGCCAGGTTCAGACGATCACCGTTGGCGCGAGCCAGACCGCCTACGTTTGTGTCCAGGCGAGCTTCCGGGTTGCCGTCCTTGTCGAAGTAGGTGCCGCTCTGCAGGTCGCGCTCGAAACGCACGGCTTCGGTTTCATAATCGAAACGCAGGCCGGCAGGGTTGTATGGCAGCGTGCCGTTGAGCGTGAGTTGTGGCACACGGTCATACGGTGTGATGTTGGCGATCGATGCCAGTTTGTAGGCATGGACGTTGAGCATTGCCCTGTAGCTGTCACCGCGATAGGTCAAGGACCCTTGCTGGTTGAGGAACTCAGGTGTGTTCACGCCGATCTGGTCGGTATCCAGATCCTGGAAGTAGTACGGGTCGCTGATGTCGGTGTAATCGACCTTGGTCAGCCAGCGGGAGTCAAGACCACCGGTATGCTGCCAGTTGAGCATCCAGCGTTTTTTCTCGTACTCGGACTGCAGTCTGCGCTCGTCATCTTCGTCGTTGAGGTAAGCGCCGCCGAACTGGCCTTCGCTGCTCTTGGTGAGATAGCGGAACTCACCTTCCATCAACATGCCGCGGTCGGCCATGTAGCGTGGATACAACGTGGCGTCGTAGTTGGGCGCCAGGTTGAAGTAGTAAGGCGTGACCAGGGTGAAGCCGTTGTCGCCACCTGCAGCAATGGTCGGCGGCAGGAAGCCGGACTGGCGACGGTCGTCGATCGGGAAGTAGATATACGGCGTGTAGAGTACCGGTATGTCCTTGACCCGCAGCGTGACGTTGGTCGCGGTGCCGAAACCGGTGGCCGGGTTCAGCGTGATGTTGTTGCCCTTGAGCGTCCAGGCGTTGCTGCCCGGTTCGCAGGAGGTATAGGTACCGTCCTTGAGGCGGATGATCGCGTTCTCTGCACGCTTTGCGTAGCGCGCGTTACCGCGAATGTTCGACTTGTGCAGGACGTATTCCGCGTTGTCGACCTGGGCTTCGCCGGTGTCGAGTTGCAGTTCGGCACGGTCGCCGACGATCAGGGCACCGTTGTCGCGCAAGCGGACATCGCCGTTGAGTTCGCCACGGTTCTCGGCCTGGTACAGAGCGGCTTCCTGAGCCTGGGCCTGCATGCTGCCCTGACGCAGGACGACATCGCCAGCCAGAGTCGCAATCTGCTTCTCCTGCTCGTAGCGCGATGCCTTGGCACCGACGAACAGGGGAGCGTCGCTCTTGGGGGTCTTGTCATCCATGCCTGGACGGATCGGCTCGACATAGGCTCCCGAGCAATAAGGACCGGTTTCGGCCAATTGCGCAGCCGTGAGCTTTTCACGGGGAACCCAGTCAAGGTGGCTGTAGTCAGCACTACGCGACGCCAGACCTTTACCCTTGGCTTCGCTGACCAGTTTGGTCGTGTCGACAGTCGTGCCGGCCGTGGTGCCTTGCGAAATCACTGTGCCGTTGGAGCTGACCTCGGTCGCGCTGTGCACGGGACGTGGAGGCAGCGCTACAGCAGCCGTATTCGATTTCGGCGCACAGTTCCAGGCACCCGAAGCAGAGACTGAGCAGTCATACTGTTCCGCGGCAACCACGAACTGAGTGGCCAGGGGTTGCATCGCCAGCAGACTGCCGGTTACGAGCAACGGAAATTTTTTACGAAACGCGGGGGATTTCAATGCCATCTTATTAGTCCGGGCTTCCTGCGCGCCATCTGCCCGCGGGGGGGCCGCACGCCTCTCGATGGGCTGAAAAAGATCCCGGATAATAAAGCATGACCCGCTTGACGGCTAGCGCCGTCGGAGACCCTTGTAATGTCAGACCAAGATATACGCCTTCAATCCCTGAAAGTTTGGCTCGATGAGCAGTTGCCAGCGCTCTTTGCCAGACAGAAATGGGGCGCCGTACCCCCGGCCACGTTGACTGCGGCCAGTAGCGACGCAAGTTTCCGTCGCTATTTCCGCTGGGAAGGCGGCGATAAAACTTTTATTGTCATGGATGCGCCTCCACCGCAGGAAAACTGCAAACCTTTCGTGGACATTGCTCATTTATTGGCCAGCTCGGGCATTAATGTTCCGAAAATTCATGCCGAAGACCTGACGCAGGGCTTTTTGCTGCTCAGCGATCTGGGGCGTCAGACGTATCTGGACGTCATCGATGCGGACAACGCCGATGCATTGTTTGCCGATGCCATCGAAGCGCTGCTGACTTATCAGCAACTGCCGATGGATGCACCGTTGCCCAGCTATGACGTGGCCTTGTTGCGTCGTGAACTGGAGCTTTTCCCCGAGTGGTATGTAAAGCGTCACCTGGGGATTGAAATGGACTCCGCGCAACTGGCCAGTTGGCAACATGTCAGCGACCTGTTGATCGAAAGTGCTCTGGCACAGCCCAAAGTGCTGGTTCATCGTGACTATATGCCGCGTAACCTGATGATCAGTGAACCGAATCCGGGCGTGCTGGATTTCCAGGATGCGGTATACGGGCCGGTCACTTATGACATTACCTGCCTGTTCAAGGATGCGTTCCTGAGCTGGCCTGAAGAGCGCGTTGCCGGTTGGCTGAACACTTACTGGAACAAGGCGCGAGCCCTGGGTATTGAGGTTCATGAAGACTTCGCCACGTTTTCGCGGGCCAGTGATCTGATGGGGGTGCAGCGTCACTTGAAGGTCATCGGGATTTTTGCCCGCATCTGCCATCGTGATGGCAAACCGCGCTATCTGGGTGATGTTCCGCGCTTCTTCTCATATATAGAGGCCGTTGTGTCGCGACGTCCGGAGCTGGCAGAACTGGGACAACTGCTCACCAGCCTGCGGCCATCGGCGTGAGGTGTGATTTTTTTGAAGAAGGATCGATTGTGTTGAAGAGGCTTGCATGAAAGCGATGATTCTCGCCGCCGGTAAAGGCGAGCGGATGCGACCGTTGACCTTGCACACACCAAAACCTCTGGTGCGTGCCGGTGGTGTTCCCTTGATCGAATACCATCTCAAGGCATTGAAGGAGGCCGGGTTTCACGACCTGGTCATCAACCATGCCTGGCTGGGGCAACAGATCGAAGACTATCTTGGGGATGGCCAGCGTTGGGGCGTGAACATTCGCTACTCCCCCGAAGGCGAGCCACTGGAAACCGGTGGCGGTATCTTTCGCGCACTGCCACTGCTGGGGGATGAGCCCTTTGTTGTGGTCAACGGCGATATCTGGACCGATTACACCTTTGCCGGGCTGCGCACGCCCCTGACCGGGCTTGCCCATCTGGTGATGATTGATAACCCCGCGCACCATCCGACTGGCGATTTCGCTCTTGTCGACGGCCTGCTGCAGGAGTCTTCTGCAGAAGACGTACCGCGCCTGACCTACAGCGGTATTGCTATCCTGCATCCGCGCCTGTTCGCTGGCTGCGAAGCCGGTGCCTTCAAGCTGGCTCCGTTGTTGCGTCAGGCGATGGCTCAGGGGCAGGTGACAGGTGAGCATTTCCGAGGGATCTGGATTGACGTCGGTACTCATGAGCGTCTTGGCGAAGTCGAGCGATTGCTGTCGGGGACCCGCTAGATGCTGTGGCCTGGCACGCTGCTCGGCGCCGGAGCCGGATATGCCATTGCCGATATTCCGGGCGCGATGTTAGGTGCGTTGCTGGGACAGGCTCTGGATCGTCGGCTGCAACTGCACACCTGGGCGCATCTGCGTGAGCGCCTGGGTGGCCGTTCGGCGGTACGTGACGAAGATCTGCTGTTCGTGCTGCTGGGGCGTCTGGCCAAAAGTGGCGGCCGTGTCATGGCCAGCCATATCCATCAGGCTCAGGCGGAAATGCGTCGCTTGAACATGGATGAGGCTGCACAGCGTCTTGCCATTGCCGCTTTCAATCGCGGTAAGGACGGCGCTGACGGATTGCGCGGTTATTTGCGTCGTCTGCGTGGCCAGCCAGGCATGGCTGAAGGCCTGTTGCGGGCTTGCTGGCGCATGGCCTGGGCCGACGGCAAGGTCACCCGTATCGAGCGTGAGCTGATCGGAGCCTGGGGAATGTGGCTGGGCTGGTCAGAGCTGAAAATCGAGGCGCTGGCTGCCGAGCACGACCCGATGAAAAGGCCGTCCGTCAGCAGTTCGGACGAATACAGCGGGGCGCTGTCACTGCTGGGAGTGCAGGCCGATACCGACCCGGCGAGCATCAAGCGCGCCTATCGTCGTCTGCTCAGTCGACATCATCCGGACAAGATCGCGGGAGGCGGTGCCAACACATTGCAAGTGCGTGTTGCCACCGAAAAGACCAGCGAATTGCACAGTGCCTATAGAGTGATCAAGGCGCGTCGCGGGTTTCGTTGAGTGTGAGTGGTTGTTCGCGAATGAATTCGCCCCCACGGTGATCGCGTAGGAGCGAATTCATTTGCGAAAGCCGTTATTCCGCTTCTACCCAACCCCGGATACGGCGAAAGATCTGTTCCTGCTCGGCCTCTTCATTCCCCACAATGTTGATCAGTGCAACCTGAGTAAAGCCCGCCCCCTTGGCGCGTTTGCTGACTTGCAGGCGAGAACTGGCCGCCTGTGGTGACTGGTTCTTGTAGATGAAATCTGCGGTTTTCATTTTCAGCGTCGGTACCAGCTCCAGCAGCGAAGGCTTGGTATTGACCGGCTCACGGGCCGCCACCATCGCGAACTTCTGCACCAGCGGAGATTGCCGCTCGTTCAGGAAGCGTGCTGCCCAATAGGCACCGCTGCTATGGCCGATCAGCACAATGCTGCGTGCCTTGTTCTGCTGGGCAAAATTGATCGCGCTTTCGATGCGGGCAAAGATGTGTTCGGCTTCAGCCTTGGCGCGTTCCTCGGCCTTTGCGGCTTTTGCAACCTCGTCACCTGCCTGCGCCGTGGTGTCGGCTGCCTTGGCGGTATCATCCTTTGACGCGTCCTTGGGCTTTTCTTCAGCGGCAGGCGCATCCGGTTCGCGTGGCATCAGGGCTTCGTCCTGCACATCCGGCAGGGTGATGCTCAGTGTGGCCCAGCCGGTGTCCGGAAACTTGCGACGCAACGGGCCGACGACATCCGGCCAGTCCGCCGACTCGCCCGCACCGGGCAGAAGAATGACCGCGCCTTTCGGGTCGGCACTGTTGGCGGGTTTCCAGAGTGCCAGGAAGCTTTCGTCACCGGCTTGCAGTTGCTGCAGGTCCTGAGGCGGCAGTTGACGCTCGAGGGCGATTGCATCTTCCTGAGCCCGGGTCAGCAGCGGGGCGCGTTCCACAGGGGCTTCGGCGGAGGCGGCATCCTTGGCCGGTGCAGGATCGGCAGCCACCACCGGCAGCGCACAAGGTAATATCAGCGACAGGAGCAATGCAGGAAGCGTTGTGCGAAAGGTATGGGACATCGAATATTCCAGGCCAGAAACTATTCTGGCAGCCTAATGCGTTGATCGGTATTTGTCAGGTCCCGGGACGGTGCATGGCCGCCAAACGAAAACACAAGAGAACGACATGAGTGCTCTTCTGCGCATTGGTTTTATCGGCTGCCTGGCCCTGCTCTTGATGGCTCGGGTGCCGGATGCATGGGCTGATGAATCAGAGCCTGTTGCGCAGGCATTGCTCAGCCAGGAGCAGCGCACCTGGCTGGACCAGCATGGTCCGTTGCGGGTCGGTCTGGTGATGCACGCGCCTTATGCACAGTTTGATCAGCGTCTGCAGCAGCTTTCCGGTGCCAACGTCGACTTGATGAATGCGCTGGCGGCGGCTCTGCGAGTTGAGTTGCTGTGGCGCAACTTTCCCGATCAGGCCGCACTGGAAAAGGCTGCGGCGGCGGGGCAGGTAGACCTTGCTCCCGGCCTGATGCAAACCCCTTCCGGGCTGCGCACCTGGATGTTTTCCGATCCTTACCTGCGGGTTTCGCAACTGGTGATCGGGGAGCGCGATGGCAGCTCGGCAGTGGATCTGGAAAAAGTCGATGAGCGTTCGCGAGTGGTCGTGCGCATGCCGAGTCCGACCGCCGATTACCTGCGCAGCAATTACCCCCATCTGAATCTGCAAGGTGTGCCTCTGGAGCGCCAGGCCCTGCAATTGTTGTTGAGTCAGCAGGCGCGCTATGCCGTGGTGGACGAGGCGCAACTCAGTCGCCTGTTCCGCGAGCCGGAGTTTGCCGGGCTGGCTGTGGTGGGCGATATCGGGTTGCCGCAACTGCTGCGGGTGGCGACACGCCGGGACACGCCGCAACTGGCCGCCATCGTCAGTGAAGCCTTGCATGCGATTCCAGCGAAAGAGCTGGATCAACTGCATACACGCTGGATGCCGCTCAAGTCGTCGCGTTTCAGCGAGTCGCCCGGACTGTGGCAGAACCTCTGCCTCTTGTTGCTGGTGATGTTGCTGGCCTGCTTCGCGATTGTGGTCTGGCAGCGCCGTCAGCAGCAGGCACTGGAGCAGGAGCTGGTCGAGGCGCGGGAAGACATTGCCCGACGTGTGGAAGGTGAGGAAGGGCTTCACCTCGCGCAGTTCTCCATCGATCAGAGCACGGTGGGTATTCTCTGGGTCAACTGGGACAGCCGGGTGCGCTATGCCAATCATGCGGCAGAATCCATGCTCGGTTATGCGTCGGGCGCAGTGGTGGACCGGCCGCTGATCGATTTCGAGCCCGGCCTGCACATGGATCGCTGGCTGAGCCTGTGGAAGAACGCCCGCTCCATGGAAGACAGTCCGCAAGTGTTCGAGACTAATTGCATCCGCGCCGATGGCAGTGTGTTGCCTGCGGGCGTGTCCCTGAGTTTTCTACGCTTTCGCGAGGCAGAATATCTGGTGGTGTTCCTCAGTGACGTCAGTGAGCGACGTCGCGCCCACGACCAGTTGCGCGAATTGTCGGCACATCTGGAAAGCGTGCGTGAAGAGGAAAAGGCCCGCATTGCTCGTGAAGTGCACGACGAACTGGGCCAGATGCTGACGGTGCTGAAGCTGGAAACCTCCATGTGCGAACTGGCCTATGCCGACCTTGACCCGGGTCTGAGCGAGCGGCTGAACAGCATGAAGCGTCTCATCGCTCAACTCTTTCAGTTGGTACGCGATGTCGCCACGGCGTTGCGCCCACCGATCCTCGATGCCGGCATTGCTTCGGCTATCGAATGGCAGGCCCGACGCTTCGAGGCTCGCACACAGATTCCGTGTCTGGTGCAGGTGCCGGACAACCTGCCGCCGCTCAGCGATGCCAGGGCCACCGGCATGTTTCGCATTCTTCAGGAGGCGCTGACCAATGTCATGCGCCACGCCCAGGCGCATACCGTGGAAGTCAGCCTGACGCTGGACGACGAGGTGATGTGCATGACCATTGCTGATGATGGCCAGGGCTTTGTGATGCAGTCTGGCCGTGCTGTCTCCTTCGGTCTGGTGGGGATGCGCGAGCGTGTCCTGATGCTGGGTGGCAGATTGGAGCTGGACAGCGAGGTCGGTGAGGGCACAACCTTGCGCGCATATATCCCGTTGGACCCCGTTGGGCAGGAGCGAGAAAAGTGATTCGTGTACTGGTAGCTGAAGACCACACCATTGTGCGTGAGGGCATCAAGCAGCTTATCGGCCTGGCGAAGGATCTGCTTGTGGTGGGCGAGGCCAGTAATGGCGAGCAGTTGCTTGAAACCCTGCGGCATGTGCCCTGCGAAGTGGTGCTGCTGGATATCTCCATGCCGGGCGTCAACGGCCTGGAGGCGATTCCCCGGATTCGGGCGTTGAATAATCCGCCGGTGATTCTGGTGTTGTCGATGCATGACGAAGCGCAGATGGCTGCCCGTGCATTGAAAGTCGGCGCGGCGGGATATGCGACCAAGGACAGCGATCCGGCCCTGTTGCTGACAGCCATTCGTCGGGTGGCGGCCGGAGGGCGTTATATCGACCCGGATCTGGCGGACCGCATGGTATTCGAGGTCGGTCTGACCGACAGTCGCCCGTTGCACTCGTTACTGTCGGAGCGCGAGTTTTCGGTGTTCGAGCGTCTGGCTCAGGGCGCCAACGTCAATGACATCGCTCAGCAACTGGCCCTGAGCAGCAAGACCATCAGCACCCACAAGGCGCGCCTGATGCAGAAGATGAACCTCCACTCGCTGGCGGACCTGGTGAAATATGCTATGGAGCACAAGCTGCTCTGATCCTGAAAACGACACCGTAGGAGCGAATTCATTCGCGAAAGAAGGCTGCACTGTAGTGTCAGGTAGGGCGCTTTCCCGAATGAATTCGGTCCTACGGGGTTTTCTGCGTACAAAAGTGCTTGATTGCCACTTATCCAATCCCGCCATCCGTGTAGGGCAATCCCTACACCGGGGCTTCCAGCCTGCTTAGGCAAATCTCTCCTGGCCCCCGATTTGCGCGGTATGTGCGCTGTTCTAGTCTTGATCCCACGCAGACAAAACAAAGGTGTGGGTAATGAGCGACGTCGATTCAAGCGCTGGGGCAAATGATGTTCTGGTCAGCTTTCGTGGTGTGCAGAAGAGCTACGACGGCGAAGCACTCATCGTCAAAGACCTTAACCTGGACATTCGCAAAGGCGAATTCCTCACCCTGCTCGGGCCATCGGGCTCCGGCAAGACCACCAGTCTGATGATGCTGGCCGGTTTCGAGACGCCGACCGCGGGCGAAATCCTGCTGGGTGGCCGCGCCATTAACAACGTGCCGCCCCACAAGCGCGACATTGGCATGGTGTTCCAGAACTACGCACTGTTCCCGCACATGACGGTCGCCGAGAACCTGGCGTTCCCGCTGTCGGTGCGCGGCATGAGCAAGAGCGAGATCGGCGACAAGGTCAAGCGCGCACTGGGCATGGTTCAACTGGATGCCTTCGCGCATCGCTACCCGGCGCAGTTGTCCGGTGGTCAGCAGCAGCGTGTGGCCTTGGCCCGCGCGCTGGTTTTCGAGCCGCAACTGGTGCTGATGGACGAACCCCTCGGCGCACTCGACAAGCAACTGCGCGAACACATGCAGATGGAGATCAAACATCTGCACCAGCGTCTGGGCGTGACCGTGGTCTACGTGACCCACGACCAGGGCGAAGCCCTGACCATGTCCGATCGCGTTGCCGTGTTCCATCAGGGCGAGATCCAGCAGATCGCCCCGCCGCGTACCCTTTATGAAGAACCCAAGAACACCTTCGTCGCCAACTTCATTGGCGAGAACAACCGTCTCAACGGGCGCTTGGTCAGCCAGACCGGTGACCGCTGCGTCGTCGAGCTGGAACGGGGAGAGAAGGTCGAGGCACTGGCAATCAATGTCGGCCAGGCCGGCGAGCCGGTCACCCTCTCGATCCGTCCGGAACGCATCAGCCTCAATGGCCGTAGCGAAAGTTGTGTAAACCGTTTCTCGGGCCGTGTTGCCGAGTTCATCTATCTGGGCGACCACGTTCGTGTGCGTCTGGAGGTGGCAGGCAAGACCGACTTTTTCGTCAAGCAGCCTATCGCCGAACTGGATGCGGCCTTGAGCGTTGGCGATGTCGTGCCCCTTGGATGGCAAGTCGAGCACGCTCGCGCGCTCGATCCCTTGCAGCAAGTGCATTGATCTATCGATAAAAGCAACAACAGAGGCGAACGATCGCCCGTCCCAATCGCTTACCAACACTGCTCGTGGAGAAAAGAATAAATGCTGAAATCATTGAAGTTCACCGCTATCACGTTGGGCATGATGTGCGCGTCCCAAGCCATGGCCGCTGATCTGACCGTTATCTCTTTCGGCGGCGCCAACAAGGCTGCTCAGGAAAAGGCTTTCTATGCCCCTTGGGAGAAAGCAGGCAACGGCAAGATCATCGCTGGCGAGTACAACGGTGAAATGGCCAAGATCAAGACCATGGTCGACACCAAGAGCGTTTCCTGGGATCTGGTAGAAGTCGAATCGCCTGAGCTGTCCCGCGGTTGTGACGAAGACATGTTTGAAGAGCTGGACCCTGCGCTGTTCGGCAAGGCCGAGAACTTCGTGCCGGGCGCGCTGACCACTTGCGGCGCTGGTTTCTTCGTATGGTCCACCGTGTTGGCTTACAACGCCGACAAGGTCAGCACCGCTCCGACCAGTTGGGTCGATTTCTGGGACACCAAGAAATTCCCGGGCAAGCGCGGTCTGCGCAAGGGTGCCAAGTACACCCTGGAGTTCGCTCTGATGGCCGACGGCGTAGCGCCGAAGGACGTCTACAAGGTGCTGGCCAGCAAGGACGGTCAGGACCGCGCCTTCAAGAAGCTCGATGAACTCAAGCCAAACATTCAATGGTGGGAAGCGGGCGCTCAGCCGCCTCAGTACCTCGCTTCCGGCGACGTGGTCATGAGCTCGGCCTACAACGGTCGTATCGCTGCCGTGCAGAAAGAAAGCAACCTGAAAGTGGTCTGGACCGGCGGCGTGTATGACTTCGACGCATGGGCCATTCCGAAGGGGTCGAAAAACGCTGAAGCGGCGAAGAAGTTCATCGCTTACATCCTGAGCCCGGAGCAGCAGAAGACCTATTCGCAGAACATCGCCTACGGCCCGGCCAATACCCAGGCGGTCGCTTTGCTGGACAAGGAAACCCTGCAGAACATGCCGACCACTCCTGAAAACATCAAGGACCAGGTGCAGATGGACGTGACGTTCTGGACTGACAATGGCGAGTCGCTGGAACAGCGCTTCACCGCTTGGGCAGCCAAGTAATCGCGTCAACCTGAGTTAGATCCAGGAGCGTTTCCGGTTCAGGAAACGCTCCCCTCGTTAGTAGATTTCGGAGTTCGATATGGCCACCGCCGTGCCCCTGACTGAAGGCGCCAGCCCCAACCTGAAGCAACGCCTGGCTCGCGCCGAGCGGGTCAACCGCTGGAAAGCACAGGCTCTGATCGCTCCGTTGGTCATCTTTCTGCTGCTGGTCTTTCTGGTGCCCATCGCTGCGCTGCTCTACAAGAGCGTCAGCAACCCGGAAGTCGTTTCAGCACTGCCGAGCACCGTGATTGAAGTCGAGAAATGGGACGGCAAAGGTCTTCCTCCCGAATCGGTCTACAAGGCGCTGAGCCTTGACCTGGCTGAAACCCGCAAGAATTCGACCCTGGGCGATCTGTCCAAGCGTCTGAACATGGAGCTGGCCGGCTATCGCAGCCTGCTGAGCAAGACCGCTCGTGCTTTGCCCTTCAAGACCGAGCCGGCCTCTTACAAGGATGCACTGGAAGCGCTGGACGAGCGTTGGGGCGACCCCGCCTATTGGCAGGCGATTCGTCGCAATACCAGTAGCGTCACCCCTTATTACCTGCTGGCCGCTGTTGACCATCGCATCGACGATGTCGGTGAAGTGGCCGCTGCGACTCCTGACCAGGCCATTTACCTGGATATCTTCACCCGCACATTCTGGATGGGACTGGTCATCACCTCCATCTGCCTGGTGCTGGCGTATCCGCTGGCCTACCTGCTGGCCAGCCTGCCTGCGCGGCAGAGCAACCTGCTGATGATTCTGGTTCTGCTGCCGTTCTGGACCTCGATTCTGGTACGGGTCGCGGCCTGGATCGTGTTGCTGCAATCGAGTGGCCTGATCAATGGTGCCTTGATGGCCATGGGCATCATCGACAAGCCCATCGAACTGGTCTTCAACCGGGTCGGCGTCTACATCGCGATGGTGCACATCATGTTGCCGTTCATGATTCTGCCGATCTACAGCGTGATGAAGAACATCTCCCCGACCTACATGCGTGCGGCCATTTCCCTGGGCTGCCACCCGTTCACCAGCTTCTGGCGCGTGTACTTCCCGCAGACCTATGCCGGTATCGGTGCTGGCTGCCTGCTGGTCTTCATCCTGTCGATCGGCTACTACATCACTCCGGCATTGCTGGGTAGCCCGAACGACCAGATGGTCAGCTATTTCGTGGCCTTCTACACCAACACCAGCATCAACTGGGGCATGGCGACAGCGCTGGGCGGCCTGCTGCTGTTGGCAACCGTCGTGCTGTATCTGATCTATAGCTGGTTGGTCGGCGCCAGCCGCCTGCGCTTGAGCTGAGGGGAATCATCATGCTGAATTCGTATTCGTCGCCCATCGAGCGCATCTGGTATTACGCACTGCGTATCATCTGCGCGCTGGTGCTGCTGTTTCTGGTGTTGCCGGTGCTGGTCATCGTGCCGCTGTCGTTCAACTCGGGCAGCTTTCTGGTCTATCCGCTGCAAGGCTTTTCATTGCAGTGGTATCAGGACTTCTTCGCTTCTGCCGAGTGGATGCGCTCGCTGAAGAACAGCATGATCGTTGCACCGGCTTCCACGCTGCTGGCAATGATTTTCGGCACACTGGCCGCTATCGGCCTGACCCGTGGCGACTTCCCCGGCAAGCCGCTGGTCATGGCGCTGGTGATCTCGCCGATGGTGGTGCCGATGGTGATTGTCGGTGTCGCCAGCTACCTGTTCTTCGCACCGCTGGGGCTGGGCAACAGCTACACCTCGCTAATCCTGGTGCATGCGGTATTGGGCGTGCCGTTCGTGATCATCACCGTGTCGGCCACCTTGCAGGGCTTCAACCACAACCTGGTACGCGCCGCCGCTAACCTCGGCGCTTCGCCGCTGACGGCGTTCCGTCGGGTGACCCTGCCGTTGATCGCACCCGGTGTCATCTCCGGTGCGCTGTTCGCCTTTGCGACCTCGTTCGATGAAGTGGTGGTCACCCTGTTCCTCGCCGGCCCCGAACAAGCGACCCTGCCGCGCCAGATGTTCAGCGGCATCCGCGAAAACCTCAGCCCGACCATCGCCGCCGCCGCGACCTTGCTGATCGCCTTCTCGGTGGCGTTGCTGCTGGTGCTGGAGTGGCTGCGTGGACGCAGCGAAAAGCTGCGTACGCAGGTGGAGTAGCCTCTTCGCGAATGAATTCGCTCCATTACGAGCGAATTCATTCGCGAAAAACCAGATATTTCATCCCCCAAGGCATATCCCGATCTCTTGGAGTACAATGCGCGCCACCGTGATTCTGCTCAAACAGGTGCGCCATGCAGCCCTTCGTTATTGCCCCATCGATCCTTTCCGCTGACTTCGCCCGTCTGGGTGAGGACGTTGACTCTGTACTGGCCGCGGGTGCCGACTTCGTTCACTTCGATGTCATGGACAATCACTATGTCCCTAACCTGACCATCGGTCCGATGGTGTGCAGCGCGCTGCGCAAGTATGGCGTCACTGCACCCATTGATGTGCATCTGATGGTCAGCCCGGTGGATCGCATCATCGGCGATTTCATCGAAGCCGGTGCCACCTACATCACCTTTCACCCTGAAGCGACCCAGCATATCGATCGTTCTCTGCAACTGATCCGCGAGGGCGGCTGCAAGGCAGGTCTGGTGTTCAACCCGGCGACGCCCCTGAACCTGCTGGAATACGTCATGGACAAGGTCGACATGATCCTGCTCATGAGCGTCAACCCGGGCTTCGGCGGTCAGAAGTTCATTCCCGGTACGCTGAACAAACTGCGCGAAGCGCGTGCCTTGATCGATGCTTCGGGGCGTGACATCCGTCTGGAAATCGATGGTGGCGTCAACGTCGCGAACATCCGTGAGATCGCGGCTGCGGGCGCGGATACTTTTGTGGCCGGCTCGGCTATCTTCAATGCCCCCGACTACAAAGAAGTGATCGAGAAAATGCGCAACGAACTGGCGTCCGCCCGCGCATGAGCGGCTTCGAGCAGTTGTTTGCGGGCAAGTTGCCCAGGCTGATCATGTTCGATCTGGACGGGACCCTCGTGGATTCCGGGCCTGATCTGGCCGTGGCCGTTGACAAGATGCTGCTCGAACTCGGTCGCCCGCCAGCGGGCCTTGAGTCGGTTCGGCAATGGATCGGCAATGGCGCACCGGTACTGGTGCGTCGGGCGCTGGCCAATGACATTGATCACAGCGGTGTCGATGACGCCCTGGCCGAGCAGGCGCTGGAAATCTTCATGCAGGCTTATGCCGAAAAACACGAATTCACCGTGGTCTACCCCGGCGTTCGTGAAACCCTGAAGTGGTTGCAGAAGATGGGCGTCGAAATGGCCCTCATCACCAACAAGCCGGAGCGCTTCGTCGCTCCGTTGCTGGATGAAATGAAACTGGGACGTTTCTTTCGCTGGATCATTGGCGGCGACACCATGCCACAGAAAAAGCCAGACCCTGCGGCTCTGTTCTTCGTGATGAAAATGACCGGTATTCCTGCCTCCCAGTCACTGTTCGTCGGCGACTCTCGCTCCGATGTGCAGGCGGCGAAGGCGGCTGGCGTGGCCTGTGTCGGGCTGACCTATGGCTACAACCATGGCCGGCCCATCGCTGAAGAATCCCCTTCGCTGGTGATCGATGATCTGCGCAAGCTGATTCCCGGTTGCCTGGATCAGGACGCTGAGATACTGTTGCCCGATATTCAACGTCCCTCCCTTAGAGATTCCATCGTGGTGGTCACTCGCAAACTCTGGATGAAAGTCATCAAGGCCCTGGCCCGTTGGCGTTGGCGCGCCTGACTTGATTCCGGCCGCTTGCGCGGCACGTTTGCCTACCTGACCGTTTTACCCTCAAACCACGAGGCTGCTCATGAACCGTGAAGAATTCCTGCGTTTGGCTGCTGCTGGCTATAACCGCATCCCGCTTGCCCACGAAACCCTGGCTGACTTCGACACCCCGCTGTCGATCTACCTGAAACTGGCCGACCAGCCGAACTCTTACCTGCTGGAGTCGGTGCAGGGCGGCGAGAAGTGGGGGCGCTACTCTATCATTGGCCTGCCTTGCAGCACCGTGATGCGCGTTCATGGTCACCATGTCAGCGTGACCCACGAAGATGTGGAAGTCGAAAGCCATGACGTCGAAGATCCGCTGGCCTTCGTCGAAGAGTTCAAGGCGCGTTACAACGTCCCGACCATTGCCGGTCTGCCACGCTTCAACGGTGGTCTGGTGGGTTACTTCGGCTATGACTGTGTGCGTTATGTCGAAAAGCGTCTGGCCAACTGCCCGAATCCGGACCCGCTGGGTGTGCCGGATATCCTGCTGATGGTTTCCGATGCGGTCGTGGTATTCGATAACCTGGCGGGCAAGATGCACGCCATCGTATTGATCGATCCGGCCCAACAGGACGCATATGAAAGCGGACGTGCGCGCCTTGATGAACTGATGGAAAAACTCCGTCAGCCCATCACGCCACGCCGTGGCCTGGAACTGGACAGACCGCCTGCTGCAGAGCCTGTGTTCCGTTCCAGCTTCACCCAGAACGATTACGAAAAGGCAGTCGACACCATCAAGCAATACATCCTCGCCGGGGATGTAATGCAGGTCGTGCCGTCGCAGCGCATGTCCATCGATTTCAAGGCGGCACCTATCGATCTGTACCGGGCGCTGCGCTGCTTCAACCCGACGCCCTACATGTATTTCTTCAACTTCGGCGATTTCCATGTGGTCGGTAGTTCGCCGGAAGTGCTGGTGCGGGTCGAGGACAATCTGGTCACCGTTCGCCCGATTGCCGGTACACGCCCGCGTGGTGCCACCGAAGAGGCCGATCGCGCCTTGGAAGAAGACCTGCTGTCCGACGACAAGGAAATCGCCGAGCACCTGATGCTTATCGATCTCGGTCGTAACGACACGGGCCGTGTTTCGGAAATCGGTTCGGTCAAGCTGACCGAGAAGATGGTCATCGAGCGTTACTCCAACGTGATGCACATCGTTTCCAACGTCACCGGCCAGCTGAAAAGCGGGCTGACGGCCATGGACGCCCTGCGCGCCATTCTGCCGGCAGGCACCTTGTCCGGTGCGCCGAAGATCCGCGCCATGGAAATCATCGACGAGCTGGAGCCCGTGAAGCGTGGCGTCTATGGCGGTGCGGTGGGTTACATGGCCTGGAACGGCAATATGGACACTGCGATTGCCATCCGTACCGCAGTCATCAAAGACGGTGAACTGCATGTGCAGGCGGGCGGCGGTATCGTTGCCGACTCGGTGCCGGCCCTTGAGTGGGAAGAAACCATCAACAAGCGCCGTGCGATGTTCCGGGCTGTGGCGTTGGCTGAGCAGACGACGGGCGAGAAGGCGTGAGCTTCAAGCGGTAAGCGGCAAGCTTTAAGCTTCAAGTAGTGAGCTTCATGTGAAACGCGGTGTCGGCTTTGGCCGACGCCGCGTTTTTGTTTGGGTCAGGCTGCCCGTGCTTCTTCCAGGGCTTCGGCGGACAGTTGCTGGTTGTGGCGGTTGGCGTAGTTCTCGGCCATGACCGAGCAGACGATCAACTGCATGGGGTGGTAGATCATGATCGGCAGCAGGATCAGGCCCAGGCCCGGGTTGGCGCCGAAGATCAGTGCTGCCATGGGCGCTCCGGCGGCCAGGGATTTCTTGGTGGCGCAGAACACGGCTGCGACGCGGTCGCCATGATCGAACTTAAGGGCGCGTGCGGTGCGGGTCGTCATGAACAGGATCACGGCCAACAGCACGGCGGTGCCGATAAAGGCGGTCAGAATCACGCTGCTGCCCTGGGCTTGCCACATGCCTGAAATCATCGAATTGCAGAACGCGGCGTAAACCAGCAACAGGATCACGATCTTGTCGATCAGGTTGGTGTACTTCTTGTGCCGGGCAAAGAACTTGCCTGCCAGCGGGCGAATCAATTGGCCGAGAACCAGCGGCAGCAACAACATGCCGCACAGGTCCAGCAAGGTCGAACCCAGGTCGATCCCGCCCGCACCTGTGCCCACCACCAGGCTGACCAGCCATGGGGTTATGAAAATCCCCAGTACGCTGGACAGGCTGGCGTTGAGAATCGCCGCAGGCACGTTGCCTTTTGCGCTGCCGGTCAGGGCAACCGACGAAGAAATGGTGGAGGGCAGTGCGCAAAGGTAGAAGAAACCCAGCATCAGCAGGGCAGGGACATAGGCGCTCAACAGCGTGTTGCTGATCAGCCAGAGAGCCGGGAACACCACAAAGGTGAAGGCCTGGATCATGGTGTGCAGGCGCCAGTTCTTGAGGCCGTTCCTGATCTGCTCGCTGGACAGATTGACGCCATGCAGGAAGAACACCACGAACACGCCGATATTGATGACGTATTCGGCATGCATGCCGCCGCCTGTGGCGCCGAAGTGCGGGAAGAAATAGGCCAGAACCGTCGCCAGGACCATTCCACAGAGGAACCAGTCGGTCACGACGCGCTTGAGGTGTTTGAGTGCTTGCATAAGAGGCTCGTGCATTCTTTGTAAAAGTGAATGTCCGCAGGCTACTCTGTTGTCTTGTAGCCGTCTTGCGACATAAGGCCATTAGATGCCGAGTAACGGACAAAACACGTCACATCCTCCTACGGGCGAGCGGCACATACCGGTCTTGCAGGATTTGCCGCGCCCGCTTTATGCCCGTGCCGAAAGCCTGAGCGCCGGGTCCTGGACGCCGCCTCATCGCCATGACTGGGTGCAGTTTTCCTACGCCATCAGTGGCGTCCTGGGTGTACACACTGCAGAAGGCAGTTTCTTCGCGCCGCCGCAGTGGGGTGTGTGGGTTCCTGCGGGGCTGGAGCATCAGGTGGTGACGTCCATGCAGGCCGAGATGCGCAGCCTGTATGTGCGAACCCAGGATTCCGGTTGGGCACCGGAGCGTTGCCGGGTGCTGGAAGTGACCCCGCTGGCCCGAGAGCTGATAAAGACTTTCTGCCTGCTGCCCGTGGCTTACCCGGAAGATGACAGCCCTGAGGCGCGTCTGGTGCAGGTGCTGCTGGATCAGCTGTCGCAACTGCCGGAGGTGGGGTTTTCCCTGCCGTTGCCCCGGCACCCTAGGTTACTGGGCTTGTGCAATGAACTGATTGAGAACCCTGCCCGGTTGATCACGCTGCATGACTGGGCTGCACGCCTCGGGATGTCGGAGAAAACCCTGATGCGCCTGTTTCAGCGGGAAACCGGCCTGAGCTTTCGAGGTTGGCGTCAGCGGGCGAGGTTACTGTCATCGCTCAGCGCGCTGGAGGAGGGTGACAGCGTGACCAGCGCTGCCCTGGCATGTGGTTATGACTCCACTTCAGCCTTCATTGCGGCTTTCAAGGGGCTGTTCGGTTACACGCCTGGGGAACTGTTCAAGTAGATTTCGGCGTGAAAGTGCGGCTGATTGCTGCTTTTTCCTACAGCAAGAGTTTTTGAATTCGTAATATCTTTCACCGCTCATTCGGCACGAAAGGTGCTTGAATCAAGGAGTTGAGGCCGTTTTCCACGAAAACTATTCAATCCCGACGGCCATTACCCCTACTCGCTGGCGGAGGATTGCCGTATAACGGCAACAATCGCGTATCTGGCAACAAAGGACCCACAATAAAAGCTGATGAAAACTCCTAAACGCATTGAACCCCTGATCGAAGACGGTCTGGTCGACGAGGTGCTGCGCCCTCTCATGAGTGGGAAAGAGGCAGCTGTTTATGTGGTGCGCTGTGGCAAGGAGCTGCGGTGTGCCAAGGTTTACAAGGAGGCAAACAAACGCAGTTTCCGTCAGGCGGCCGAGTATCAGGAAGGCCGCAAGGTACGCAACAGCCGACAGGCCCGGGCCATGGCCAAGGGGTCCAAGTTCGGTCGCAAGGAAACCGAAGACGCATGGCAGAACGCCGAAGTGGCAGCCTTGTTCCGTCTGGCCAGTGCCGGCGTCAGGGTTCCCAAGCCTTTCGACTTTCTGGAAGGCGTGCTGCTCATGGAGCTGGTTGCCGACGAGTACGGCGATGCAGCGCCACGTCTGAACGATGTGGTGCTGGAGCCGGATCAGGCGCGGGAATACCACGCTTTCCTGATCGAGCAGATCGTGCTGATGCTGTGTGCCGGTCTGGTGCACGGTGACCTGTCCGAGTTCAACGTGCTGCTGGGGCCAAGCGGGCCGGTTATCATCGACTTGCCTCAGGCGGTGGATGCGGCTGGCAACAACCACGCCTTCAGCATGCTGGAGCGGGATGTGGGCAACATGGCTTCCTACTTTGGCCGCTTTGCGCCTGAGCTCAAGGCGACTCGTTACGCCAAGGAAATGTGGTCGTATTACGAAGCCGGTACGCTGTCACCGTCTACGGTGCTCACAGGCCAGTTCGAGGATGAGGAGGAGGCGGCTGACGTCAGGGGTGTGCTGCGCGAGATCGAAGCGGCGCGTCTGGATGAAGCCCGTCGTCAGGCCGCCCGTGCCGCTGACGATGCGCCACCGGGCAAGCCCAACGAAGAACCGCCTCCGCCCTGGATGCAGTAGTTTGATTTCGCTCCTGCGGCGCCGTGCAGGAGCGAATTCATTCGCGAAGGGTTGTATCGTTCAGGTGCAGCAACCCCCCGAAGCCAGGTCCCTGAGGATCGGGCAATCGGGGCGGTCGTCGCCGTGGCAGTGTTCCACCAGCTCCTGCAGAGTATCGCGCAGGCTCGCCAGTTCTTCGATCTTCTGATTCAGGTCGGCGATGTGTTTATGAGCCAGCGCCTTCACATCGCTACTTGCACGCTGACGGTCCTGCCAGAGCGTCAGCAACTTGCCGACCTCTTCCAGTGAAAAGCCCAGATCCCGCGAGCGCTTGATGAACGCCAGTGTGTGCAAGTCTTCGGAGCGATACAGCCGGTAGCCGCTGTCGCTGCGACTGGCAGCCTGCAGCAGCCCGATGGACTCGTAGTAGCGAATCATCTTTGCGCTCAAGCCGCTTTTGCTGGCCGCCTGACCGATGTTCATTGCGCGTCTCCCACGTCATCCGGTTTCCAGGTCTTCAACAGCAGCGCGTTGCTCACCACGCTGACACTGGACAAGGCCATGGCGGCTCCTGCCAGCACCGGGTTGAGATAACCCAGGGCCGCGAGCGGAATACCGATCAGGTTGTAGACAAAGGCCCAGAACAGGTTCTGGCGGATCTTGGCGTAGGTCTTGCGGCTGATCTCCAGTGCTGCGGGCACCAGGCGCGGATCGCCGCGCATCAGGGTGATCCCGGCGGCATGCATCGCCACATCAGTGCCGCCGCCCATGGCGATACCAATATCGGCAGCCGCCAGGGCAGGTGCATCGTTGATGCCGTCACCGACCATGGCCACTACATGGTCCCTTTTCAGGACTTCAACGATCGAGGCTTTTTCGTCGGGCAGCACTTCAGCGTGTACATTGCGGATACCCAGCGCCTCTGCAACCGCTCTGGCGCTGCCGGGATTGTCGCCGGTCAACAAGTGGCAACTGATGCCTCGTGCGCTCAGTTGCTGCATGGCCTGTTCCGCGTCGGGCTTGAGGGTGTCGCCAAACGCGAACATGCCCAGCACTACCGGTTGAGGTCCCAGTTCGATCAGCCAGGACAGGGTTCTGCCTTCGGCCTCCCAGGTTCTGGCGGACTCGGCCAGTTCGCCCATCTGCAAGTTGTTTTCTTCCAGCAGACGCCGGTTGCCCAGGGCCAGTTGATGCCCTTCGACGTCTCCGGCGATGCCGCGCCCGGTGAGGGCCTGGCTGTGTTCGGTGCTGTCCAGCTTCAGTTGCCACTCACGACACACATCCAGCACCGCCTTGGCCAGCGGATGCTCACTGCCGCGTTGCAGGGCGCCTGCCCTTTCCAGCAACTGTTCTTCGTTGCCTTTCACGGCAATCATGTTGGTGATACGGGGTGTGCCGCAGGTCAGTGTGCCGGTCTTGTCGAACACCACGACGTCCACTTCATGGGCGCGCTCCAGTGCTTCGGCGTCCTTGATCAGAATGCCGTAGCGCGCCGCCACGCCCGTTCCGGCCATGATCGCGGCGGGTGTTGCCAGGCCAAGGGCGCAAGGGCAGGCGATGACCAGCACCGCCACTGCATTGATCAAGGCGACTTCCAGCGAGGCACCGGTCAGCATCCAGCCTGTCAGGGTAAAAAGCGCGATGACCAGCACGGCAGGCACGAACACCTGGCTGACTTTATCCACCAGCCTCTGGATCGGCGCCTTGCCTGCCTGAGCGTCCTCGACCAGCTTGATGATGCGCGCCAGTACCGTCTGGGTGCCCAGGGCTGTGGTCCTGATCAGCAACCTGCCTTCGCCGTTGATGGCGCCGCCGGTGACGTTGTCGCCGGGCTGTTTGGCCACCGGCAGGCTCTCGCCACTGATCAAGGCTTCATCGGCATGACTGCGACCTTCCACGACCTGCCCGTCCACCGGGAAGCGCTCACCGGGTTTGACCAGCACCAGATCATCGAGGCGCAAGGCGCTGATGGCGACATCGTGCTCCTGCCCGTCGATCACTTGCAGTGCGCGCTCCGGACGCAATGCTTCCAGGGCGCGGATAGCGCTGGCGGTCTGGCGCTTGGCGCGGCTTTCCAGGTATTTGCCCAGCAGCACCAGCGCGATGACCACGGCCGAGGCCTCGAAATACAGATGCGGCATCTTGCCGGGCGTGGCGGTGATCCATTGATAGAGGCTCAGGCCGTATCCTGCACTGGTGCCGATGGCAACCAGCAGGTCCATGTTTCCGGCGCCTGCCCGCACCGCTTTCCAGGCTGCGACGTAAAAGCGTGCGCCGAGGATGAATTGCACCGGCGTGGCCAGCGCGACTTGCACCCAGGCGGGCAACATCCACTGCACGCCAAAAGGGCCCAGCAACATGGGCATGACCAGCGGCAAGGCCAGGACCAGCGCCAGTACCAAGGCCCAGCGTTCGCGGTTCAGTTGGCGGATCCTGCTGGCGGCATCGGCCTGCTCGTTCTGCAGCAGTGTCGCGCCATAGCCTGCCTGGCTCACGGCGTCGATCAACGTCTGCGGGTCGGTTCCGTTCCCGGTTTGTACATGGGCGCGTTCACTGGCCAGGTTGACCGTGACACTGGTGACCCCGGGCACTTTGGCCAGGGCACGCTCGACCCGACCTGCGCAGCTTGCGCAAGTCATGCCGGTGATCGGCAGGTCGAAGGTGGTGGGTTCTTGCATCTTTTCACTCCCTGAAGGCTTGATGCCTGCAAGGGTCAACCTTGCCACATGGGCAAGGTCAAGCGCGAATCAATAGTTCAGGTCGGCTTTCTTCAGGTACATGCCGTTCAGGTCGGTGGCGATGCGGTACTTGAGAATATCCCCGGCGCGCAGCCTGATCTTGGTGCTGCTCTGGGCCTCCATTCCGGCTGCGCAGCCGACCACGTTGCCTGGCAGCCTGCGCAGGCGCACCGAAACCTCGCCCGGTGGCAGGTTGAAGGATACGGAGTCTTCCTGAAACAGACGGCCGGCCAGCTGGTCCTGAATATAGATGCCGATTTCGCAGGAAGTCGCGACTTCCAGGCGCTCTCGGGAAATAATCAGGATGCCGTAGTCCTGAGCGGCCTGAACGCCGGGGGAAGCGGCCAAGAGACCGAGAATGCCGAAGAGGCTCAATACTGACCAGCGCATGGCTGATACTCCTGCTGTAGACGTCGATGACGAAGCTTGGCCCAGCCCTGCAACTAATACCAGCCCGGCAGGAAAAACAGAAACTTGACCTTGCCACGATGACAAGGTTGAAGATGCCTCGCATCCATCACTCAAGGAGCATCGGCATGCAGTTATTGAAGGTACAAGGCATGACGTGCGGGCATTGTGTCCGTGCAGTGACTCTGGTCATCAAGAACGATGATCCGTCCGCCGAGGTACAGGTCGACCTGGCCAGTTCGCAAGTGCGTGTGCAAAGTGCGTTATCCACAGAGCGGCTCATCGAACTGATCGGCGAAGAGGGGTATCAGGCACAGCCTGATGGTTGAAAAGTCCTGAATTAATTTTTCCCTGTCCGGCGTTATGGGCAAGGCAAGCCGGTTAGACTAACCAGCTGCCTTGCACACGTCTGGACCCCCAATGAATTTCAAGACCATTCTCATTCTTGGTGCCTTGAGCGCCTTTGGCCCGTTGGCCATCGACTTCTATCTTCCCGGTTTCCCCGCCATGGCGGCGTATTTCGGAACCGACGAAAAGCACGTGCAGTTGACCCTGGCAGCCTATTTCCTGGGCCTGTCTATCGGGCAACTGGCCTATGGACCTGTGGCAGACCGTTTTGGTCGGCGGATTCCGTTGCTGGTCGGTGTCACGCTCTTCACGCTGGCTTCGCTGGCCTGCACCTTCGCGCCGAACCTGGACTGGCTGATCGGAGCGCGTTTCGTTCAGGCCCTCGGTGGTTGTGCCGGTATGGTGCTGGCGCGGGCCATTGTCAGTGACAAATGCAATGCCGTGGAGTCGGCCAAGGTCTTCTCGCAGTTGATGCTGGTCATGGGGCTTGCGCCGATTCTGGCGCCGATGCTGGGGGGCGTGCTGGTCAATGTCGCTGGCTGGCAATCGATCTTCCTGTGCCTGACGATCTTCAGTGCGCTGTGCCTTGCGGCCGTGGCCATGGGTTTGCCGGAAAGCATGCCAGCCAGTGTTCCGCGTCAGCCGCTGCGTGGCGCGTTGAAGCAGTACGGCAACTTGCTCAAGGACCGGGTCTTCATCGGCCATGCCCTGACCGGCGGTATTGTCATGGCCGGGATGTTCTCCTACATCGCCGGTTCGCCTTTCGTGTTCATCAAGTTGTATGGCGTCCCAGCCGAGCATTACGGCTGGCTGTTCGGCATGAATGCGGCGGCGTTCATTCTGGTGGCTCAGGTCAATGCACGTCTGTTGCGCAAGCGCAGCCCGGCTTTCCTGTTGCTGCGTACCATCTGGGTCTATCTGGCGGCAGCCCTGACACTGCTGGGCATTGCCAGCCTGCGCACCGAACAGCTCTGGCCGTTGCTGGTCCCGCTGTTCATCTGCATTGCCAGCCTGGGCTGCATCATCCCCAATGCTTCGGCCTGCGCCATGAATGGTCAGTGGGCGCGGGCCGGTAGTGCGTCGGCGCTGATGGGATGCTTGCAATTCAGTGTCGCGGCGGGCGCGGCGAGTCTGGTGGGTGTACTGCATGACGGCACGGCAACGCCCATGGCGGTCGTGATCAGCTTGTGTGGTGTGCTTGCAACGGTGGTTGCGCTGTATACCCGACGCGTGCAGGCGCGCCGTGATGCGCAGGCCCTGTCTGGCTAATTCTGCATCCAGGCAGGAGCGAATTCATTCGCGAATGAATTCGCTCCTGTTATCAGAACCCTTCAAGCACGATCTTGCCCTTGGCCTTGCCGCTTTCCAGCAGCTCATGGGCGCGACGCAGGTTTTCGGCGTTGATGGTGCCGAAGTGTTCCCCGAACGTGGTTTTCAGGGTTCCGGCGTCGATCAGTTCGGCGACCCGGTTGAGCAGGTTGTGCTGTTCGATCATGTCCGGTGTCTCGAACATCGAGCGGGTGTACATGAACTCCCAGTGCAGCGACAGGCTCTTGCGCTTGAGCTTGGAAATATCCAGCGCCTTGGGATCATCGATCAAGCCCAGTTTGCCTTGCGGCTGGAGCGACTCCACCAACTGGTCCAGATGCAGATCGGTCTGGGTCAGGCTGGCGACGTGAGTCACCTGATTCTGGCCGATGCGCTTGAGTTCTTCGCTTAGCGGCTTGCTGTGATCGATAACTTCATGAGCGCCCAGGTCGCGCACCCATGCGTTGGTTTCCGGGCGCGAAGCGGTGCCGATGACTTTCAGTGAAGTCAGTTGGCGAGCCAGTTGCGTCAGGATCGAGCCGACACCGCCCGCTGCGCCGACGATCAACAGGCTCTGCTCTTTATCAGCATGGCCCTCTGCGATCTGCAAGCGCTCGAACAACAGCTCCCAAGCGGTAATCGCCGTCAGTGGCAACGCCGCTGCGTGCGCAAAACTCAATGTTTTCGGCATGTGCCCGACGATTCGCTCATCCACCACATGCAATTCGCTGTTGGCGCCGGGCCGTGTCAGCGAGCCGGCGTAGAACACCTTGTCGCCTGGCTGGAACAGCGTCACTTCGCTGCCGACCGCTTTCACCACGCCCGCCACATCCCAACCCAGAACCTTGGCAGCGCCGGCTTCGGGCTGGACGTTCTGCCGAACCTTGGTATCCACGGGGTTCACGGAAATCGCTTTGACCTTCACCAATACATCGCGAGCACCCGCAACCGGCTCTGGCAGCTCGATGTCCTGTAACGCATTGAGGTCGCTGATGGGCAGTGACTGGTAATAGGCGATGGCTTTCATGCAAGGCTCCTTGAGACGGGAAAGTTGATGAGCAGATGATTCGCCATTTCCATTAAAGATAAAAGCCGCTAAAACGGTACTCTCTTTCAATATTATTTTGATAATCCGGGGCTGGAATGCTGCGTTTCGATGATTTGCAGTTGTTTGTGCGGGCGGCTGATCTGGGCAGTCTGTCTGCGGCGGCACGGAGCATGGACATGTCGGCGGCAGTGGCCAGTGCGGCACTCAAGCGCATCGAGCAGCAGCTTGGCGTGCGCCTGCTGGCACGTTCCACGCGCAGTTTGCGCCTGACCGCCGACGGTGAAGGCTTTCTGGAATATGCTCGTGCAGCCCTTGGCAGCCTGGAAGACGGTCGACGCCTGCTGGCCAGCAATCAGGAAAGCTGCAATGGCGTCCTGCAACTCTCGGCACCTTCGGATTTCGGTCGCAATGTCCTGCTGCCCTGGCTCGATGAGTTTCAGCAGCAACACCCGCAATTGTCCGTACGCCTGCTGGTGGGCGACCGGGTCGACGATCTGTTTCGCCAACCTGTGGATGTGGCCCTGCGTTATGGCGAACCTGGGGATTCGAGTCTGGTGGCTCGGCCTGTGGCGCCTGACAATCGTCGGGTGTTGTGTGCGTCTCCCGATTACCTGGCTCGCCATGGCGAACCGCAGCATGTGGGCGAGCTAGCGCAGCATAATTGCCTGTTGCTCATGCTCGGTGACCGGATTCACGATCACTGGACCTTTCACGATGGCAGGCGAGAAGTGAGCCTGACCGTGGGCGGCAACCGCTTCAGCCCCGATGGTGACGTTGTGCGTCGCTGGGCCTTGGCGGGGGCGGGAGTGGCTTACCGCTCATGGCTGGATATCGCCGCCGATGTCCATGCCGGACGCCTTAAAGTATTGATGCCGCATTTGCGCGGCGAAGCCGTGCCGCTGAATCTGTTATGTGCTCATCGAGTACAACTGAACAAGCCGGTAAATCTGTTGCTCGAAATGCTTCGTACTCGATGTACGCGACATTCTGCACTCGCAAGTCGTTAGTTGTTTGAAAGACTAAAGAATTTTAGGAAAAGACTGACGGATACTTCGGAAAATATAAGAGGTAAATACAGTTTTCAATTTCAAAGTGCCAACATAAGGACAGGCATTGCAAACGACTGCGATGGAGTGTTTCCGTTGCCTTGGTACCAAGGGCTTGCGGTTTTTTGCGATGTGCTCTGGAGGCCGGAGAACGGAAGGCTTTGAATTGCGACGTCTCCACGGAAATATTAGGGTTTTCATCTTCGGGAAGGTCCTGCAAACTTCGGGCGTTGCGTTACAAATATGTCTGGTGTTGATCGGGTTAATGTAACTTTTACCTGATCGGGTTGCAGGTCATAGAGTTTATACTTGTCATTTCAGGTTGGATCCACGTTTCAACTTTACGGGAGCGGGATTGTTATCAATATGCCATCGCTATAGACGAATGTTTCAACAGGGAGTGAATACATGGAATATGCACCTTGCATCAGTCAGATTGCGACACTGCTGGCCGACCCCAAGCGTAGCGCAATGATTTGGGCATTGATGGATGGTACCGCTCGTCCTGCCAACGAGTTGGCATTAATGGCGGGGCTCTCGACGTCTTCGGCAGGTGCGCATCTGGCGCGACTGGCCAGTGGCGGACTGTTGAAACAGGAGGCACGTGGGCGCACACGTTTCTTCCGGTTGGCAGCGCCTGAAATCGGGGCCGCCGTGGAGGCGCTGGCCAATGCCTCGATGGTCAGTGCCGACCAGATCAGCCGCAATGTGGCGCAACCCATGCCGCCGTTGCCCATACGTCGCGCACGTATCTGTTCCGATCACCTGGGAGGGGAAATGGCCGCCGAGCTTTACCAGCGTTTGCTGGGGGCCGGCTGGATCGAGCAGATGGAGCAGCGGGTCGAGGTGACCAGCAAGGGAATGGCCAAGTTCGCCGAGCGAGGCATCTATGTTCCGGCGCTGGCATTGCGACAACGGGAGACGGTCTGTGTCTGCCCGGACTGGAGCGAGCGCAGCCCGCATCTTGGCGGCGCGCTGGGTGCAGGGCTTTTGCAGTTGTTCATTCAGATGGGATGGTTGCGCCCCACCGAGGAGTCCAGCACGTTGCAGGTTTCGTCCAACGGGCAGCGTGAAATCGGCAAGATAGCCTCGGCGGCCTGATGCTGCGCAATGGCGGGCAGCGCCTTGCGCGCCTGCCCGCGATGCCGTTGATTACGGTTTGACCAGACGCGCATCCAGACTGTTTTGCGCCAGACGTTTTGCCTGATCCTGAGTCATGCCCAGATGGGTGTGCAGCGCGTGGAAGTTTTCGGTGACATAACCGCCGAAGTAGGCCGGGTCATCGGAGTTCACGGTGACCTTCACGCCACGCTCCAGCATGTCGAGAATGTTGTGTTGGGACATATGGTCGAACACGCACAGCTTGGTGTTGGACAACGGGCAGACGGTCAGCGGAATCTGTTCGTCGATGATCCGCTGCATCAGGCGCTCGTCTTCGATGGCGCGTACACCATGATCGATTCGCTGGATCTTCAGCAGATCCAGTGCTTCCCAGATGTACTCGGGCGGACCTTCTTCACCGGCATGGGCCACGGTCAGGAAGCCTTCGTTGCGGGCGCGGTCGAAAACACGCTTGAATTTGCTGGGCGGGTGGCCCATTTCCGAGCTGTCCAGGCCCACGGCCACGAATGCATCACGGAACGGCAGTGCCTGATCCAGGGTTTTCTCGGCTTCTTCTTCGCTCAGGTGACGCAGGAAGCTCAGGATCAGGCCGCTGCTGACGCCCAGTTGCGACTGGCCATCCTTGAGGGCTCCGGTGATGCCTGCCAGTACCACTTCAAACGGGATGCCCCGGTCGGTGTGGGTCTGTGGATCGAAGAAGGGTTCGGTATGGATGACGTTCTGCGCCTTGCAGCGTTGCAGGTAAGCCCAGGTCAGGTCGTAGAAATCCTGCTCGGTGCGCAGCACGTCCGCGCCCTGATAGTAGAGGTCCAGAAACTCTTGCAGATTGTTGAAGGCATAAGCCCCGCGCAAGGCCTCGACGTCGTTCCAGGGCAGTGCGATTTTGTTGCGCTCGGCCAGAGCGAACAGCAACTCAGGCTCCAGGGAGCCTTCCAGATGCAGGTGCAATTCTGCCTTGGGCAGGGCGTTCAACCAGTCGTACATGTTCTTTTCTCATCAGGTGCAGATGGCGGCATTCTACAGATGCAGCGCACCGGCAGGGTAAAACCTGACCGCTAGTTCAGGTAATGGCCTCCTGCTCGCGCCGATACGCATAGGTGTCGGCAAAGCGTGACAGCAGAAACTCCGCGCAGGTGGTGACAGGGTAGCGTGCGGGGCTGGCTTCGCTCTGGCAACTTGGCAGGCATTCGATACGGGTGTCCGGATGCGGTTCCGCGAAGAAGGGCATGGAGTAGCGGTCGACACCCAGCGGGCTGATGACCCGGTGTGGGGTGGACACATAACGGTCGTTGCTCCAGCGCGCCATCATGTCGCCGATGTTGACCACAAACGTGCCTTCAAGGGGCGGTGCGTCGATCCATTGGCCGCGCACGTCACGGACCTGCAGCCCACCGGCGGCATCCTGATACAACAGCGTGATGCAGCCGTAATCGGTATGGGCTCCGGCACCCTGCTGTTCGGTGGAGGTTGCGGTATGGCGTGGCGGGTAATGGATCATGCGAAAGACACTGACCGGATCCTTGAAGCGCTGATCGAAAAAGTCAGGTTCGATACCCAGGGCCAGGGTCATGGCCCGCAGCAGCGTCTGGGCCAGGGCCTGCATATCCAGATAATGTTGCTCCATCAGGCTTTCCCAGCCCGGTATGTCCGGGTGGCGATTCGGTCCGCGCAAGGGTTTGCCGGCCAGCACATCGGGATGGGCTGCATCCATGTGCAGGCCCATGTCGAAGGTTTCCTTGAGGTCGCTGGGCAGGGTCGGATCCAGTTGCTCGGTGGCAATGGCGCCATAGCCGCGGTGATGCGAGCTTTGGGTGATATCGATCTTGAGTTTTTCAGCCTGGGGCAGAGCAAAGAGTTGCTTACCGGTGCTCAGTACCTGTTCGATACGCTGGGCCGTGATCGGGTGGCCCTTGATGTAGAAAAAGCCCCACTCGCGGCAGGCCTGATCGATCTGGCTGGCAACGGCTTGCCAGGCGTGTTCGTCAGGCGTGTAGAGCGGAGCGATGTCGATGATGGGAAGCGGGTTCATGAACCATTCCTGAGTGTTCGTGGTGCAACATGAAGGAGGCGAGCAGGCGGACGTATGCCGGCCTGCTCGCATGCAGATTACTTGGGCAGTTCTGCCGTAATGCCTTCAACGTAGTAGTTCATCGAGGCCAGCTCGGCATTGGTGGCGACCTTGCCTTCTGGGATCTTCACTGCGCCTGTCTGGTCCTTGATCGGGCCGGTGAATGGATGGAATTCGCCGCTCTCGATGCTGGCGATGATCTTCTGGGCTTCGGCTTTCACGTCAGCCGGAACGATATCGCTGATCGGCAGTTCAACCGTGCCTTCCTTCAGGCCGCCCCAGTAGTCCTGAGGTTTCCAGGTGCCGGCAATCACGCCTTCGGTGGCCTGGATGTAATGTGGGCCCCAGTTGTTGACGATGGACGTCAGGACCGCCTTCGGCCCGAAGTGCGCCATGTCCGAAGCATAGCCAACCGCGTAGACACCACGGCGCTCGGCGGTCTGGATCGGTGCCGGGCTGTCGGTGTGCTGGAACACCACGTCCACGCCCTGATCGATCAGCGCGTTGGCGGCATCCGCTTCCTTGCCCGGATCGAACCAGGAGTTGACCCACACCACCTTGATTTCAGTACCGGGGTTGTACTTGTTCAGTGCCAGTTGGATGGCGTCGATATCGCGCAGGACTTCCGGGATCGGGAACGAGGCGACATAACCGATCTTCTTGGTCTTGGTCATCTTTGCCGCGAGGAAGCCGCCGACATAACGACCTTCATAGGTGCGGGCCAGATAAGTGCCCATGTTCTTGTCCTGCTTGTAGCCGGTGGCATGCTCGAACTTCACGTTCGGGAACTGCTTGGCGACCTTCAGCGTCGGGTTCATGTAGCCGAAAGAGGTGCTGAAAATCAGGTCGAAGCCACCTTTGGCCATATTGCGAATCACGCGCTCGGCGTCTGCACCTTCCGGCACGTTCTCGACGTAACTGCTACTGACCTTGTCGCCCAGCGCCGCGACCATCGCCTTGCGGCCCTGCTCGTGTTGATAGGTCCAGCCGTGGTCGCCGATGGGGCCGATGTAGACGAAGCCGACTTTCAGGGGATCGGCAGCCGAAGCGAGCAGACTGGAACCAAGGCCGACAACGGCAGCCATGGCACACAGCAGTTTTTCTAGAGGACGACGTGGGTTGGAGAGGTGCATCGGGTCTAGCTCCTTGCAATCTTGTTGGCATGACCGACTAAGCGGGGTATGCCTCCAGCCAATGCAAAAAACTGACCACAAAGACAACTTGTGACGGGCTGCCGTTTCCCGGCCTCAAGGCCTGTCAAGGCATGCAGCCCGAAGGTGCAGAAGCGCTTGCCGCGCTTCTAACTGGTGCAGCGCGTGCTGCGTTCGACAATGCACATCGGCGTGCCTGCCACCGGTTCACGCATGATCTGCACCTGCACATCGAAAACCCGGCTCACCAGTTCGGCATCCAGCACTTCGCCGGGCGTTCCACTGGCCACCAGACGTCCCGCCTGCATCACCGCCAGATGGTCGGCATAGCGGCAGGCCTGGTTGATGTCGTGCAACACGGTGATGACCGTCTTGCCCTCGGCGCTGAGCTGGCGCATCAGGTCCAGCAGCTCGACCTGATGGCTGATGTCCAGATAAGTGGTGGGTTCATCCAGCAGAACGATGGCGGCATCCTGCGCCAGGACCATCGCCAGCCAGGCCCGCTGGCGCTGCCCGCCGGACAGGTCGGAAAGAGGTCGCTCGGCCAGTGCTTCCAGCTCCATGCGTTGCAGGGCCTGATCGACACTGCTGCGGTCGGCACCGCTCAAACGTCCCCACAGGCTGTTATGGGGGCTGCGCCCGTAAGCCACGAGTTGCCGCACGCT
Organism: Pseudomonas cichorii; assembly: GCF_018343775.1. NCBI lineage: Bacteria > Pseudomonadati > Pseudomonadota > Gammaproteobacteria > Pseudomonadales > Pseudomonadaceae > Pseudomonas > Pseudomonas cichorii. The sequence continues at coordinate 712,581 of NZ_CP074349.1, forward strand.
GACGCCTTCGGGAATTGGCAGCACCTGCGGCAGAAAGGCAATCTTGCGCGCTAGCTCGCGTGGCGAAAGCTGCGCATAGGCCTGACCGTCAAGGCTCAGCGTGCCCGATTGTGGGGTAAGAATCCTGGCGAACGCCTTGAGCAAGGTGGACTTGCCGCAGCCGTTGGGGCCGATCAATGCCGTGACCTTGCCCGGCGGCGGACTGAACGACAGCGCCTGCACGATACGGGTATCGCCGTAGCCGATGTCGAGTTGCTGTGCCTGGAGAATGCTCATGGAATCAACCTTTGAATCGTGCCAGCAGCCAGAGGAAATACGGGGCACCGATCACCGCCGTGAGGATACCGGCAGGAATCTCGCTGGGTGCGATCAGCGTGCGTCCCAGGGTGTCGGCCAGCACCAGCAACAGCGAGCCCAGCAGCATCGAAGCGGGTAACAGGTATTGATGATGACCGCCCACCAGACGCCGGGCCATGTGCGGCGCGACCAGACCGACAAAACCCACCGGCCCGATGATGCCCACGCCCGCGCTGGTCAGCAGCACTGCGCCACCCATGGCCAGCCAGCGGATGCGCTTCAAACCGGTGCCGAGGCTTTGTGCGGCTTCGTCACCCAGGCCGATCAGGTTCAAGGGCTTGGCCAGCAATAGACAGGCCGGGATCAATACCAGAAACGGCAGTGCCAGCCAGACATGATGCCAGTTGCGACTCCACAAACTGCCGGTCAGGGCCAGCAGCGCGGTGTTGATATCCAGCGGATTGGACAGGATCAGAAACTCGGTGATGCTCGACAACGTGACCGCAATCGCCACCCCGGACAGCGCGAAACGGACACCGGAAAACTGCACGCCAGTGTTGTACAGCGCCAACAGTAATGCACCGGCCGCACCGCCGAGGCACGCCACCAAAGGCAGCCAGACCACCGGCAACTGCGGTAAGCCGATGATCGCGATGGTCAGTGCCAGCCCGGCACCCTGAGTGACGCCGAGGATTTCCGGCGAGGCCAGCGGGTTGCGGATCACACCTTGCACGATGGCACCGGCCAGCCCGAAGGCGCTGCCGGTCAGAATCGCGATCAGGCCGCGTGGCAGGCGATGGTTCCAGACCTCGAAGTCTTTGCTGTCGTGGGCGATCAGGTGATCGAGCACCGCTCCGGGTGTCAGCCAGACCGTGCCGGCACTCAGGCTGAGCAGCAGCGCCAGCAGTAACAGCACGAACAGAATCAGTAATCTCGAACGTGGCTGATTCATAGCGTGCGCCTTGCCAGAAACAGAAAGAACGGAGCGCCAATCAGCGCAGTGACGACACCGGCTGGCGTCTCCACCGGAAAAGCCACGGCGCGGCTGATCAGGTCGGAGGCCAGCACAATCGCTGCACCCAGACCGGCGCTGATGGGGATCAGCCAGCGGTAGTCATTACCCAGCCATTGGCGGGCGATGTTGGGCGCAATCAGGCCGACAAAAGCAATCGGTCCCACGGCACAGACACTGGCGCCGACCAGCAACAGGCTGACAACGAACACCAGAAAACGCAGCGCGCCGATCCGTACGCCCAGGGAGCGTGCGGCATCTTCGCCCAGGTTGATGAGGTTCAGGCGTGGCGCACAGGCAACTGCCAGTACCAGGCCGATCAAAGTGCAAGGCCAGAGCAACTGCAATTGTTCTGCGCCCACATTGGCCAGTGAGCCGGCCAGCCAGTTGAGGACACTTTGCGCCTGGGCTTCCACCAGAATCACGGTCAGACGGGTCAGTGCCGCACACAGTGCAGCCACTGCCACGCCGGCCAGTACCAGTCGGCCCTGAGCCGTGGCAGGCGACCAGGCGCCGCCAAGGCTGAAGACTGTGATCCACGCCAGCGCGCCGCCAATGGCCGTCATCAACAAGGCACCACCGGGGAAGGGCGGTGTGACAAGACCTGTGGAAAACAACGCCAGCCCCAGAGCCGCGCCCGCCGTCACACCAAACAGAGACGGCGAAGCCAGCCGGTTACGGGTGATGCCCTGCATCAAGGCTCCGGCCACACCAAGGCAGGCACCGACCAGTGCTGCACACACCGCTCGGGGCACCCGCAATTGCGCCACGATGTAAGCGATGTTGCCGCCTTCGCGCCCGAGAGTGAACAGGCCGTTCCACGCATCGATCTGTCGGATGCTGAAGGGCGACAGCGCGAACAGCGACACCCAGAACAGGCCCAGGCACGTCACGGCGATCACTGCCGCCATCAGCCAGCGGCGCATTTATGGATTCAGTACGGCCTTGCCGCCCTTGAGGATGGCAAGAGCGTCATCGGCGATCTGCTCGGAAGCCATGATGCCGCGATTACGCGCCCAACTGTCGCCATCGACTTCTGCGACCTGCTTGTTGCGCACTGCACCCAGCACCTGCCAGAGCGGCTGCTTGCTCCAGGTGTCGACAAGGCTGGGGCGACGGTAATGGCCGACCAGCAGCCAGCCCGGATCCAGTGCCAGCAACTGCTCAAGGCTGACGAACTCGGTCGGGGCCGCATTCTTGCGCACTTCAGGGACTTGCAGACCGATGGCCTGCAACACGCTGCCCGCGTAGGAGTGCGGGCCATGGACCGAGAAGCTGTCTTCACGGGCAACCCCGAACAGCGCCTTAGTGTTGGCCGGGATCTGCGCCGCGACTTCTTTGAGGTGTTTCTGGTTTTCTGCGATCCGCGCCTGCATCTGCGGGCCTTTGCCCAGCGCGACGCCAATCAGTTCGGCGGATTTCAGGCTGCCCTGATAATCCTCGCCACGCGACGGCAGCATCAATGTCGGCGCCAGGCTGGCCAGGTCGTTGTACAGCGCCTGATGGCGACCCAGGTCGGCAATGATCAGGTCCGGCTTGAGGCGGGCAATCACTTCGATATTGGGTTGCGAGCGCAGGCCGACCGATTGCCATTCACCTACGGCTTTACGCACCTTGGGCAACACGCGGTTGGCATCGCCATCATCGGCCGCGCCGACCGGCGTTACGCCCACGGAGGCCAGCCCGTCGAGAAAGGAAAACTCCAGCACTACCACACGCTTGGGCGCGTCCGGCAGATGGACCTTGTGTTGGCCGTCATCGATATCGATGGGCGCGGCCTGAGCGACGCTGGCCGAGAGAGCCAACAGGCCGCAAGCCAGCAGACGGGAAAGGGGGGAAGTACGCATGGGCAATACCTTTGTAGCGGAGACAGTCGTGTCAGAGCGGCACGAAGAAAACGGCGGGCACTATTTCATATCGAGACGGCGGGATCAAAAGTCATTTGCGCATGAGGCTGTTTCTCAGCCATGGCACTTTTTGAAACCTTTTGTCACAGACCGCACTCTCAACCACTTCATCAATGCTGATCTTCAAGGATGTCGCGCGACAATGTGTCGCAAGGGCATGGACATGTAATGGGCTCCTTACTCAGGCAAGAAAAGTTTCTGTTGCTGGCGATCATCGCCACTTTTATCGCCTATCCCCTGGAGCATGTGCTGCTGGGCAATGGCCAGACGGTCGCGCTGATTGCCGGGCTGGCGCTGGTGGGTTTCATCGTCTGTGCCTCGTTGCGGGTGGCGCATCATGCCGAGCAACTGGCTGAAAAAGTCGGTGACCCTTACGGCACCATGATCCTGACCCTTTCGGCGGTGCTGGTCGAAGTGGTGATCCTGGCAATCATGATGAGCAACGAGCCGTCTCCGACGCTGGTGCGTGACACGATCTATGCCGCCGTGATGCTGGATATCAACGGCATCCTCGGGCTGGCGGCCCTGATGGGCGGCCTCAAGCATGGCGAACAGGCCTACAACGATAATTCGGCGCGCACCTACAGCGTGATGATCCTGACGGCCATGGGCGTGTCGATGGTGGTGCCAGAGTTCATTCCCAAGGCGGACTGGAAGCTGTATTCGGCGTTCACCATTGGCGCGATGATTGTGCTGTACACCTTGTTCCTGCGTATGCAGGTCGGGCCGCACAGTTACTTTTTCAGCTACAGCTACCCCGAGAAAAACAGGCGCAAGGATCAGCCTGAAGAACAGGGCGAGTCGATCAACCTGACACGTTCCATCGTGACACTGGTGCTGGGCGTGGTGGTGATCGGGGCGTTGGCTGAAGTGATGTCCAAGACCATCGACCTTGGGCTGGAGGGCAGCGGTGCGCCGCCCGTGCTGACGGCGATTCTGGTGGCGGCGATTTCTGCTGCGCCGGAGATCCTGACCGCCTTGCGCGCCGCCCTGGCCAACCGCATGCAGTCGGTGGTCAACATTGCACTGGGCGCTTCGCTCTCCACCGTGATCCTGACGGTTCCTGCGATGGAAGCGATGGCGCTTTACAGCGGCCAGCCGTTCCAGATGGCCATGACGCCCGTGCAGACCGTGATGGTCTTCATCACGCTTCTGGTCTGCGCCATCAACCTCAATGACGGAGAAACCAACGCCATCGAGGGCATGACGCATTTCGTGCTGTTCGCGACCTTCATCATGCTTTCCTGCCTGGGACTGTAGGACCGGATTTATCCGGGAAGAGGCCTGTGCATTCAGCTACATTTCCATCGTTTGAAATACCGGCTTCCCGAATGAATTCGGTCCTACAAAGCTTGCAACAACTGGTGTGCGGCCTGGCGGTGATCGGCGATCAGTTTCTTCAGATCCAGGCCTTCGACCTGTCCATCTATCACTCGCCAACGGCCCGCGATCATTACCCGGTCAGCCCTGTCAGCGCCGCACAGCAACAGCGCCGACAGCGGGTCATGGCTGCCGGAGAAGCGCAGTTCATCGAGCTTGAACAAGGCCAGATCCGCCTGTTTGCCCACGGCCAGTTCGCCAATATCGGTACGTCCCAATAGTTGCGCCGAGCCCTTGGTTGCCCAGCCCAGTACAAGCTCCGGGGTAATGTCCTGCGCGCCGTAGCGCAGGCGTTGCAGATAGAGCGCCTGTCGCGCTTCGAGGATCATGTTGGAAGCATCGTTGGAGGCCGAGCCGTCGACACCAAGACCCAGTGGCGCACCGGCGGCGATGAGGTCCAGCGTCGGACAGATGCCCGACGCCAGGCGCATGTTCGAGCTGGGGCAATGACAGATCCCGGTACCTGCCGCGCCAAGACGTGCGATTTCATCAGGGTTGAAATGAATGCCGTGTGCCAGCCAGGTGCGAGGTCCGAGCCAGCCGACGCTGTCCAGATAATCCACCGTGCGCAGCCCGAAGCGTTGCAGGCAGAAGTCTTCTTCATCCAGGGTTTCGGCCAGGTGGGTATGCAGGCGCACGTCGAGTTTTTCGGCCAGCGCGGCGCTCTCGGCCATGATCTGCGGCGTCACCGAAAATGGCGAGCAGGGCGCCAGGGCAATCTGGACTTGTGCGCCGTCGCCGCGTTCGTGGTAAGTCTCGATCAGGCGCTGACTGTCGGCCAGGATCGTTTCGCCCTGTTGCACCGTCTGTTGCGGTGGCAACCCACCTTCGGCCTCGCCCAGGCTCATGGAACCTCGGGTCAGCATGGCGCGCATGCCCAGTTCGCGAACGCTCTGCACCTGAATATCGATGGCCTGTTCCAACCCATCGGGAAACAGATAGTGATGATCCGCCGCAGTGGTACAGCCCGATAGCAGCAATTCCACCAGCGCAACCTGACTGGCCAGAGCGAGTTTTTCCGGTGTCAGGCGCGCCCACACCGGGTACAGCGTCTTGAGCCACGGAAAAAGAGGCTGATTCACCACCGGTGCCCAGGCGCGAGTCAGGGTTTGATAGAAGTGATGATGCGTGTTTATCAACCCCGGCAGCAGCACATGCTCCCGGGCATCGAACACTTGATCGCAGGGGCGGGAAGGGGGCTGACCGGCAGCCAGCAGCTCAACGATCACGCCCTCTTCGACCACCAGACCGCCACGGGCGTCCAGGTCATTGGCAGTGAAAACGGCAAGGGGATTTTTCAACCAGATACGGATCGCGGGCATGGGCCGGCTCCTCTGAAAGTGGGTTCAGGTTAGCCAGCTCAGTTTTGCCCTGTCTGCTGATCCAGGGTTGCCTAATGGCAGGGGTCGAGATTCTAGTGCTTTGATCGTTTTTTAATCAACCCCTGTCGCGAGCAAGCTCCCTCCCATTCAGTTCTTGCCAGAGGGTCGATTACCAGACAATCGTCTCGCCCTTGTAGTTGATGAAGTAATGCCCGCCCTTGCCGGCGTAGTCATTGAGTTGCTTGACCAGGCCGGTGGTGCTGGTCAGGACGTCGATTTCGGCGCTTTCGCCGCCCATTTCGGTTTTCACCCAGCCCGGATGCAGGGAGAGGACGGTGGGGCGGTTTTCGCCCAGTTTGCTGACGAAGGAGTTGGTCATGGAGTTGAGTGCCGCCTTGCTCGCCTTGTAGAGGGCGATTTCGCCTCCGTCCGGGCAGGCGACGCTGCCGAGCACCGAACTCATGAAGGCCAGGACGCCGGTCTGCGGACGAATCTGGTCGACCAGACGTTCTGCCAGACGAATCGGTGCAACGGCGTTGGTCAGGAACAGTTGTCCCAGTTCGGCGGCGGTGGATTGGGCTGCGCTTTGATGCTTGGGCCCGATCACGCCAGCATTGACGAACAGCACATCGAACACTTCGCCCTTGAGCTTCTGGACCAGCACTTCCAGTGACGCGACTTCATCGATATCCAGTGTCTCGATGCGAACCCCGGGGATGTCCTTGAGGCTATCGACCTTCTGCGGATCACGAACGGTGGCGATCACATTCCAGCCTTGTTCGCTCAGGCGCTGGACCAACCCGAGTCCCAGGCCACGGGATGCACCGATGATCAGAGCGGTTTTGGTAGCGTTCATGAAAAACTCCTTGGCAGTTGAAAAGAAAATATCTCAGGGGCTCAGCGGGCAGCTTTGGCGCAGGCGCTCTTGCAGCTCGCTGCGCAGCTCGCCCAGTTCCGCAATACGCTTGTCGATCAGCGTCAGCTTCTCCCCAAGCAGTTGAGCAATCGCGATATCCGGCGCGGGGGCCTTCCACAGTTCGGCCACGTTATTGCCTATTTCGTTCAGGCTGAATCCCAAGCGCTGCGCAACTTTGATGAATTGCACCAGTTGCACTGTCTCCACAGGGTAATGACGATAGCCGTTGCCGGTGCGCTGTGCGGAAATCAGGCCGCGCTGCTCGTAAAAGCGCAGCGTGTCGCGACTGACGGCGGTGGCGTGAGCCAGTTCACCAATGCGCATGCAATTCCATCCTTGAGAGCTTGACCCTGGAGCGTACTCCACCCTTTAGCCTGTTGGTATCTCAATCGACAGGACCTGTTTTATGTGGAAAACCCGACAATACCGCCAAGTAGTCCGTGCCAGCGCCTGGTACGACCTGATCGTCACCGCAGCTTTCGCCACACCCTGGAGTTTTGCTGTGCTGCATGGCGCTTTATCAGCCCTGAGCCTGCACTGGAACCTCCCCGGCGATTTACCGGCATTCGAGCCCATGCACATGCTGATGGCGAATTTGCTGGGCTCGATTGTCTGCGTGTGGGCCGTACTGCGAATCCGTGATCCGCAGCCGGTATTCGGACGCTATGACGCGGCGGGACGATTACTGTTTGCAGCGTGGCAGGGCTACGCGCTTATGCAGGGAGCCAGCAGCCTGCTGATCGGGATTCTGGTGATGGAGCTGGTTTGGGCTGTTTTGCAGTTATGGCCGGTGCAGAACGGTCAAGAGCAATCATCTTGACATCATTTTTTGCTGCCAGTAAAAAGCATGGATATCCTTGGCCATGGAGAGGCCGATGTCGATACCAGCCCCAGAAAACCCGCTAAAAACACGCCCCACCAAACCCAAGCGTGATTGGGTTGCCCACGATGACTTTTACGACGGCGATTTCCTCCGCGGATGGCTATTCGCAGTCCATCGTGTGCATACAGCCGCTCTTGGTTATAGCCTTTTACCCGAGAACAAGTCAGGGGTTAAGGGTTACAAACGCCTGTTCAACGAAAAGAGTTTTTCCTTATCCAGCCGCTCACTCATTTTCAATACGCCGCTTGCATCCAATGATTGGGACGCGGCCTTGAAAACAGAGTTAAGGGCCATCCAGATTTCTCGTGCTTCCAGAGGTAAGGACGGTTACGCGCAAGTGGCTTTGTATAGCCTCAATGACACGAAAACCGGTCTGAAAAATGAACGAATTCTGGAGACGACCCAAAGTGCAGTTATCGCATATCTGCGTCACGGAACAGAGTTTCCGCCCTCTGAAAACGGTAATGAGCCAGTATGACGACTCATGTCTATCGCAAGATTATTGAGCCAATCAGAGCTGGACTCACCCGTGCCCAAATATGGGACAGCGACGATAAAGGGCTGATTCAGTGCTGGGAAACCGGACGTGAGCGTGTCGAAGTACTGGCTGAGCTGGCAGCCCAATGTCAGGCAAACCAATTGCCAATCCTGGGGTGGAAAGGCGGTGTTTCGCACACCTTGAAAAAACGCGAAAAATTCGGGTCGCTGAAGTACTTGGCTCAATGGCAGGGGTTGAGAGGAGAAGACCTCGATATTGATCTCTCCAAGGAGTACAGGCTGACATGTTCGGCAACCGGCATGATTGTCACCTTTACACCGGAACAGTCGAAGTACCTCAGTAAGACCACTGCAACAGTCAACGATGGAGAAATGGTCGATGGTCGACTTGCATCAGGAGTTTCAGAACAGTCGCTTTTTTAACGCAGCCCGGATGGATCAACGATCTGTAGATGCCTTGATCGGCATCAGCGCTGGGTTGTGTGCTGATGGCAAGATCAATCAGATGGAGGCGCTTTTTCTCAAGGAGTGGATTGAGGCCAATCTCGCTCACCTTGACGATCCAGTGGTTAACATTCTTTATCGTCGACTGGAAAATATGTTGAGCGATGGAATTCTTGATGAGGACGAGTCCCAGGAACTCTTTAGTCTGCTTAAACAATTTGGCGGTGGGCAAAAGACCTCGTCGGTGAAGTTTTCGACGCCGAGCACTTTGCCGCTCAACAATCCACTTCCTGCTTTCAATTGGGAAAATAACGTTTTCATGTTTACCGGCACGATGGCGTACGGTCCAAGGAAACACTGCGAGGCACTGGTCGTTGAGCGCGGTGGCCTGATTGGAGGCACTCTCAGCAAGAAGATTAACTTTCTTGTCATTGGCAGCATTGGCAATGACCAATGGCTTCATAGCAGTTACGGGCTCAAGATCAAGAAAGCTGTAGAGCTCCGAGAGACAGGTGTACCTATTGCCATTGTCAGTGAAGAGCATTGGCAGCAGGCTTTGTTTGGATAATCTGTCAGACGTCTTCGTAACTAAAGTTGATCCGGTTTGGCGCAGGCGCGAATTCATTCGCGAAATTGGGGCACCCTCAATGCCCCGCCTGCCAAGGCTGCCCCAATGAAACCGGCGCATACAGTTTGGTCCTCAGTGCATCACGCGACAGCAGCACCAGCACGATGATGGTCGCGACATACGGCAGCATTGCCAGCAGGTTGGAGGGGATCGCCAGGCCGATGCCTTGTGCAACCAGATGCAGGATGCTGGCGAGGCCGAAGAGGTAGGCGCCCAGCAGCAGACGCCAGACTCGCCAACTGGCGAACACCACCAGTGCCAGTGCGATCCAGCCGCGGCCGGCGCTCATGTTTTCGGCCCACATCGGTGTGTAGGCCAGCGACAGATAAGCGCCGGCCAGCCCTGCCATTGCTCCGCCGAACAGCACGGCCAGAGTTCGCACCCGCAAGACCGGCAAGCCCATGGCGCTGGCGGCATCGGGGTTTTCGCCGACGGCCTGGATGATCAGGCCGATACGGCTTTTGAGCAGTGCCCAGGCCACCAAGGCAAACAGCGCGAAGGACAGATACACCAGCAGATCCTGGGCAAACAGCATGCGGCCGATCAGAGGGATATCGCTGAGGAAAGGAATCGCCACTGGCTCGAAACCATGCAGCGGTTTACCCACCCAGGCCGCGCCGACAAAGCTCGAAAGGCCCACGCCAAAAATGGTCAGCGCCAGCCCCGTGGCAACCTGATTGGCATTGAATACCAGAGCCACAATGGCAAACAACGCCGACAGCAGCATGCCCGCCAGCATAGCCAGCAGCACGCCGAGCCAAAGGTTGCCGGTGCTCAGGGCGATGATGAAACCAATCACCGCGCCGAACAGCATCATGCCTTCCTGCCCCAGATTGATGACGCCGCTTTTTTCGCAGATCAATTCGCCCAGGGCCACCAGTAACAGCGGCGTGCCGCAGCGGATCATGGCGTAGAAAATATTGCTCAGCAGGTCGATATCCATCATGCGGCTCCCGCGACAGGCGCCGTCTGGCGTTTGGCCCAGCGCAGTTTCAGGCGCGGGCGATAAAGGATCAGCACATCACAGGCCAGCAGGAAGAACAGCATCATCCCCTGGAACAGTTGCGTAATGGCCAGTGGCAGGTTGAGGGTCATTTGAGCTTGCTCTCCGCCCAGGTACAGCAGGGCAATCAGCAGGCTGGAAAACAGAATGCCGATGGGGTTCAGGCGTCCGAGAAAGGCCACTGTGATTGCGGCATAGCCATAACCGGGCGATACCTGCGGAACCAGTTGGCCGATGGGGCCAGTCACTTCACTGACGCCCGCCAGGCCAGCCAGTGCGCCACTGATCAACAGGGCCAGCCAGACCAGATGTTTTTCGCGAAAGCCCACGAATCCCGCCGCCCGTTTGTCCAGTCCGAGCACTTTTATCTGGAAGCCGACAAAGCTGCGCTGCAGCAGGACCCAGACCGCCACCAGCGCCAGCAGGGCAAAATACACACCGACATGGGCGCGGCCATCCTCCATCAGCAGCGGCAAGCGGCTGGCATCCCCAAAGGTGGCCGACTCCGGGAAGTTCATGCCCGCCGGGTCCTTGAGTGGCCCGTGAACAAAGAACAGAAGCAGGTTCAGGGCGATGTAGTTGAGCATGATGCTGGTGAGAATTTCATTGGCATTGAAGCGGGTGCGCAGCCAGGCCGTCACGCCAGCCCATGTAGCGCCAGCCAGCGTGCCGGCGATCAGAATCATCACCAGCGCCCAGCGGCTTTGCATATCGATCACGTTGACTGCCACTGCGCTGCCGGCCAGTGCGCCCAGCAGCAATTGGCCTTCTGCGCCGATGTTCCAGATACGGGCCTGATAGGCGACCGCCAGCCCGAGGGCGCAGAGCAGGATCGGCAAGGTCTTGACCATCAGTTCCGACACGCCATACCCGTCACTGACCGGCGCGATCAGCAGGGTATGCAGCGTCACCCACGGATCGAGCTTCAGGCCGATGAACAGCAGCGAGCCGCAGACAAGCGTCAGGGCGGCAGCCAGCAAGGGCGAACACCACAACATGGCGCGCGATTGCTGGCCGCGCGGTTCCAGGGAAAGCAGCATGTTTGGCTCCGTTAACCCAGCGCGACGGCTTGGGGGTGAGAATGATCGAACTGTCCCGCCATCCAGCCGCCGATCTGCACGGCGTCGGTCTGTCCGGTGGGGACCAGTTGCGAAAGCTTGCCGCTGCTCAGGGCCGCGAGTCGGTCGCTGATCTGGAACAGTTCGTCCAGGTCTTCTGAAATCACCAGAATCGCGGCACCTGCATCACGAAGGGCGATCAGGGCACGATGAATTGCCGCCGCTGCGCCGACATCGACGCCCCATGTCGGGTGAGCGGCCACCAGCAGTTTCGGGTTTTGCAGAATCTCGCGGCCCAGAATGAATTTCTGCAGATTGCCGCCCGACAGGCTGCGCGCAGCAGTCTGGGCATCGGGTGTCTTGACCGCAAAGCGACGAATGATTTCGTCGGCCAGCGCCCGCACCTTGCTGCGCTGGATCAGCCCGTTGCTGACCAGACCTTGTTGAAAGGCCGTCAGCAGGGCGTTGTCGGTCAGGCTCAGTTCCGGCACCGCGCCATGGCCCAGGCGTTCGGCGGGCACAAAGGCCAGGCCGAGTTTGCGACGGGCATCCGGGCGCAGGTTGCCGACCTTGTCATCGGCAAAGCAGATAGTCGCGGCCTGTGTGCTGGTCAGTGTGTGCTCACCGCTGAGCAAGGCAAGCAGTTCGTCCTGGCCGTTGCCCGCGACGCCGGCAATCCCTACGATTTCGCCGCTGCGCACTTCAAGGTACAGGTCCTGCAGCGAACAGCCGAAGGGATCGGGGTTATGCCAGGAGAGCTTTTCGACCCGCAGGAAAGGCGCAGATCCACGCGCCTTCTGGTATTGCGCGGTCAGCCCTTGGGCATCGCCGACCATCAGGCGCGCGAGTTCCAGATCGGTGCATTGCGCAGGAATGCAGTGCCCGGAAACCTTGCCGCCACGCAGCACCGTTGCGCTGTGGCACAAGGCTCGCACTTCGCCCAGTTTGTGGCTGATGAAGAGAATGCTGCAGCCTTCCCCGGCCAGTCGCCGCAGGGTGACAAAAAGTTCATCGGCTTCTTGAGGTGTGAGCACCGAAGTGGGCTCGTCCAGAATCAGCAGGCGGATGTCCTGCATCAGGCAGCGGATGATTTCGACTTTCTGGCGTTCACCAATGGACAGGCTGTGGACAAGTCGTTGTGGCTCAAGCGCCATGCCGTAGCGTTGCGACACCTCGCGAATGCGCGGCTCCAGTTGCTTGGGCGTGCCTGCCGAGCGGCCCATGGCCAAGGCAATGTTCTGCGCGACGGTCAGGGTTTCGAACAGGGAGAAATGCTGAAACACCATGCCGATCCCCAGGCCTCTGGCCTGCGCCGGGTTGCGCATGCTCAGCGTCTCGCCCTGCCAGATGATCGAGCCTGAATCCGGCTGGGTCACGCCGTAGATAATCTTCATCAGCGTGCTTTTGCCAGCACCGTTTTCACCCAGCAAGGCGTGGATTTCGCCGGGCTGGATACTCAGGTCGATAGCATCGTTGGCCAGACAGCCGGGGTATTGCTTGGTGATATGGCGCAGTTGCAGGCGCGGGGGCGGCGCGTGGTTTGGCATGACAGGCTCGGATCATGGAGTGGGTCGCCGGGGGATAAAGCAAAATCCTGGCCAGTGAGTCAGGTTTGTGGCGAATGTTGTCAGGCGGGCGTGTGCAGCGTGTTTCCAGACCTCTGGCGAATATACCGAAAGCGCTTTGGCACCAGTTCGGGGCGTCCCTGGGCAGGACAGGTGCCATTATGGATCATCGGGTTTGTGCAAAAAATGTACAGCAGGCCTGGAGGGCGATACCCCAAGCGATTGCGCGACTCTTGCACCTGTTATCCACAGGTTGTTCCACAGTAACTGTGTGAAAGCCGAAACCTGGGTAATAAAGGACTCTGCGCTAGTTTCCAATGGTGCTAAAAAGCGTCAAGACACTGTTTTAGCACTGTTTTTATCCAGCAGGATCACGATTGTTCAAAAAATGATCACTTGCCTGCACCTTACGTCTGCCAAGGCGTGCAGGCTGATGTGCTCAGCTTATCCACAGCCGGATGCACAGTAGATGTGGGCAAGTTTGCCTAACATCCGGGAACGTCGGTTTACTGATCGTGTGTTGGGTGCAGCATGATTCTGCCACGGCTCAGATCCGCCAGTTGCCGTTGCAGCGAAGTGAGGTGTTCCGGACCGATGGCAATCGACATTTCCACGCCATTGGCGGTGAAGTTTTCTGCTTCTACCAGACCGTTGCATTCGGCCAGGCGTACTTTGACCAGCGCCAGTTCGCTGAAAGTGCACTCCAGATTGAAGTGCTCGCGATTGATCAGCGGCAGACGCTCTGCCTGTTGCAGGCATTTGTTGGCGCCGCCGCCATAAGCCCGGGCCAGTCCTCCGGTGCCCAACTGGATGCCGCCATACCAGCGAATCACCAGCACCACGACCTGATCGAATTCCTGAGCTTCGATGGCTGCCAGTATCGGTCTGCCAGCCGTACCACCGGGCTCGCCGTCGTCGCTGCTGCGGTATTGAGCACCCAGTTTCCAGGCCCAGCAATTGTGTGTCGCATTCAGGTCGCTGTTTTGCTCGATGAATGCCTGTGCTTCGGCCGGGCTGGCAATGGGCGCCGCGAGGGTGATGAAGCGGCTTTTGCGAATTTCTTCCCGATATTCGCAAGGACCGGTGAGGGTAAAAGGCATGGAGGTTTCCAGCAGACGACAAGGCCCGAATATTACAAGACCGGCGGCGTAAGCCCACACCCTTTGAGAATGATCTGGATCAGATTGGCGCTGGCATCATCCATATCCTGTCTGGTTTGCCGGGTACGACCGGTTACCCGACAGATCTGGGTGGCAAAGTCGGCGTAATGCTGAGTGCTGCCCCAGAGCAGGAAAATCAGGTTGACCGGATCCACCGGGTCCATTTTTCCGGCATCGATCCAGGCCTGGAAAACGGCGGCGCGACCCTGAAACCAGAGGCGGTAGTCCTGGCTGAAATACTCGCTCATGCACTCGCCGCCGCTGATGATTTCCATGGCGAAAATCCGCGAGGCCTGCGGGTTGCGGCGGGAGAACTCCATCTTGGCGCGAATGTAGCGGGCCAGCGCTTCTGCCGGATCGTCTTCCACCGTCAGGTTGTTGAAGGTGCTGTCCCACTGCTCGATGATGTTGCTCAATACGGCGGCGTACAGCCCCAGCTTGTTGGTGAAGTAATAATGCAGGTTGGCTTTCGGCAGTCCGGCCTTGAGCGCGATGGTGTTCATGCTGGTGCCCTTGAAACCATGACGGGCAAATTCGTCTTCGGCGGCCTTGATGATGGCTTCTTCGTTTTTCTGGCGAATACGGCTTGCAGGCTTGGTGCCGTGAGAGCTGTGGGCTGGGACTTCAAGGGTCATGTGCAGGTCCGGACAGGGTCATGGGGTGCAACGGGTGAACAGATAACGCACCCGCGTGAATCCGACAAGCGCTCATGCAGGAAAATTATTCCTGCGGTTCAAGGGTTTTGGCTGGCTGTTCGTTGTTTTCCCTGATGGCGATAGCCTTTTCCTCCGGAATCAGCAGGCACATGACGATGGCCGTGATACCACCGCTGGTGATTGCCGAGTCGAACAGGTTCTGCACCAGTTGTGGCATGTGGTGCAGCAGCAAAGGTTGCGCTGCGATGCCCAGGCCGACGCCGAACGAGGTGGCAATGATCAGCATGCTGCGCCGGTCCAGCGGTGCCTGGGCAAGAATGCGCACACCCGCTGCCGCGACGCTGCCGAACATCACCAGGGTCGCGCCGCCAAGCACGGGCTTGGGAATCTGTTGCACCACTGCGCCAATAGTCGGGAACAGGCCAAGCATGAACAGCACCACACCTATATAGAGGCCGACATAGCGGCTGGCGACACCGGTCAACTGGATCACGCCGTTGTTCTGGGCAAAGGTGGTGTTGGGGAAGGCACTGAACGTGGCGGCAATCATGCAGCTGACACCGTCGCCCAGTACGCCGCCCTTTAGCCGTGACACATAGCTCGGGCCGCTGATGGGCTGGCGGGCCAGCATGCAATTGGCGGTCAGGTCGCCGACGGTTTCGATGCTGCTGATCAGATAAATCAGCGCGACGGGCAGGAAAGCTGTCCAGTCGAAGTTGAATCCGAACTTGAACGGGACCGGTACGCTGATCAGTGGCAAGTCATGAATGGGTTGCGGGACCAGCTTGCCGCTCATCCACGCGGCGACACTGCCCACGGCCAGCCCGATGATGATCGCGGACAAACGAATCCAGGGTGTGCGGGAGCGGTTGAGCGCAATGATGATCGTGAGTACGAATACACCCAACGCCAGGTTGAGAGGGGCTCCGAAGTCCGGTGCGTTGAAACCGCCTCCCAGATCCGTGACGCCGACCTTGATAAGGCTGATGCCGATCAGGGTGATGACAATGCCGGTAACCAGCGGCGTGATGACGCGACGCAACTGGCCAATGAAACGACTGAGCACGATCTGCACCAGCGCACCGAAGAAGCAGACGCCGAAGATCATCGCCATGATGTCTTCCGGGCTGCCGCCGCGCTGCTTGACGATAAAGCCGGCGGACAGCACCGCGCCGAGAAAGGCGAAGCTGGTGCCTTGCAGGCAGATCATGCCAGCGCCGATGCCGAACGGGCGACGGGCCTGAATAAACGTCCCGACACCGGAAACCATCAGGGCCATGCTGATCAGGTACGGCATGTAAGCGCCCAGTCCCAGTGCCGAACCGATAATCAGGGGCGGGGTAATGATGCCGACGAAACTGGCGAGCACATGCTGCAGAGCCGCGAGTATGGCCGTTACCGGCTTGGGGCGATCATTGAGGCCGTAGAGCAGGTCATTGTTCTCGGAGGTATCAGGCTGCATGTCGAGCGCTCGGAATGAGGTGTGGTCACGTCTTAGCCAGGCATATTGCAAAAACCTGTCCACTTGCTCAGTTTATTTTTTGTTCTCTCGCTAAATGCATATCCATTTCAAGGGGATAAGCTGTTCCACGGTTTTTCTTGCCAGCCCCATTCAACCTTTTTTTCATCCTCGGTGCGTTATCGCGTAGCAGCCAGGCTCTCCAGAAAGCTCTCCAGCACCAAATGAGGGCGACGGCCTTTGCGGGTGACGGAGACCAGGCTCAGATCGTAAAACCGTGAGTCCGGTTTCAAGGTGCGCAGCCTGCCTTGCTGGAGCCAGACATTGGCGTAGTGATCCGGCAGATAGCCTATATAGCGACCGGTCAGGATCAGAAAGGCCATGCCTTCGCGATCCGAAGCGCTGGCGGTGCACCTGAGTGCCTGATAGTGAGCCTGAATATCGACCGGCAATCGAAAGGTGGGGGCGATGGCTTCCTGGGCTGCAATGCGCTCATCTTCGAGTTCTGCATCATTCACGTAAAACAGAGGGTGGCCGACCGCGCAGTACAGCAGGGAGCGTTCGCTATATAAAGGCTGGTACTCGAGGCCTGGCAGAGCATTGGTCTGCGGAACGACGCCGACATGCAGGCTGCCATCGAGCACGCCTTGCTCCACTTCCGAGGGGGAGAGCATGCGGATGTTGATATGCACGTCCGGGCCGCGTTCCTTCAATTGCGACAGGGCATTGGTGATGCGCATGTGCGGTAGCGTCACCAGGTTATCTGTCACGCCGATATTCAGCTCTCCGCGCAGGTGCTGGTGCAGGCCGTTGACCTCGGTGCGAAAACTCTCAAGTGCGCTGAGTAACTGCAACGACGACTGATAGACCTCGCGGCCCTCATCCGTCACCGAGAAACCGGCTCGTCCTCGCTGGCACAGGCGTAAACCCAGGCGCTGTTCCAGGTCGCTCATTTGCTGGCTTATGGCCGAACGGCCAATGCCGAGCACGCTTTCTGCTGCCGAGAAACCACCGGCTTCGACTACGCTTTTGAAGATGCGCAGCAGACGGATATCGAAGTCGCTGACTTGTGCCAAGGGATCGGGGCGGCGAATGCTCATTGTTTAGTAATCGCTTAACTAAAGATCGTAAAAGTTGGGTTTTTTAAACCTTATGGTCATGTCACCTTGACTGTAATTGCTCCAATAAACAC
The DNA here is from genome assembly GCF_018343775.1 of Pseudomonas cichorii. Taxonomy (NCBI): domain Bacteria; kingdom Pseudomonadati; phylum Pseudomonadota; class Gammaproteobacteria; order Pseudomonadales; family Pseudomonadaceae; genus Pseudomonas; species Pseudomonas cichorii. The sequence goes on from NZ_CP074349.1 coordinate 729,961, forward strand.
ACCTTGTGAGGCTCGTTGCAATGAATGCGTTCGAAGTGTCTGATGTGCCTTCAGTCACCCAATTGAAGCTAGATGCTCATTGGATGCCTTATACCGCCAACCGCAATTTTCAGCGTGACCCGCGAATGATCGTTGCGGCACATGGCAGCCATCTCACTGACGACAAGGGACGCACGATCTACGACGGGCTTTCCGGGCTTTGGACCTGTGGCGCCGGACACACCCGCAAGGAAATCCAGGAAGCGGTTTCCAGGCAATTGGGTGTTCTGGATTACTCACCAGGGTTTCAGTTCGGCCATCCGCTGTCGTTCCAGCTCGCGGAAAAAATCACCGACCTGACGCCGGGCAATCTGAACCACGTTTTTTATACCAACTCCGGTTCCGAGTGCGCCGATACCGCCGTGAAAATGGTCCGCGCCTACTGGCGCCTCAAAGGCCAGTCGACCAAGACCAAAATGATCGGTCGTGCTCGTGGCTATCATGGCGTGAATATCGCGGGTACCAGCCTCGGGGGTGTGAACGGTAACCGCAAGATGTTTGGCCAGTTGATGGATGTGGATCACCTGCCGCACACCTTGCTGGCCAGCAATGCATTTTCCAAAGGGATGCCCGAGGCCGGAGGCATCGTACTGGCCGATGAAATGCTCAAACTGATCGAATTGCATGATGCCTCGAATATTGCCGCCGTCATCGTTGAGCCGATGGCCGGTTCGGCCGGTGTGATCGTACCTCCTCAGGGGTATCTCAAGCGCCTGCGTGAAATCTGCGATCAGCACAACATCCTGCTGATCTTCGATGAAGTCATCACTGGTTTCGGTCGCACGGGTTCCATGTTCGGTGCCGACAGTTTTGGCGTCACGCCAGACCTGATGTGCATTGCCAAGCAGGTCACCAACGGTGCCATTCCCATGGGCGCGGTGATTGCAAGCAGCGAAATCTATCAAACCTTCATGAATCAGGCCACGCCGGAATATGCCGTGGAATTTCCCCATGGTTACACCTATTCCGCTCACCCGGTTGCCTGTGCCGCAGGTCTGGCAGCGCTGGAGTTGTTGCAGCGTGAAAATCTGGTCCAGCAGGTCGCTGAAACCGCGCCGCACTTTGAAAGCCTTTTGCATGGCATCAAAGGCACGAAGAACGTCATCGATATCCGTAACTACGGTCTGGCTGGCGCCATTCAGATCGCGCCACGGGATGGCGATGCCATCGTTCGTCCGTTCGAGGCAGCGATGAAGCTGTGGCAGGCCGGATTCTATGTACGCTTTGGCGGCGACACCCTGCAGTTCGGGCCAACTTTCAACTGCAAGACGCAAGACCTGGATCGACTGTTCGATGCCGTAGGTGAAGCGCTTAACCTGATTGACTGATTGCCGGGGCTTTATACCGGTGATGGACGAGAGTTTTCTGGAGCCATTTGCATGAGCAGTATTCAACACTTGATCCACGGTGAGCTGACTTCCGATAACGGACGTACTGCCGATGTGTTCAATCCGTCGACAGGTCAGGCGATTCACCAGGTCGCGCTGGCCAGTCGCGAAACCGTGCAACAAGCCATCGACTCGGCCAAGGCCGCTTTTCCGGCCTGGCGCAACACGCCACCAGCCAAGCGTGCCCAGGTCATGTTCCGCTTCAAGCAATTGCTGGAGCAGAACGAGGCCCGTATCGCCCTGCTCATCAGCGAAGAGCATGGCAAGACCCTTGAAGACGCGGCAGGCGAACTGAAGCGCGGGATCGAAAACGTCGAGTACGCCTGTGCCGCGCCGGAAATCCTCAAGGGTGAATACAGCCGCAATGTCGGCCCGAACATTGATGCCTGGTCGGACTTCCAGCCGTTGGGGATTGTTGCCGGCATCACGCCGTTCAACTTCCCGGCCATGGTGCCGCTGTGGATGTATCCGTTGGCGATTGCCTGCGGCAACTGCTTCATCCTCAAGCCTTCGGAGCGTGATCCGAGTTCTACCTTGTTGATTGCCCAGTTGCTGCACGAAGCCGGTTTGCCCAATGGCGTGCTCAACGTTGTGCATGGCGACAAGGTGGCCGTTGATGCACTGATCGAGGCTCCGGAGGTAAAGGCGCTGAGTTTTGTGGGCTCCACGCCGATTGCCGAGTACATCTATAAGGAAGGCGCTGCACGAGGCAAGCGTGTCCAGGCGTTGGGTGGAGCAAAGAACCACGCGGTACTGATGCCTGATGCCGATCTGGATAACGCCGTCAGTGCTCTGATGGGCGCGGCCTATGGTTCATGCGGCGAGCGCTGCATGGCGATTTCGGTGGCGGTCTGTGTGGGCGATCAGATTGCCGATGCGCTGGTGGCCAAGCTGGTTCCGCAGATCAAGAGCCTGAAGATCGGTGCTGGCACCAGTTGTGGTCTGGACATGGGACCACTGGTGACCGGGCAGCATCGCGATAAAGTCAGTGGCTATATAGACGACGGTGTTCAGTCCGGTGCAACGCTGGTTGTCGATGGGCGTGATATCCGCGTTGCGGGCAATGAAGAAGGCTTCTTCATGGGTGGTTGCCTGTTTGATCGCGTGACACCGCAGATGCGCATCTATAAAGAAGAGATCTTCGGCCCGGTGCTGTGCATCGTGCGCGTCGACAGTCTTGAGCAGGCGATGCAACTGATAAACGAGCATGAATACGGCAACGGCACCTGCATCTTCACCCGCGACGGTGAAGCGGCACGCTTGTTCTGCGATGAAATCGAAGTCGGGATGGTCGGGGTCAACGTTCCGCTGCCGGTGCCGGTTGCCTATCACAGCTTTGGCGGCTGGAAGCGTTCACTCTTTGGCGACCTGCATGCCTATGGCCCGGATGGCGTACGTTTCTATACTCGCCGCAAGGCCATTACCCAGCGCTGGCCGCAGCGTGCAAGTCATGAGGCATCGCAGTTTGCTTTCCCGAGTCTTTAAATAATCAATGCCGGGGATCGTCTTGTTAAGACAGTCCCCGTGTTTATTGGGGGAGCAGAGTTTTATGACAGTATTCTGAAATTAAGTGTTGACGGGCGATTTAATGTCTCTATAATTCGCCCCACTTCCGGCGCAGACGGAACTGAAAAAGCCTTGTAAATCAATAGTTTGCAAGTGTTTAGCGGTTCTGGAGTCGAGTTGGAAGTGCTTCGATCGAGGTTGGATCGACAGCGGTGTGAGAAAGCGTTTGACACAGCCTTCGGGTCCTGTAGAATTCGCCTCCCGCTGACGAGCAACCTGAGGTTGATCGAAGCGCAAGTGGTTGAAGTTGCAAAGGAAACTTTGAAACTTGTTGAAATAACCGCTTGACAGATACAGAGGGCGCTGTAGAATGCGCGCCTCGGTTGAGACGAAAGGCTCAACCCACCGCTCTTTAACAACTGAATCAAGCAATTCGTGTGGGTGCTTGTGGTGTAAGACTGAAGTCAACAGATTATCAGCAACGCAAGTTACTCCGCGAGAAATCAAAGATGTAACCAACGATTGCTGAGCCAAGTTTAGGGTTTTCTCAAAACCCAACGATGTTTGAACTGAAGAGTTTGATCATGGCTCAGATTGAACGCTGGCGGCAGGCCTAACACATGCAAGTCGGGCGGCAGCACAGGTACTTGTACCGGGTGGCGAGCGGCGGACGGGTGAGTAATGCCTAGGAATCTGCCTGGTAGTGGGGGATAACGCTCGGAAACGGACGCTAATACCGCATACGTCCTACGGGAGAAAGCAGGGGACCTTCGGGCCTTGCGCTATCAGATGAGCCTAGGTCGGATTAGCTAGTTGGTGAGGTAAAGGCTCACCAAGGCGACGATCCGTAACTGGTCTGAGAGGATGATCAGTCACACTGGAACTGAGACACGGTCCAGACTCCTACGGGAGGCAGCAGTGGGGAATATTGGACAATGGGCGAAAGCCTGATCCAGCCATGCCGCGTGTGTGAAGAAGGTCTTCGGATTGTAAAGCACTTTAAGTTGGGAGGAAGGGTCGTTACCTAATACGTGACGATTTTGACGTTACCGACAGAATAAGCACCGGCTAACTCTGTGCCAGCAGCCGCGGTAATACAGAGGGTGCAAGCGTTAATCGGAATTACTGGGCGTAAAGCGCGCGTAGGTGGTTCGTTAAGTTGGATGTGAAATCCCCGGGCTCAACCTGGGAACTGCATCCAAAACTGGCGAGCTAGAGTAGGGCAGAGGGTGGTGGAATTTCCTGTGTAGCGGTGAAATGCGTAGATATAGGAAGGAACACCAGTGGCGAAGGCGACCACCTGGGCTCATACTGACACTGAGGTGCGAAAGCGTGGGGAGCAAACAGGATTAGATACCCTGGTAGTCCACGCCGTAAACGATGTCAACTAGCCGTTGGAATCCTTGAGATTTTAGTGGCGCAGCTAACGCATTAAGTTGACCGCCTGGGGAGTACGGCCGCAAGGTTAAAACTCAAATGAATTGACGGGGGCCCGCACAAGCGGTGGAGCATGTGGTTTAATTCGAAGCAACGCGAAGAACCTTACCAGGCCTTGACATCCAGTGAACTTACCAGAGATGGTTTGGTGCCTTCGGGAACACTGAGACAGGTGCTGCATGGCTGTCGTCAGCTCGTGTCGTGAGATGTTGGGTTAAGTCCCGTAACGAGCGCAACCCTTGTCCTTAGTTACCAGCACGTGATGGTGGGCACTCTAAGGAGACTGCCGGTGACAAACCGGAGGAAGGTGGGGATGACGTCAAGTCATCATGGCCCTTACGGCCTGGGCTACACACGTGCTACAATGGTCGGTACAGAGGGTTGCCAAGCCGCGAGGTGGAGCTAATCTCACAAAACCGATCGTAGTCCGGATCGCAGTCTGCAACTCGACTGCGTGAAGTCGGAATCGCTAGTAATCGCGAATCAGAATGTCGCGGTGAATACGTTCCCGGGCCTTGTACACACCGCCCGTCACACCATGGGAGTGGGTTGCACCAGAAGTAGCTAGTCTAACCTTCGGGGGGACGGTTACCACGGTGTGATTCATGACTGGGGTGAAGTCGTAACAAGGTAGCCGTAGGGGAACCTGCGGCTGGATCACCTCCTTAATCGACGACTCAGCTTCACCATAAGCTCCCACACGAATTGCTTGATTCATTGAAGAAGACGATTGGGTCTGTAGCTCAGTTGGTTAGAGCGCACCCCTGATAAGGGTGAGGTCGGCAGTTCGAATCTGCCCAGACCCACCAATTGTTTGGGGCCATAGCTCAGCTGGGAGAGCGCCTGCCTTGCACGCAGGAGGTCAGCGGTTCGATCCCGCTTGGCTCCACCACCTCATGTCAAAGCTTAGAAATGAGCATTCCACCGAAACGGTGCGTGAATGTTGATTTCTGATCTTTATCAGAATCGTTCTTTAAAAATTTGGGTATGTAATAGAAAGTTAGACTGGACCGCACTTTCACTGGTGTGTGTTCAGGCTAAGGTAAAATTTGTGAGTGAATTGCAAATTTTCGGCGAATGTCGTCTTCACAGTATAACCAGATTGCTTGGGGTTATATGGTCAAGTGAAGAAGCGCATACGGTGGATGCCTTGGCAGTCAGAGGCGATGAAAGACGTGGTAGCCTGCGAAAAGCTTCGGGGAGTCGGCAAACAGACTGTGATCCGGAGATGTCTGAATGGGGGAACCCAGCTGTCATAAGACAGTTATCTTGTACTGAATACATAGGTGCAAGAAGCGAACCAGGGGAACTGAAACATCTAAGTACCCTGAGGAAAAGAAATCAACCGAGATTCCCTTAGTAGTGGCGAGCGAACGGGGACCAGCCCTTAAGTGGCTTTGAGATTAGCGGAACGCTCTGGAAAGTGCGGCCATAGTGGGTGATAGCCCTGTACGCGAAAATCTCTTGGTCATGAAATCGAGTAGGACGGGGCACGAGAAACCTTGTCTGAACATGGGGGGACCATCCTCCAAGGCTAAATACTACTGACTGACCGATAGTGAACCAGTACCGTGAGGGAAAGGCGAAAAGAACCCCGGAGAGGGGAGTGAAATAGATCCTGAAACCGTATGCGTACAAGCAGTGGGAGCCCACATTGTTGGGTGACTGCGTACCTTTTGTATAATGGGTCAGCGACTTATATTCAGTGGCAAGCTTAACCGAATAGGGGAGGCGTAGCGAAAGCGAGTCTTAATAGGGCGTTTAGTCGCTGGGTATAGACCCGAAACCGGGCGATCTATCCATGGGCAGGTTGAAGGTTAGGTAACACTGACTGGAGGACCGAACCGACTACCGTTGAAAAGTTAGCGGATGACCTGTGGATCGGAGTGAAAGGCTAATCAAGCTCGGAGATAGCTGGTTCTCCTCGAAAGCTATTTAGGTAGCGCCTCATGTATCACTGTAGGGGGTAGAGCACTGTTTCGGCTAGGGGGTCATCCCGACTTACCAAACCGATGCAAACTCCGAATACCTACAAGTGCCGAGCATGGGAGACACACGGCGGGTGCTAACGTCCGTCGTGAAAAGGGAAACAACCCAGACCGTCAGCTAAGGTCCCAAAGTCATGGTTAAGTGGGAAACGATGTGGGAAGGCTTAGACAGCTAGGAGGTTGGCTTAGAAGCAGCCACCCTTTAAAGAAAGCGTAATAGCTCACTAGTCGAGTCGGCCTGCGCGGAAGATGTAACGGGGCTCAAACCATGCACCGAAGCTACGGGTATCACCTTCTGGTGATGCGGTAGAGGAGCGTTCTGTAAGCCTGTGAAGGTGAGTTGAGAAGCTTGCTGGAGGTATCAGAAGTGCGAATGCTGACATGAGTAACGACAATGGGTGTGAAAAACACCCACGCCGAAAGACCAAGGTTTCCTGCGCAACGTTAATCGACGCAGGGTTAGTCGGTCCCTAAGGCGAGGCTGAAAAGCGTAGTCGATGGAAAACAGGTTAATATTCCTGTACTTCTGGTTATTGCGATGGAGGGACGGAGAAGGCTAGGCCAGCTTGGCGTTGGTTGTCCAAGTTTAAGGTGGTAGGCTGAGATCTTAGGTAAATCCGGGATCTTAAGGCCGAGAGCTGATGACGAGTGTTCCTAGAACACGAAGTGGTTGATGCCATGCTTCCAAGAAAAGCTTCTAAGCTTCAGGTAACCAGGAACCGTACCCCAAACCGACACAGGTGGTTGGGTAGAGAATACCAAGGCGCTTGAGAGAACTCGGGTGAAGGAACTAGGCAAAATGGCACCGTAACTTCGGGAGAAGGTGCGCCGGTGAGGGTGAAGGACTTGCTCCGTAAGCTCATGCCGGTCGAAGATACCAGGCCGCTGCGACTGTTTATTAAAAACACAGCACTCTGCAAACACGAAAGTGGACGTATAGGGTGTGACGCCTGCCCGGTGCCGGAAGGTTAATTGATGGGGTTAGCGCAAGCGAAGCTCTTGATCGAAGCCCCGGTAAACGGCGGCCGTAACTATAACGGTCCTAAGGTAGCGAAATTCCTTGTCGGGTAAGTTCCGACCTGCACGAATGGCGTAACGATGGCGGCGCTGTCTCCACCCGAGACTCAGTGAAATTGAAATCGCTGTGAAGATGCAGTGTATCCGCGGCTAGACGGAAAGACCCCGTGAACCTTTACTATAGCTTTGCACTGGACTTTGAATTTGCTTGTGTAGGATAGGTGGGAGGCTTTGAAGCGTGGACGCCAGTCTGCGTGGAGCCATCCTTGAAATACCACCCTGGCAACTTTGAGGTTCTAACTCAGGTCCGTTATCCGGATCGAGGACAGTGTATGGTGGGTAGTTTGACTGGGGCGGTCTCCTCCTAAAGAGTAACGGAGGAGTACGAAGGTGCGCTCAGACCGGTCGGAAATCGGTCGTAGAGTATAAAGGCAAAAGCGCGCTTGACTGCGAGACAGACACGTCGAGCAGGTACGAAAGTAGGTCTTAGTGATCCGGTGGTTCTGTATGGAAGGGCCATCGCTCAACGGATAAAAGGTACTCCGGGGATAACAGGCTGATACCGCCCAAGAGTTCATATCGACGGCGGTGTTTGGCACCTCGATGTCGGCTCATCACATCCTGGGGCTGAAGCCGGTCCCAAGGGTATGGCTGTTCGCCATTTAAAGTGGTACGCGAGCTGGGTTTAGAACGTCGTGAGACAGTTCGGTCCCTATCTGCCGTGGACGTTTGAGATTTGAGAGGGGCTGCTCCTAGTACGAGAGGACCGGAGTGGACGAACCTCTGGTGTTCCGGTTGTCACGCCAGTGGCATTGCCGGGTAGCTATGTTCGGAAAAGATAACCGCTGAAAGCATCTAAGCGGGAAACTTGCCTCAAGATGAGATCTCACTGGAACCTTGAGTTCCCTGAAGGGCCGTCGAAGACTACGACGTTGATAGGTGGGGTGTGTAAGTGCTGTGAGGCATTGAGCTAACCCATACTAATTGCCCGTGAGGCTTGACCATATAACACCCAAGCAATTTGCGAAGAGCGGATTGCGGTGTAGTGAAGATGACGAACCGAAAGTTTGCGCCACACACACACAAATTACCGAAACAAACCTATTACACACCCATTCGCGGGTACGTACTCAAGTACGCACCGGCTACCGAATTTCTTGACGACCATAGAGCATTGGAACCACCTGATCCCATCCCGAACTCAGCAGTGAAACGATGCATCGCCGATGGTAGTGTGGGGTTTCCCCATGTGAGAGTAGGTCATCGTCAAGATTCAAATTCAGAACCCCCATCTGCATACGCAGGTGGGGGTTTTGTCTTTCTGGTCCCAACCCTTTGTCTGCTGGCTTGCCACATCAAATGTGATGGATTGCTTATGGCAATCCCGGTCGCTTGCCCTTATGGTTTGGCTTCAGGTTTTACTCGTTCGAGTCAAGGAAGCATACATGTCCGTCACAACCTCTCTGAGCGCCGGCTTCATGGTGGTTCATGGCAACCGCCCCGATGAACTGCGCAGTCTGGTTGTCTCCTGGATGCGACGCTATCCCCTTGCTCCTCTGGAAAACGAAATTGCCCTGGTGCAAAGCAACGGCATCGCCCAGTGGCTCAAGCTGGCTCTGGCCGAAGATGCCCAGGATGAAGATCAAGGTGGCTGCGGCATTGCGGCCGCGATAGATGTTCAGCTTCCTGGTAGCTTCATGTGGCAGTTGTATCGCTCTGTACTGGGCCGCAACGAAATCCCGGAAATCTCTCTGCTCGACAAGGCACCGCTGACATGGCGCCTGATGCGCCTCCTGCCGCAACTGATCAACCAGCCCCATTTCGAGCCCTTGCAGCGCTTCCTCACTGACGATACGGACCTGCGCAAGCGCTACCAGTTGTCCGAGCGTCTGGCTGATCTGTTTGACCAATATCAGGTGTACCGTGCCGACTGGCTTAAGGACTGGGCGGAAGGTCGCCATCAACTGCTCAATGTCCGAGGTGAAGCCAAGCCGCTGAGTGCCGCCAATTGCTGGCAGGCTGAACTGTGGCGTGCGCTGCTGGAAGATGTCGGTGCCGAAGGCATGGCCCAGAGCCGTGCCGGTGTTCATCAGCGCTTTCTAGCGCGTATCAACAGCCTTGACGAGGCACCGCCCGGCTTGCCTGCACGGGTGATCGTTTTCGGTATTTCGTCCCTGCCTGCACAGGCACTGGAAGCTCTGGCCGGGTTATCGAAGTTCAGCCAAGTGCTGCTTTGCGTACACAACCCTTGTCGCCATCACTGGGCCGATATCGTGGCCGACAAGGATTTGCTCCGCCATCAATACAAACGTCAGGCACGCAAGAACGGCATGCCAATGGCGCTTGATCCGGAGGCTTTGCACCAGCACGCCCATCCACTGCTCGCCGCCTGGGGCAAGCAAGGCCGTGACTACATAAACCTGCTGGACAGCCATGACGAGCCCAACAGCTACCGCTCCTCTTTCAAGGATGAGCGCATCGACCTGTTCAGCGAGAGCGAGCCGACAACCCTGCTCAACCAATTGCAGGATGACATCCTCGAACTCCGGCCTCTCGACGAAACCCGTGAGCACTGGCCCGCTGTCGACTCCCTGAAGGATCGCTCGATCCGCTTTCACGTAGCCCACAGTGCCCAGCGTGAAGTCGAGGTGCTGCACGATCAGCTACTGGCACGTTTCAGCCGGGACCCAGGCCTGAGGCCACGCGATGTAATTGTCATGGTCCCCGATATCGACAGTTATGCCCCGCATATCCGGGCCGTGTTCGGGCAGATCGATTCTTATGACCAGCGCTTCATTCCCTTCACCCTGGCTGACCAGGGCCAACGTGGCCGCGAGCCACTGCTGATTGCGGTCGAGCATCTGTTGAAGCTCCCCGACAGCCGCTTTCCGGTCAGCGAAATCCTCGACTTGCTTGACGTTCCTGCCTTGCGGGCACGTTTCAAGATTCAGGAGCATGACTTGCCGACCCTGCATCGCTGGATCGAAGGTGCCGGGGTGCGCTGGGGGTTGAATGCACAACAGCGTGCCGGCCTGGGATTGCCCGACGAGCTGGAACAGAACAGCTGGCATTTCGGCCTGCGTCGAATGTTGCTGGGTTATGCCGTTGGAGCAGGTGAAGCTTATGAAGGTATCGAACCCTATGACGAAATCGGCGGGCTGGATGCTGCACTGATCGGCCCACTGGTTGCCTTGATCGACGCATTGCAGGTTGCCCACGCCGAACTGTCCCTGCCCGCGACCCCCGAGCAATGGGGAATACGCTTGCAGGCTCTGGTACAGGTGTTTTTCCAGGCCGAAAGCGAACATGACGATTACCTGCTGGGTCAGCTTGAGACGCTTCGGGAAACCTGGCTGAAGACCTGTGAGACGGTCGATCTGTTCGATGAATTACCACTGACCGTCGTGCGTGAAGCCTGGCTGGCCGGTCTGGACAAGGGCCGTCTGTCACAGCGCTTCCTGGCGGGCTCGGTCAACTTCTGTACCTTGATGCCCATGCGTGCGATTCCTTTCAAAGTGGTCTGTCTGCTGGGCATGAACGACGGCGATTACCCTCGCGCTCAGCCACCACTGGACTTCGACCTGATGGGCAGCGATTACCGTCCCGGTGACCGTTCGCGCCGTGAAGACGATCGTTACCTGCTGCTTGAAGCATTGCTCTCGGCACGGGACCAGCTCTATATCAGTTGGGTCGGCCACAGCATTCGTGACAACAGCGACCGCCCGGCTTCGGTGTTGATCGGCCAGTTACGCGACCATCTGGCCAGCGGCTGGAAACTCGCCTCAGACGATGAGCCTGACAGCAAGCAAGACCCCGGCGAACGTCTGCTCGATGCCTTGACCCTGCATCATCCGCTGCAACCTTTCAGTGCCAGTTATTTCCATGCCGGCACTGGTTATTTCAGTTTTGCCCAGGAATGGCGGCTGCTGCATGAAGACAAACCAGCGCCGATCAGCGTTGCTGCCTTGCCGCCTCACGAGCAGGATGAACCCCTGACGATTGCGCAGTTGCAGGATTTCCTGAGAAACCCGGTCAAGCACTTCTTCAGTCAGCGTTTGAAGATCTACTTCGAGACGGCCGAAGCGCCGGTGCCCGACGAAGAACCTTTTGTGCTCAACGCCCTTGAGCGTTACAGCCTGAGTGAAAGCCTGCTGGCCGCCGCCATGGCCAACCTGGACGATGTCGACTCGGCCTTGCAGGCTCAGGCAATCAAGCTGCAAAGTAGCGGACTGCTGCCCATGGCCGGATTCGGCACTCGCCTTCAGGCTGAACTGATCGAGCCGCTGCCGGGTGTGCTTGAGCTTTATCAGGAGTTGCTGACCCTGTGGCCTGAACCTTTGAGCAGCGCCTTGCCGATGAGCTTTGCCCATAACGATGTGAGCCTCGAAGGCTGGCTGGGCGGGCTGCACAGTAATGGGCAAAACCAGTTGCTGACCGTAACGGTCATCCCCAATGGCATTGGCTCGAAACGAACCCGCAAATGGCACCGGCTGATTCGTCCCTGGGTGACTCATCTGGTCGCCAGCGCCTGTGGTTTGCCGCTCAATACGGCGTTGGTGGCCACCGATGACATGCTCATGCTGGCCCCGCTGGACAGAGACGCGGCCAGCGCAATCCTCAACGACCTGCTGACCACCTGGCTGTTCGGCATGCAGCAGCCTTTGCCGGTAGCGGTCAAGACAGCCTTCGCCTGGCTGGGACAACCTCTGGACAAGGCCGAAGCCGCTGCACGCAAGGCTTACGAGGGCGATGGTGTGACCAGTAATGGTGAACTCGGGGAAAGTACTGCACTGGCCCGGCAGTTCCCGGATTTCAATGCGTTGATGGAAAGCGAAGAGTTCGTTGGCTGGTGCGAAGCACTCTACAAACCGATTTACGAAGCACCCTGGCAGTCTCTGTCCGGCGCGGAGGCCAGCGCATGAGTACCTTGCAAGAACACACCGTTCCTCTGGCACTGCGCTTTCCACTTCGCGGCAGCCAGTTGATCGAAGCCAGCGCCGGTACCGGCAAGACCTTCACCATCTCGGCGTTATACCTGCGTCTGGTGCTTGGCCACGGAGATGAAGCATCAGGTTTTGGCCGCGAGCTATTGCCACCGCAGATCCTGGTGGTGACCTTTACCGATGCTGCGACCAAGGAACTGCGTGACCGGATTCGTACCCGTCTGGCCGAAGCCGCCCGTTTCTTTCGTGACGAAATCCCCGCGCCCGACGACCTGATCGCCGACTTGCGTGCCCAGTTCAGCGCCGAACAATGGCCGGGCTGTGCCAACCGTCTGGATATCGCCGCGCAATGGATGGACGAGGCCGCTGTTTCGACCATTCACAGTTGGTGCCAGCGCATGTTGCGCGAGCACGCTTTCGACAGCGGAAGTCTGTTCACCCAGAGCCTGGAAACCGATCACAGTGACCTGCTGGGCGAAGTGCTGCGCGATTACTGGCGGCGTTTCTGCTATCCCATGAGTGGCGATGCTCTGGACTGGGTGCGGGAAAAATGGGGCGGTCCGGCCGCCTTGCTGCCACGTCTCCGGGGTCTGTTTGGCCGCGAGCGCAGTCAGGTGACTCAAGAGCCGGCCGAGCTGATTCTGGCCTCTCTGCAACAGCGCCGCGAAGCGCTGCAAACGCTGAAAGCGCCTTGGACCGATTGGGCCAATGAACTGCACGCGATTTGTCAGGACGGCGTCAAACGCAAGATCGTCGATGGCCGCAAGATGCAGGAGCGCTACTTTGCGCCCTGGTTTGAAAAGCTCAAGGCCTGGGCCGCCGATGAAACCCAGGAAGTGCTGGAGCTTGGCACCGGCTTCACCCGCCTGACCCCGGATGGTATTGCCGAAGCCTGGAAAAGCGACCCGCCGTCGCACCCGGCTCTGGAGGCCATGCTCGAACTGAAAGCGGCCCTCGACGCTCTGCCCAAACCCGATGCCGCCGTGCTGCAACATGCCGCGCAATGGGTGAGCGCACGCTTTGAAGAAGAGAAGCGTCGTCGTGCCGAAATGGGTTTTGACGACATGCTGCTCAGGCTCGATGCCGCCCTGCAAGGTGCAGGCGGGGAGCGTCTGGCGACGCTGATTCGTGAACAATTCCCTGTCGCGCTCATCGATGAGTTCCAGGATACCGACCCGGTGCAGTACCGGATTTTCGAGAGCATTTATCGCCTTGAAGAGAACGACGAGCAGACCGGCCTGTTTCTGATCGGCGACCCCAAGCAGGCGATTTATGCTTTTCGTGGCGCGGACATCTACACCTACCTGCGCGCCCGTACGGCCACGGCGGGGCGCTGGCACACACTGGACACCAACTACCGCTCCAGCCATGCCATGGTCGAGTCTGCGAATCACATCTTCGATCAGGCCGAGCAACGCGCCGAAGGGCGTGGCGCGTTTCTGTTTCGCGAGGGCGGCAATAACCCGGTGCCGTTTACCAAGGCACTTGCCCAGGGTCGCAAGGAAACCCTGCAGGTCGATGGCGCGCCACTCGCGGCCCTGACGGTCTGGCATCTGCCCAGCGAGCAGCCGGTGTCCGGCACGGTTTATCGCCAGCAACTGGCGGCCAGTTGCGCCAGTGAAATCGTGCGTCTGCTCAAGGGCGGGCAACAAGGGCAGACCGGCTTTGCGGCACCCGATAAAGCGCTACGTGGATTGCTGCCTGCCGACATCGCGATTCTGGTGCGTGATGGCAAGGAAGCTCAGGCCGTGCGTAATGAGTTGGCGACCCGTAACGTGCGCAGCGTCTACCTCTCCGACAAGGATTCGGTGTTCGCGGCGCAGGAGGCCCATGATCTGCTGGCCTGGCTCAAGGCCTGTGCCGAACCGGATGCCGAACGCATCCTGCGCGCCGCGCTGGCCTGCATCACGCTGAACCTGCCGCTGGCCGAACTGGAACGCTTGAATCAGGACGAACTGGCCTGGGAGCAGCGCGTCATGCAGTTCCGCGGCTATCGTAGCCTGTGGCGTCATCAGGGTGTGCTGCCGATGCTGCGCCGTCTGCTGCATGACTTTGCCTTGCCCCAGACACTGATCGCTCGTAACGATGGCGAGCGAGTACTGACCAACCTGCTGCACTTGTCCGAATTGCTGCAACAGGCCGCCGCCGAACTGGATGGCGAACAAGCCTTGATCCGGCATCTGGGCGAGCAACTGGCGTTGTCCGGTCAGGCTGCCGAAGAGCAGATTTTGCGCCTGGAAAGCGATGAGCAACTGGTCAAGGTCGTGACCATTCACAAGTCCAAGGGCCTGCAATATCCGCTGGTGTTTCTGCCGTTCATTTGCTCCACCAAACCGGTGGATGGCAGCCGCTTGCCCTTGCAGTTTCACGATGGCGAAGGCAATGCGCAGATCAGCCTGCAACCCACGCAAGAGCTCATCGAACTGGCCGACAATGAACGTCTGGCCGAAGACCTGCGCTTGCTCTATGTGGCCCTGACCCGCTCCGAGCACGCTTGCTGGCTAGGTGTCGCAGACCTCAAACGCGGCAACCTCAACAGCTCCATGCTGCACCGCTCTGCGTTGGGTTACTTGCTGGGTGGCGGCGTGGCGCTTGGCGAGTCGGCCAACCTGCAACTCTGGCTGCGGGACCTGAGCCAGGGCAGTGAAAGTATTGCCTTGCAGCCAGTCCCCGAACCCACCGCCGACACCTTCAGCCCGCCCCGCAATGAAGCCCGACTCGTCAAGGCATTGATGCCCAAGCGCCGAGCCGCTGAAAACTGGTGGATCGCCTCCTACAGTGCGCTGCGTATCGGCGACACCGTGACCACGAGCGGCGATGTGTCTCCCGACAGTCCGCAAGCGCAGAAGCTGTTCGACGACGAACGCCTGGACCCGCAGGCACCTCGCGAGGTGCTGGCAGCGGGTGACGACATCCACCGTTTTCCCCGTGGTCCCAACCCCGGTACCTTTTTGCATGGTCTGCTGGAGTGGGCAGGCAACGAAGGTTTTGCCGCCGCCGCTCATGACCCTGAACTGCTGAGCGACGCCATTGCTCGTCGCTGCAACCGACGAGGCTGGGAAGGCTGGATCAACACCCTGACCGGCTGGCTGACACACCTGCTCAACATGCCTTTGCACTTGGGCAATGACGTGACGCCGGTCGCCCTGGGGCAACTGGATCAACCCAATCAGTACCGGGTTGAAATGGAGTTCTGGTTCGCCAGCAGCCAGGTCAACGTGACACAGATGGATGAACTCGTGCGTCATTACACCCACGGCAATGCGCCGCGACTGGTGACCCAGACCACTTCGCTCAATGGCATGTTCAAAGGCTTCATCGACCTGACGTTCGAGCATGAAGGGCGCTATTACGTGGCAGACTACAAATCCAACTGGCTGGGCGGCGACGAGACGTTCTACACCGAGCAGTCCATGGAAGCGGCCATTCTCGAAAACCGTTACGACCTGCAATACGTCCTCTACCTGCTGGCGCTGCATCGCCAGCTCAAGGCGCGGCTGGCCGATTACGATTACGACCAGCACATGGGCGGCGCGGTGTACCTGTTCCTGCGTGGCAGTCGTTCGGCCACCCAGGGCGTGTACTTCACCCGACCACCCCGTGAGTTGATCGAGAGCCTGGACCTGTTGTTCCAGGGGCAACCCCTGTCCACCGCCCAGCCTGGAGCGTTCGCATGAGCCGCACGTTTGCCGAACTCTTGCCCGCGCAACTGGATGCCGAGAGCCTGACCCATCTGAACCCGCTGAGCCGGGTCGACGATTTGCTGCTGTTGCTCGACCGCTGGGTGGAGCGTGGCTGGTTGCGGGCGCTGGACCGGGCCTTCGTGGCCTTTCTTGGCGAACTCGACCCGCACGCCGATTCCCGGGTATTGCTGGCGGCAGCCTTGAGCAGCCATCAACTGGGTCATGGGCACGTATGCCTGGATCTGTATGAAACCCTCAAGGAGCCGGATTTCGCCCTGTCATTACCGCCAGAAGGCGACATGCAGAGCGTACCGGTGATGTTGCCCTCACAACTGCTCAAAGGGCTGGATGGCGTGACATGGTGTCAGGCTCTGGCTGACAGTCCTTTGGTCGCATTGGCCGAAGACATGAGCCCGGCTGCTCTGCAAAAGCCGCTGGTGTTGTCTGACCGACGTCTGTACCTGCGCCGTTACTGGACGTATGAGCGCCGCATCGCAGCGGCCTTGCGTCAACGGCTGGCCCAGCCGGAAAGCGCGCCACAGGATCTGGCCCAGCGTCTTGACGCTCTGTTTGGCGCGGCCAGTACTGCGCCTGACGCTGTGATCGACTGGCAGAAACTGGCCTGCGCCCTGGCCACTCGCCGTGGCTTCAGCATCATCACCGGCGGGCCGGGCACCGGCAAGACCACGACCGTGGTGCGCCTGTTGGCCTTGCTGCAAGCGCCCGCCGTGCAGAGCGGTCAGCCGCTGCGCATTCGTCTGGCGGCACCCACCGGCAAGGCGGCGGCGCGGTTGACCGAGTCCATCAGTCAGCAAGTGCAAAGCCTGGACGTCAGTGACGGCGTGCGGCAGAAGATCCCCAGTGAAGTCACCACCGTGCATCGTCTGCTGGGCAGTCGTCCGGGAACGCGGCACTTCCGTCACCACGCCAGTAATCCATTGCCGCTGGATGTGTTGGTGGTCGATGAAGCCTCGATGATCGACCTGGAAATGATGGCCAACCTGCTGGATGCATTGCCGCCCGATGCACGTATGGTGCTGTTGGGCGACAAGGATCAACTGGCGTCTGTGGAAGCGGGCGCCGTGCTGGGAGATTTGTGTCGCGATGCGGAGCAGGGGTTCTACAGCCCGCAGACTCAGGCCTGGCTGGAAGCGATCAGCGGCGAGGATTTGAGCAGAAGCGCGCTGCAACAAGGCGATGCCCAACAGCATCCTCTCGCGCAGCAAGTGGTGATGTTGCGTCACTCGCGGCGTTTCGGGCAGGGCAGTGGTATCGGCCAGTTGTCGCGGCTGGTCAACCAGCAACTGGACCATGAAGCCCGTGGGTTGCTGGCGGCTCGCAGCCACAAAGACCTGTTCAGTCTGGCCCTCAAGGGCGAGCAGGATCAGCGTCTTGAGCGTCTGTTACTCGACGGCCATGACGGCGGGCCTCAGGGGTATCGCCATTACCTGGGCGTGCTGGACGGGCAGCGGCCAGCTGAGGGAGCAGCGCTGGACGATGAATGCTGGACGTGCTGGGCACGTGAGGTATTGCAGGCCTTCGATGCGTTCCAGTTGCTGTGTGCGGTGCGCAAGGGGCCTTGGGGCGTCGAGGGCTTGAACCAGCGCATCACTCAGGCCCTGTCCGGCGCAGGCCTGATCGAAAAGGATCAACTGTGGTACGAAGGCCGCCCGGTTCTGATGACCCACAACGATTACGGCCTTGGCCTCATGAACGGCGACATCGGCATCGCCTTGAACCTGCCGGAGCGCGATGGCTCAGGGAAGCAGGTCTTGCGCGTGGCCTTCCCGCGCAATGACGGCAGCGACGGTGTGCGCTTCGTGCTGCCCAGCCGGCTCAATGATGTGGAAACCGTGTACGCCATGACCGTGCACAAATCCCAGGGCTCTGAGTTCGCCCACACCGCCCTGATCCTGCCCGAAGCCCTTAACCCGGTGCTGACCAAGGAACTGATCTATACCGGTATCACCCGGGCCAAACACTGGTTCAGCCTGATCGAGCCACGCCAGGGCGTGTTCGAGGAGGCGCTGCGCCGCAAGGTCAAGCGCCTGAGCGGGTTGATGCTGGGGCTTTAGCGAAACCGTCAGAGGACGCCTGCCGACTCAGTGATTGTCGGCACCGCGTCTGAAGAACAGCGTCACTTGTCCCAGCTCGACCCCGAACTTCGACATGAACGAGCGATTGATCAGCGTGTCCTCGTCCATCAGGTACATCCAGTCGTCGAACTGCACCGGGTAGAATTTGCCATCGACCTCCAGGTTGAGGGTGTAGCGCCAGCGCAGTGCATTGCCTGCCACTTCGCCAATGGCCTCGCCGATGACATCGCCTGCGGTTCCTTTCCAGCGCCCCGGCCCGTCCGGTGTCAGGGTCCAGACCCGGCGTTGCAGCGTACCGTCGCTGTAGACAAAGTGTTCGTCGAGGATCAACTGCTCGCCTTGTTTACGGCCTTCGATGGTGACCGTAAAGCGTTTGACCACTTCACCCGAACGCTTCTGAAACATGCCCCAGGCCTTTACCGGTTGCGAGAAAAAAGCAGGCAGATCCAGCTCGGGTTTCTCGTTACGGTACTGGCCGACTTCGATGCTGGAGCAACTGCTGAGCAACAGACAGCAAGCCAGTAGCCAGGACTTCCACATTGCGACGTGATTCATTGCTTTTTCCTCGGAAGGCGCTGGTGCAGTTGAATTCTTGGTGGACAGCGATATCGACCTTCGCTTGTGTGGATAAATCCGTTTTCACCCGTATTTGAGTGACGAAGCCGGTTCCTCGGCTACCCGTGGCAGGGCTCTTCTATACTCGAGACTCTACGTATTGCGAGCTGACCTCTCACACGCCAATCTGCCACGGAGAACAACAATGAAAATCGCATTTATCGGCCTGGGCAATATGGGAGCGCCCATGGCGCGCAACCTGATCAAGGCTGGTCATCATTTGCACGTGTGTGACCTCAACAAGACCGTGCTGGCCGAACTTGCCGCCTTGGGTGCAAGCATCCGCGAAACCCCGAAGCATGCCGCTCAGGGCCGTGAACTGGTCATTACCATGCTGCCCGCTGCCGTCCATGTGCGCAGCGTTTATCTGGAGGAGGACGGCGT
Organism: Pseudomonas cichorii; assembly: GCF_018343775.1. NCBI lineage: Bacteria > Pseudomonadati > Pseudomonadota > Gammaproteobacteria > Pseudomonadales > Pseudomonadaceae > Pseudomonas > Pseudomonas cichorii. The sequence goes on from NZ_CP074349.1 coordinate 749,057, forward strand.
GCTGGAAGGCATTGCTGCCGGTGTGCCTGCCGTGGATTGCAGCACCATCGATCCACAGACCATTCGAGAGATATCGGCCATTGCCGCGAAAAAAGGTGTGGTCGTCAGTGATGCGCCGGTCTCTGGAGGAACCGCTGGCGCTCAGGCCGGGACGCTGACTTTCATGGCGGGAGGAACGCCTGAACACTTTGCCGTGCTCAAGCCGGTGCTGGAGCAGATGGGCCGTAATATCGTGCATTGCGGGGATGTCGGGACCGGGCAGATTGCCAAGATCTGCAACAACATGCTGCTGGCCATTTCCATGATCGGCATTTCCGAATCCATGGCCCTGGGCAATTCCCTGGGGATCGATCCTCAGGTGCTGGCGGGGATCATCAACACGTCGACCGGACGCTGCTGGAGTTCGGAGTTCTACAATCCCTGGCCGGGCATCGTGGAAACCGCGCCTGCTTCGCGAGGCTACACCGGCGGTTTTGGCGCAGAGCTGATGCTCAAGGATCTGGGCCTGGCAACCGAAGCCGCCAAGTCAGCGCATCAGCCTGTGATCCTTGGTGCCCTGGCCCAGCAGCTTTATCAGGCGATGAGTCTGCGGGGTGATGGCAACAAGGATTTTTCAGCGATCGTCGAAGGGTATCGACGCAAGGAGTGAAGGCTCAGGCCACTATCGAATCCAGTGAGCGGTCGACCATTGCCTTGGCCATTTGCGCCAGGTGCAGGATCGAGATCGTCAGGTCATGGTTATGACCGTCACTGGCTTCATTGGCGGTGGCAATGATGCAACGCAGCAAGTCGGACGCGAGATTGAGTCCATCCTGCTGGCTGAGGGCTTCGTTGACGATGAACGGTTTGATGTCGGGCATGGGCAACTCGAAGATAAATGAAGCAGAGAAATGCATCCGCGCATCGGTGAGACTGGGTTGAAATACAGACTCGCCTTCGCTCGAAGACATTGCCCGCAGAGCCTAGAGAGGCCGATTCCGGCACGCAATAGGGCGTAGCTGTCTCGGAAACTTCACTCAATAGAGCAAGATTCATCCCGCATTCGTGGCAGCGAATCTCTGGCAATCAGAGTGTGTTTCTGCCGTCTTGTCACATCTTGTCCAACCTTTGTGAATGTAGATGCATACGATTCTCTTTTACTTTAAAGAATCGTAAGGACGTTCCATGCATTCTCCCCTCCGTTTGCGGCCTTCGGCTGTGATGATCAAACTGGCGCTGGCTTGTCTGGCCTCGGGTCAGGCCTATGCGCAAGAGCAGACCGAACCTCAGGAATCGGCCAACGTACTGTCGATTTCAGACGTGGTGGTCACTGCTGCCGGTTATGAGCAGAACCTGGAGGATGCACCGGCGTCGATGACTGTCATTACCGGTGACGAACTGCGCAAGAAGTCCTTCCGCGACCTGACCGATGCGGTGCGTGACGTGGAGGGCGTCACCGTCAACGGCGGGGCCAACGAAACCGATATTTCCATTCGCGGCATGCCTGCCGATTACACGCTGATCCTGGTGGACGGCAAGCGCCAGAGTGCGCGTGAGTCCCGGGTCAACGGCAATAGCGGCTACGAGCAGAGTTTCATTCCGCCGGCCGAAGCCATCGAGCGAATCGAAGTGGTGCGTGGCCCGATGTCTTCGCTGTACGGCTCCGATGCCATCGGCGGCGTCATCAACATCATCACCCGCAAGGTAACGCCGGAGTGGGGCGGCTCGATCACCTACGATTACTCGGCTCGCCAGCACAGCGACCAGGGCAATGCCCGTCAGACCCAGTTCTACCTCAGTGGCCCGATCAAGGAAGACTTGCTTGGCTTGCAGGTGTGGGGACGTTATCTGGATCGTCAGGCGGACGACGATATCGAACAGACCAATGGCTTCAGCAAGGCGGATCACCGTGACCTCACTGCGCGGCTGGCGATTACCCCGAACGCCGATCACGAGATCCTGCTGGAAGCCGGTGCGACACGCCTGAAGAACGGCGATGGCCTGAGTGCCAACTGGGCGACTCGCGAGCAGGAAAACAACCGCGATCACTGGTCGGTTTCCCACCAGGGCCGTTGGGGCTGGGCGACCTCCGATGTGTCGCTGGCGTACGAAAAATCCAGCCGCGAAGGTCTGGCCGATTCGACCCAGACCGATGTGCTGGGCCGCAAGCCGGAAGTTGAAAACACCGTATTCGACGCCAAGCTGGTGATGCCCACCGAACACAACATCACCACGGTCGGCATGCAGTGGAACGACACCACGGTCACCGACTGGAACCAGGGCCTGGGCGATCGCCGGAACTACGAGTTCTCCGTTGTGCAGAGGGCGCTGTTCGCCGAAAACGAATGGTCGATGACTGATACCTTCTCTCTGACCACCGGCCTGCGCATGGACGATCACGAACAGTACGGCGTGCATTTCAGCCCGCGGGTCTATGGTGTCTGGCGTGCGACGGATGACTGGACCTTCAAGGGCGGCGTTGCACGTGGCTTCAAGGCGCCTGAAGTGCGAGCCGTGGTTCCCGGCTACTCCTACCTGCGACGCAACAGATTCGTGATGTTCGGCAACCCCGACCTCAAGCCGGAAACCAGCACCAACTATGAGCTGTCGGCGCTGTGGTCCAACCGCAATAACCTGTCGGCCGGCGCGACCGTGTTCTACAACGACTTCCAGGACAAACTGTCGACCGTGACTACCACAGAGGTGTGGAACGGTTTCATTGTCATGGATCGGGTCAATGTCGACAAAGCCGTGATTCAGGGCGTCGAGCTGAATGGTCGTTGGGATGTGACATCAGCCGTCGCGCTCAAGGCCAACTTCACCTACACCGACTCCGAGCAGAAGAGCGGCGCCAACGCCGGTGCGCCACTGGCCCTTACCCCGGAGCGCAAAGTCAACCTGCGCGCCGAATGGCAATTGAACGACCGCACCCAACTGTGGGCGGCGACCAATTACTACGGCAAGGAATACGGCAATACCCTCACCGACGAAGCCTCACCGGGCTACACCACGGCTGACTTTGGCGGGTCTTATGAGCTGAGCAAAAACATCTCGCTCAATGGCGCGCTGTATAACGTGACCAACCGGCGTCTGGATGATGAAACCTATGGCACCGTGAACTATGGCCGTACGCTGTGGGCGAGTACGACAGTGCGGTTCTGAGCGAATGTGAATCACTTTGTGGGAGATCGCCCGCCGCCCCGGCGCCGCGCTGTCGCGCAGCAAACACGTAGGAGCGCGCTTGCCCTGGGCGGCACTCCGACGATCGAGTGCGAAGCGCTCGCAAAATCTACGACTGCTACGCAGCCGGTCGCGGGCAAGCGCGCTCCTACAATGCCGCATGTTCCATCTTGTTTGATGAGAGGCAGCTTGCTGGCGAAAAAGGCCTGAAAACCTGCAAATATTCTGCGTCTGTAAAAGTCGCCAGCAAGCTGCCTCCCACAAGTGTTGTTGTGCCTTAACTAGTCATTCGCGAATAAAAGGCAGCCGCACAACCGCACATAACCCCGCAGGCGGGCGGTTTTCCAGGGTCAGTTCGCCGCCATGGGCCTGGATGCAGGAGCGGGCGATGGCCAGGCCGAGGCCCAGCCCGCCCTGGGTGTTATCCGCTCCGTTATGGCTCAACTGCACGAAGGGCTCGAACACCTGGGTCAGCCACGCCTGTTCGATACCCGGTCCGTGGTCGAGGATTTCCAGGCGGATTTCCGAACCCTCTACAGCCAGGCTCACAGTCGCATCCCCGGCATGGCGCAAGGCATTGTCGATCAGGTTGGTCAGCGCCCGCTTGAGCGCCAGTGGCCGACAGTGGCAATGCACTTCCTGCTCGCGCTGCCAGACTATCGGCTGGCCCATGCTCTGATAGCGACGGGCGAGGTCGTCGAGCAGGGCGCTCAGGGATATTCTGACTGTCGCTTCCTGCACGGCATCGCCGCGCACAAAATTCAACGTTTCGCGCACCATGGCGCGCAGCTCATCAAGGCTGTCGAGCATGTCATCGCGTTCAGGGCTGTCTTCCAGCAACTCCATTTGCAGACGCAATTCAGTGATCGGCGTGTTCAGGTCATGGCTGATGGCGGCCAGCATCCGTGTCCTGCCTTCGACATGGCGGGCGATGCGCTCCTGCATCACATTGAAAGCCCTGGTCAGGTCCCGAGCCTCTTGCGGGCCCGAGAGCGGCAGCGGCGATATCCATTCCCCGCGACTGACCCGCTCGGTCGCCTGCGCCAGTGTCTTGACCGGCTGCACCACCCGACGCATGAAAAAGATCACGATCAGCAACACCGGAATGGTGGTGACCGGCAAGGTATAGGCCAGCATGCGACCCCATTCGTAACCGCCCGCCGGGTGCTGGATGGCGTTCAACTGTTTGCCGTCAGGCAACCCGATGCTGGTGCGCAGCCGCAGGGGTGCCCAGCCGGCTGCCACAAAGACATGCTCCCGTGCCGGGCCACCGCTGATGCGCTCCAGTTGCATGCCGATAAGGGGATTGGCGGGCAGCGTCAGACGTTTCCTGAGATCGCTGACCAGACGCTGTTCTTCCGGGCGCATGCCGCCGTTATCGGCGATGGCGTTGCTGTCGACCCAGAAGTGCGAGTCAGGCGTCTGCATGGAGTCCAGCAGGCGCGAGGCATCTTCGGCGGACAAGCCCTGCGCGACATGGTAGGCGGTGATCAGTCGTTCAATGGCCAGCGTGCGTGACAGTGGATGAATCAGGGCGCCGGTGCGTTGCAGGTAGAGCATGGCGATGGCATTGGAAGCCAGCAGCGCAAGCAGCAGCAAGATGCCCAGTTGATGGGCCATGCGTCTTGGCCATAAACGACGCAACAGCTTCATGCGTCGAGCAGGGTCACAGTGGCCGCCAACATATAACCGTCGCCCCAGATGGTGCGCAGCAGGTCCGGCTCCAGCGGGTTGTCATCGAGTTTGCGGCGCAGGCGGCTGATCTGTCGGTCGATGGCCCGGTCGAACACTTCTGTGCCGGGACGGCTGGTCAGGTCGATCAGTTTTTGGCGGCTCAGGACGGTATTGGGGTTGGCGAGCAGCACCTGCAGCAGACGGCTTTCCACCGTACTGAGTCGCACCGCCGAGCCATCAGGGCGAGTCAGGGTGCTGTTGCTTGCGCTGAAACTCAGCCCGGCGAATGCGTAACTCTGTGCCCGTTCCGAGGTGTCGGCGGGAGGCAGCGTGCTGTCCGACCGGCTCAGGCCAGTGCCGCGCCGACGTAACAGGCTGTGGATCCGCGCCACCAGTTCGCGCGGTTCGAATGGCTTGGTCACGTAATCGTCTGCGCCGATATCCAGGCCGCGAACCCGGTCGGCACAGGTGTCGCGGGCTGTGAGCAGAATCACCGGAATCTTCTCGCGACGATGCAGCCTGCTGCACAGCTCGAAACCGTCGCCATCGGGCAGCATGACATCCAGCACGATGACATCGAATGCCTGCTGCCGGAGCAACTGCCACATGCCAGCAGCATCTTCCGCCGTGCGCACCTCGAACTCGTGGCGACGCAGGTAGACGGCCAGCGGGTCGCGGATCTTGCGGTGGTCATCGACGACCAGAATGCGTGGAGCGGCGACAGCGGATGTCATGGTGTTTCCTGGAAGGCAGCGGGACGATGACGATATGGATGATTCTCATTTCAAGGCGCGATCTTATCCCATAAACCCCATGGTCGTTGAGTGTCTCGCCAGGCCCGGTTGTTGGCAGCGACGGCAGGAACCGCTACTTTGGACGGCGTTTGATCCGCGTAAGAGTGCCGCACATGGCCTTGAGGCGTTTTGCATGACGCTCGTCAAACGTCCCCCGACCTAAAAGAAGAAGGAACGACATGAAGTTTGAACCCCTCGCCAAGTCGCTGATCGCGACCGCACTCATTCTGGCTTACGCCCCCGTTCACGCCGCTTCCCAGGCACCGGTCGCCGCCGAAAACGGCATGGTGGTGACTGCCCAGCATCTGGCGTCACACGTGGGTGTCGACGTCCTCAAGAACGGCGGAAATGCTGTCGATGCCGCCGTGGCGGTGGGTTATGCACTGGCGGTGGTTTACCCCGCGGCAGGCAACCTGGGCGGTGGTGGTTTCATGACCATTCAACTGGCCGACGGGCGCAAGACGTTCCTGGATTTCCGCGAGAAGGCCCCGCTGGCGGCCACTGCCGACATGTATCTGGACAAACAGGGCAATGTCATTCCTGACCTCAGCGCCAAAGGCCACTTGTCCGTGGCCGTGCCGGGAACGGTGGCGGGCATGGAGCTGGCGCTGAGCAAGTACGGAACTCGCAAGCGTGAGGAAGTGATTGCTCCGGCCATCAAGCTCGCCGAAGACGGTTTTGTCCTGCAGCAGGGCGATGTCGATCTGCTGTCGACGGCCACTGAGGTGTTTCGGGCGGACATGGCCGACTCGGGTTCGATCTTTCTCGACAAGGGCGAGCCGATGAAGGTCGGTCAGAAACTGGTGCAAAAGGATCTGGCAAAGACCCTGGAGGAAATCTCCAGCAAGGGTAACGATGGTTTCTACAAGGGCTGGGTCGCCAAGGCTTTGGTGGATTCCAGTCAGGCAGGCAAGGGCATCATTACCCAGGCCGACCTCGATCATTACAAGCCCCGTGAGCTGGCGCCCATCGAGTGCGATTACCGTGGCTATCACGTGGTGTCGGCACCACCACCGAGTTCGGGCGGTGTGGTCATCTGCCAGATGCTGAACATCCTCGAAGGCTACCCGATGAAAGAGCTGGGCTTCCGCTCGGCCCAAGGCACGCACTATCAGATCGAAGCGATGCGTCACGCCTATGTCGACCGCAACAGCTATCTGGGCGACCCGGACTTCGTCAAGAACCCTATCGAGCACCTGCTGGACAAGAACTACGCAACCAAGCTGCGTGATGCCATCGAGCCGCAGAAAGCCGGTGACTCCAACAAGATCAAACCGGGCGTCGCGCCCCATGAAGGCAACAACACCACCCATTACTCCATCGTCGATAAGTGGGGCAACGCGGTTTCGGTGACCTACACCCTCAACAACTGGTTTGGTGCCGGCGTCATGGCCAGCAAGACCGGCGTCATTCTCAATGACGAAATGGACGACTTCACCACCAAGGTGGGCGTACCCAACATGTACGGACTGGTGCAGGGCGAAGCCAATGCCATCGCACCGGGCAAGACGCCGCTGTCCTCCATGAGCCCGACCATCGTCACCAAGGACGGCAAGGTGGTGATGGTCGTCGGTACGCCGGGCGGCAGCCGGATCATTACCGCGACCTGGCTGACCATGCTCAACGTGATCGACTACGGCATGACCATTCAGGAAGCGGTCGATGCGCCACGCTTCCACCAGCAATGGCAGCCGGAGACGACCAACCTTGAAGCGTTCGCCGTCAGCCCGGATACCCGCAAGATCCTCGAAAGCTGGGGGCATAAATTCGCCGGGCCTCAGCCGCTCAACCACGTTGCTGCGATCCTGGTCGGCGCGCCTTCGCTGGACGGCAAGCCGGTGGGCAACAACCGTTTCTACGGTGCCAATGACCCGCGTCGTAATACCGGGTTGTCGTTGGGTTACTGAGTCAGCGGGACTGTTTGCGACCTAAAGACCTCGCCTCGATCCTTGATCGAGTCGGGGTCAGGATAGAGCCATGAATACACTCCTGGATTTTTACCAGGCTGCCGGCTGGGGCCTCACGGCCCTGGTGATCGGCACTTTTCTGCTGGCCGGAACAGTCAAGGGCGTGATCGGGCTTGGTTTGCCGACCGTGGCCATGGGGCTGTTGGGGCTGGCCATGTTGCCAGCACAGGCTGCGGCCCTGCTGATCATTCCTTCGACGGTCACCAACCTCTGGCAACTGGCGGCCGGCGGGCATCTTCGACCGCTGCTCAAGCGCCTGTGGCCGCTACTGAGCCTGATCGTGATCGGCACGAGCCTGGGCTCGTTCTGGCTGGGCATGAGTGGCGGGCACTCGATGACTCGGGCGCTGGGTGCAGCCTTGTTGCTCTATGCACTGAGCGGGCTGTTTCTGCCCACGCTCAGGGTTTCCGCCAGTGCCGAGCGCTGGTTCGGGCCGGTATGCGGTTTCATTACCGGGATCATCACGTCGGCCACCGGCGTGTTCGTGATTCCTGCCGTGCCTTACCTGCAAGCGCTGGGGCTGGAGCGCAATGAGCTGGTGCAGGCCCTGGGATTGTCATTCACCGTTTCGACACTGGCGCTGGCGGCTGGCCTGTTGTGGAACGGTTCGCTGGGTGGCGGTGAGTTGGGCGCTTCACTGCTGGCGCTGATCCCGGCCTTGCTCGGCATGCAACTGGGCCAATGGCTGCGGCAGCGAATCAGTGCCCTGATGTTCAAACGAGTGTTCTTTATCGGCATGGGGGCCTTGGGGCTGCATTTGCTGATAAGTGGCTGATCATCGAAAAATCAACAATGGGTGATTGATTCGTGATTTTCAGGCAAAAGTATTTTGCTTGATGGCTTATTACTCACCCGCACGTGTTTCTTTATTCTGCCGCCCATCGTTTTTGACTTTCGATCCGGCTTCCACTGGCCGGGTCTTCAAGCATTTATCCATGAGGCTCGGCATGAAAAAGATTCTGTTCCTGAACGGCGGCAAACAATTCGCTCACTCTGAAGGACGCTACAACGCGACCCTTCACGAAGCCGGCATGGCTTTCATGGACCGTGCAGGTTTCGACGTAAAGGAAACCTTTATCGACGGTGGCTACGACCTCGCCGAAGAAGTGCAGAAGTTTCTCTGGGCGGATGTCATCGTCTGGCAAATGCCGGGCTGGTGGATGGGTGCGCCGTGGACCGTGAAAAAGTACATCGATGAAGTCTTTACCGAAGGTCATGGCAGCCTGTACGCCAACGACGGTCGTACCCGCTCCGATGCTTCGCAGAAATACGGCAGCGGCGGTTTGCTGCACGGCAAGCAATACATGATTTCCGCGACCTGGAATGCGCCTCAGCAGGCGTTTGACGACCCGACCGACTTCTTTGAAGCCAAGGGCGTGGATGCGGTGTACTTCCCGTTTCACAAGGCCAACCAGTTCCTGGGCATGACCGGCCTGCCGACCTTTCTGGCTGTGGATGTCATGAAACGCCCGGATATAGACAAGGATGTGAAGCGCTATGAGGCGCATCTGGCTCAGGTTTTTGGCGTGTAACAACGCTACTATCCAGCCTGTCTTGCGTAGAGAGCAACCATGAAAGCCAGGTCCGATGAATTGCAGGTCTTTGTTTCGGTCATCGAAAGCGGATCGATTTCTGCCGCTGCCGAGCACATGGGGCAAACGCCTTCGGGGATCAGCCGGACCTTGGCGCGGCTTGAGGCCAAGCTGGAAACCACGCTGATCAACCGCACTACGCGGCGTATGGATCTGACGGAGGAGGGCAAGTTTTTTCTGGCGCGTGCCCGGCAGATCCTCGAACAAATGGAGGATCTGGAAGAGCATCTGTCCCTGTCCCGACAGCGGCCGTCCGGTCGTCTGCGGATCAACGCCGCTTCGCCGTTCATGCTGCACTCGGTGGTGCCTTATGTGGTCGAGTTTCGTCGGCTTTATCCGGATATTCAGCTTGAGCTCAACAGCAACGATCTGGTCATCGACCTGCTGGAGCAGAACACCGACATCGCCATCCGCATCGGCACCCTGGCCGACTCGACCCTGCATGCCCGTTCTCTGGGATGTTCCCCAATCAACATCCTGGCCAGCCCGGATTATTTGAAACGACATGGTGTACCGACCTCGGTCGAGGAATTGGCGAACCATACGTTGCTGGGGTTCTCCCACAGCGAAACCCTGAATAACTGGCCGCTGCGTCATGCGGGTGGAGATCGCTGGCTGATTCAGCCGGCATTATCGGCATCCAGTGGCGACACGTTGCGTCACCTGGCACTGGCGGGAGAGGGGATCGTGTGCCTGTCGCACTTCATGACCCACGAAGATATTCGCGAGGGGCGTCTTCAGGTTGTGCTGGCCGATGCCCACAGCGGGTACCGGCAGCCCATCCATGCGGTGTACTACCGCAACTCGAAGCTGGCGCTGAGGATTCAGTGCTTTCTGGATTTCATACAGGAAAAGCTGGCGCAGTACGCCTGCAAGTAATTCGGGAGTTCGTACCGTCACTTGTGGGAGGGGCCTTGGCCGCGACGACCTGCTTGAAGGCAACACATTTTCAGCGTCTTCAAACATGCTGTCGCGGCCAAGGCCCCTCCCACGGATTGTGATCCAGCCTGAATCAATGATGTTCGCGGGTTGCGCGGAATTTCACGTCCGGCCAGCGCTCTTCCATCAGGGCCAGGTTGACGCGGGTCGGGGCCAGGTAGGTCAGGTGACCGCCGCCGTCCAGTGCCAGGTTTTCCACGGCCTTGTTTTCAAACTCTTCGAGCTTCTTCTTGTCCGCGCAGTCGATCCAGCGGGCCGACCAGACGGTGATCGGCTCGTAGGCGCATTCGACCTTGTATTCTTCCTTCAGGCGGCTGGCAACCACATCGAACTGCAGTACACCGACGGCGCCCAGGATGATGTCGTTGCTGCGCAGCGGGAAGAACACCTGCGTTGCGCCTTCTTCGGCCAGCTGTTGCAGGCCCTGGCGCAGTTGCTTGGACTTGAGCGGATCTTTCAGGCGTACGCGACGGAACAGTTCCGGAGCGAAGTGCGGGATACCCGTGAAGCCCAGGCTTTCGCCTTCGGTGAAGGTGTCGCCGATCTGGATCGTGCCGTGGTTGTGCAGGCCGATGATGTCGCCTGCATACGCCTCTTCAAGCTGCTCGCGCTCGGAGGAGAAGAAGGTCAGGGCGTCGCCGATCCGCACGTCCTTGCCCAGGCGTACATGGCGCATTTTCATGCCCTTGTCGTAACGGCCCGAACAGATGCGCATGAAGGCGATACGGTCGCGGTGTTTAGGGTCCATGTTCGCCTGGATCTTGAACACGAAACCGCTGAATTTCTCTTCCACCGGCTCTACGCTGCGCTCGTTGGCGACTCGCGCCAGAGGCTTGGGAGCCCAGTCCACCACGGCATCGAGTACGTGATCGACACCGAAGTTGCCCAATGCAGTACCGAAGAACACCGGGGTCAGTTGACCGTTGATGAACTCTTCCTGATTGAACTCGTGGCAGGCGCCCTGCACCAGCTCCAGTTGCTCGACGAAACGGTCGTACTCGTCACCCAGGTGGGCGCGGGCTTCGTCCGAATCCAGCTTCTGGATGATTTTGGTTTCGGTACGCTCATGACCGTGACCTGCGGTGTAGACGATGATGTAGTCGTCGGCCAGGTGATAGACACCCTTGAAGTCGCGGTAGCAGCCAATCGGCCAGGTGATCGGCGCAGCCTTGATCTTCAGGACCGCTTCGATCTCGTCCAGCAGCTCGATCGGGTCGCGGATGTCGCGGTCGAGTTTGTTGATGAAGCTGACGATGGGCGTGTCGCGCAGACGGCAGACATCCATCAGGGCGATGGTGCGTGGCTCTACGCCTTTACCGCCGTCCAGCACCATCAGCGCCGAGTCCACTGCCGTCAGGGTGCGGTAGGTATCTTCGGAGAAGTCTTCGTGGCCCGGGGTGTCGAGCAGGTTGATCATGTGCTCACGATACGGGAACTGCATGACCGAGGTGGTGATGGAGATGCCGCGCTGTTTCTCCATTTCCATCCAGTCGGATGTGGCATGACGATCGGATTTACGGGATTTGACCGTACCGGCGACGGAAATGGCCTTGCCCATCAGGAGCAGTTTTTCCGTGATGGTGGTTTTACCGGCGTCCGGGTGGGAAATAATGGCGAAAGTGCGGCGTTTCGCGACTTCGGCGGCCTGTTGGGTCATGGGAAATCGCCTGAAAGAGAGTCAAAAAAGGGCGCAGATTATAGCTCAACTCAAAGCAATAACCGAGCCGTTCAGTCGATTCGGGGTGGCCAATTGGTGTCTCACGTGGGAACCTTTCAGACCGTGGAGACGTCCACTCTCTTGTAACCGGTTATGTATAGCCTGCTTCAAGAGCTGATAAATCAGCAAGTTAGCTTGACGAAGCTGCGCTCATGGCCTGTGTCTTCGCCGAGGAACAATCCTCACTGGCGATCCACCTGCTGCTCTTCGCGAACGTGACTGCTGGCGCTCATTACCGGGCGTCAAAGACAGCGCGTTCGCCGACTGAAATAAGGAGTCCGCCCGTGGCTAATCGCTATGGCAAGGGGCTATTGGGAGGGACGGCTGCCATCGTCCTCCTGGCCCTGCTGGTCCACTGGATCGGCATCGATACGTTTGTGAAGTACAAGGATGATCTGCTGTTCTACCTGCAGGCCCATCTGGTTCTGGTTCTGGTTTCAATGTTGGCGGCTGTGGTGGTCGGTATCCCTGCCGGCATTGCTCTCAGCCGACCGAACATGGTTGGCCGCGCCGAACGCTTCATGCAGATCTTCAACATTGGCAACACTGTTCCTCCTCTTGCGGTTCTGGCCATCGCTCTCGGGATTCTCGGGATCGGCAGTGGTCCGGCCATCTTCGCTTTGTTCCTCGCTTCGTTGTTGCCCATCGTGCGCAACACCTACGAAGGCCTGAAAAACGTTCAGGGTTCACTCAAGGAAGCCGCCACCGGCATCGGCATGACACCGCGTCAGGTGTTGCTGCGTGTCGAGTTGCCCAATGCCGTGCCGATCATCGTCGGCGGTGTTCGCGTGGCGCTGGCGATCAATGTGGGGACCGCGCCGCTGGCGTTCCTGATCGGAGCCAACAGCCTGGGCAGCCTGATCTTCCCCGGCATTGCCTTGAACAATCAGCCGCAATTGCTGCTGGGTGCGGCGTGTACGGCGCTGCTGGCCCTGGTGCTCGATGGTCTGGTCACTCTGGTGAGTCGTCTCTGGCTGGAGCGCGGCCTGAGCCGCTGAGAGAAAGGAATTACCATGAAAAAACTAGCTTTGTTACTGGGCCTCGGGCTGCTGTTCAGCGGTTTTGCCCAGACAGCAGAAAAACCCTTGCTGCGCATCGGCGCACGGGTATTTACCGAGCAGACCATGCTCGCCGAACTCACCGCGCAATACCTGCGCACCAAGAACTACGACGTGCAGATCACGGGCGGCCTGGGCAGCAACCTGGCCCGCAGCGCACAGGAAAGCGGTCAGCTCGACCTGTTGTGGGAATACACCGGTGTGTCGCTGGTGGCCTACAACCATATCGATGAAAAGCTCGACAGCGAGCAGACCTACGCCCGGGTGAAAGAAGTGGATGCAAAGAAAGGCCTGGTCTGGCTTTCCCCGTCCCGTTTCAACAACACCTACGCCCTGGCTTTGCCGAAGAACGTTGCCGATCAGTATCCGCAGGTCAACACCATGAGCGACCTGACCAGGGTGCTCAAGGACGAAGCCAAAGAGGGTCATGTCGTAGCGCTGGACACCGAGTTTGCCAATCGCTCCGATGGCCTGCTCGGCATGGTCAAGCATTACGACATGAATCTCGGTCGCGAGAACACCCGGCAGATGGACGCCGGGCTGGTCTACACCGCCTTGCGTAACGGGCAAGTCTTCGCCGGGCTGGTGTACACCACCGACGGACGCCTGAACGCCTTCAAGCTCAAGGTGCTGGAAGACGACAAGCACTACTTCCCGGATTACACCGCCGCGCCGGTGATCCGTCAGGAGTACCTGGATGCCCATCCGGAAATCGCCACGTTGCTCAAGCCGCTGGCCGACCTTCTGGATAACCAGACCATGATCGAGCTTAACGCCCGTGTCGATGTCGGTCATGAAAGCCCGTCCACGGTTGCCGCAGACTTCCTGCGTCAGCATCCACTCAATTAAGGAAGGAGACGATATGAGTTTCTTTGACGCCTTCTCCCATCTGGACTGGGCCCAGGTCATGCAACTGACCTGGCAGCACATCACCCTGGTCGGAGTCGCCGTGAGCCTGGCGATTCTGGTGGGTGTTCCCCTGGGTATTCTGATGACCCGTTTTCCGGCGCTGGCGGGGCCGCTGCAAGCCAGTGCCACGGTATTGCTGACCGTGCCGTCCATTGCCCTGTTCGGGCTGTTACTGCCGTTCTACTCCAAGTTCGGCCAGGGCCTTGGCCCGCTGCCGGCGATTACAGCTGTGTTTCTCTATTCACTGCTGCCGATCATGCGCAACACCTACCTGGCCCTGACCGGTGTCGACGCCGGTATCCGCGAAGCCGCCAAAGGTATCGGCATGACCTTCGGCCAGCGCCTGCGCATGGTCGAACTGCCGATTGCCGTGCCTGTGATCCTCGCCGGTGTGCGCACCGCCGTGGTGATGAATATCGGTGTCATGACCATCGCCGCGACCATCGGTGCCGGTGGCCTGGGCGTACTCATTCTCGCGTCAATCAGCCGCAGCGATATGTCGATGCTGATCGTCGGCGCCGTGCTGGTCAGCATCCTGGCCATCTTCGCCGACCTGCTCCTGCAATGGCTGCAACGCACCCTGACTCCAAAAGGATTGCTCAAATGATCGAACTTCAGAATCTGACCAAAACCTTCACCTCCAACGGCAAAGACGTCAAAGCCGTGGACTCGGTAAGCCTGACCGTCAATGAAGGTGAGATCTGTGTCTTTCTCGGGCCTTCGGGGTGCGGCAAGAGCACCACGCTGAAAATGATCAACCGCCTGATCGTGCCGACCTCCGGCAAGGTGCTGATCAACGGCGAAGACACCACCGGGCTGGACGAAGTGACCCTGCGTCGCAACATCGGTTACGTGATCCAGCAGATCGGCCTGTTTCCGAACATGACCATCGAAGAAAACATCGTGGTCGTGCCCAAGTTGCTAGGCTGGGACAAGCAGCGCTGCCACGACCGTGCCCGCGAACTGATGAGCATGATCAAGCTTGAACCCAAGCAGTATCTGCATCGCTATCCCCGTGAGCTGTCCGGTGGTCAGCAACAGCGCATCGGCGTGATTCGTGCTCTGGCGGCCGAAGCGCCGTTGCTGCTGATGGACGAGCCGTTTGGCGCTGTCGACCCGATCAACCGCGAGATGATCCAGAACGAGTTCTTCGAGATGCAGCGTGCGTTGAACAAGACGGTGATCATGGTCAGCCACGACATCGACGAAGCCCTCAAGCTGGGCGACAAGATTGCGATCTTCCGGGCGGGCAAGCTGTTGCAGATCGACCATCCAGACACTTTGCTGGCGCACCCGGCGGACGAGTTCGTCAGCAACTTCGTCGGTCAGGACAGCACCCTCAAGCGCCTGCTGCTGGTCAAGGCCGAAGACGCCGCCGACAACGCCCCTTCGGTGAGCCCGGAAACGCCGGTGGCCGATGCGCTGGAAGCGATGGACGAAAACGACCGTCGTTATATCGTCGTCACCGACGGCGAGAACAAGGCTCTGGGTTATGTACGTCGTCGCGACCTGCATCGCCAGCAAGGCACTTGTGCCCAGTTCCTGCGTGAGTTCAACGCCACGGCCGCCTACGACGAACACTTGCGCATCCTGCTGTCGCGCATGTACGAGTTCAACCGCGCCTGGCTGCCGGTGCTGGATGCAGAGCGGGTATTCCTCGGTGAGGTGACCCAGGAATCCATCGCCGAGTATCTGAGCTCGGGCCGTTCGCGAGGCGGCAAGACCAGCATCGTTTCGCCGGCTGAGGCAGCAGCGGCCGACGCGCAGGCGTAACGCCACTCCATAGGCCCTGCGTTGCAACGACGCGGGGTCTTTGCACCGCCCCGCTAATCGTGACGGCCTGCGGTTTTTTTGCCTGCCCGTATCGCCGGTAATACCTTCTGACGGCTCAACTCAAGGGGTCATTCATCTGGTACTGGCTGATTTTCATCATGATCTGAACAGGGCGGGTTGCCATCGGGAGCAGTTGTTCATTCTCTCTGGCGCATGAAATATAAGCCCACCATTGATCGCCGAAGCTCTGCTTGTCATAGACCCCGAGCGGGTTACCGTTGGGAGCCAGAATCTGAACCGGTCCGACTTCGGCCTTTTGAATGTCGCTGGCCGATAGCGGGCGACCGGCAATCAGGACTTTCCAGCCTGGATTGCTGGCAAGTGACTTGCCTGGGCGCACATGAAGCGTGACGAAGCGTACATCGCCCAAGGGACCGAACAGCACTCGCTTGTCCTCGGTTATCAGGCTTCCCATCCTCGACGGGTTCTCAAAGAACATATCGTGGCGCACCTTGATTTCGTAGCTTTCGGAGCCGTTATCCCAGCGTCGGCACAAAAACCAGAAGTTCAGTTCTTCACGAGGTTTGGTGGTGGCAGTCAGATAGTCGTATTCATCACTACCAATGTAGGTTTCGGTTTGCGAAATGCTCACCCCTGCTGGAATCGTATACGTTTCCTTGATCAGTCTTGAGAAGTCGAAGTCGGCCAGGTAACCAGACTGGATCGATTTCAGCGATGCAACGAATGAGTGCTCTTTGATGTAGGTGGCCATGTTCGTCTCCTGCGCAGGTTCAGACCTGATTGTGTCGAACCGCAGGCACAGAAAGTACTGTGACAAATGTCAGTACTTAGTGTCGTTTTGCATCAGTGGATGACGGGTTATGTGCCGTCGGGAGTGCCGTGTGACGCGGGGGAAATCCGTGTCGGCATTTCGTTGTCCAGGCGTTTTCGGTGTCTGTATCGACACACTCTTCACAGGGGCACCTCGTCGATAAATCGATTTGTGCAGGAACATGAGGCTGTCATGTTGGTCGGTTACATAGAGGTGGAAAGGCGACGTGGTAGCTGCTTCCGGCAGAAACGTCTGCAAACGCGACATTTTTTGTTGATCTCAAGCCTCTCAGGTCCTAAAGTTCGCGCCGAACGTCCATGCTGGAAACGATCCATCCGGCTCAAGTACTGACGACGAGACAGCAAGGCCAAGGGGCATGATCCCCATGGCCTTTTTGCTTTCGGCGACATGCCTTGGGAAGTAGGCGAACCAAAGTGGGGATACGGAGGGCGTTCATTTACACCCATTTATATTCATCTGTTTGCCAAGTGGAGTTCCCAAGCATGCCGATCAAAGTCGAAGACTATTTCTCTGATGCTTCTTTCAAGAAAATCAAGTCGTTCGCTGACAAGCAAGAAACCCCGTTTGTCGTCATCGATACCCAGGTGATCAGCCAGGCCTACGATGACCTGCGCGCTGGTTTTGAGTTCGCCCAGGTGTACTACGCGGTGAAGGCCAACCCGGCGGTCGAGATCATTGACCTGCTCAAGGAAAAGGGTTCGAGCTTCGACATCGCGTCCATCTACGAGCTGGACAAGGTGCTGAGCCGTGGCGTAGGCGCTGATCGCATCAGTTATGGCAACACCATCAAGAAGTCCAAGGACATTCGTTACTTCTACGACAAGGGCGTGCGTCTGTACGCGACCGACTCGGAAGCTGACCTGCGTAACATCGCCAAGGCCGCACCGGGCTCGAAAGTCTACGTGCGTATCCTGACCGAAGGCTCGACCACTGCCGACTGGCCTCTGTCGCGCAAGTTCGGTTGCCAGACCGACATGGCCATGGACCTGCTGATCCTGGCTCGTGACCTGGGTCTGGTGCCTTACGGTATTTCCTTCCACGTGGGTTCGCAGCAGCGCGACATCAGCGTCTGGGACGCAGCCATCGCCAAGGTGAAGGTGATCTTCGAGCGCCTGAAAGAAGAAGACGGCATCGAGCTCAAGCTGATCAACATGGGTGGCGGCTTCCCGGCCAACTACATCACCCGTACCAACAGCCTGGAAACCTACGCTGAGGAAATCATCCGCTTCCTGAAGGAAGACTTCGGTGATGACCTGCCGGAAATCATTCTGGAGCCGGGCCGTTCCCTGATCGCCAACGCCGGTATCCTGGTCAGCGAAGTCGTGCTGGTTGCGCGCAAGTCGCGTACCGCCGTCGAGCGTTGGGTGTACACGGATGTGGGCAAGTTCTCCGGCCTGATCGAAACCATGGACGAAGCCATCAAGTTCCCGATCTGGACCGAGAAGAAAGGCGAGATGGAAGAAGTGGTTATCGCGGGCCCTACCTGCGACAGCGCCGACATCATGTACGAAAACTACAAGTACGGCCTGCCGCTGAACCTGGCCATCGGTGATCGCCTGTACTGGCTGTCCACCGGTGCCTACACCACCAGCTACAGCGCTGTTGAATTCAATGGCTTCCCGCCGCTGAAGTCGTATTACGTCTAAGCGTTCAGCCTGCTGCACAAGAGCCCGCAAGCGATTGCGGGCTTTTTATTGGGGCGCCAGACCGGTAACCGCTCAGGTAGGGTTGCCAGTCAGGCTGTTGAACCATTGCGTGAAACGCCTGATTTCTTTCAGGGTGACAAGCATCAGATTTGCCTCCACATAGGGGCGCGAAGGGACATCGGTTTTGCTCATCCGCAGGGTGTGGGCGAAAGCGATCCCGAGTAAGTCGCACATCCGTGCCATGTAGGTATCCATATTGACTGCCGCGCAGTAGGCTTCTGCATATTGTCTATGGACGAGGCGTACATAGTTTTGTGCTCCGTTGAGCCGAGCCTCGGCGGAAAGCGCGGGACCCCTTTGATTGAAAGGGATTGAAGCGGTGAGTTTTTGCAGCGCAATACTCTGCTCTTTGTTTTTTACGATCAGGTTGTATTCGTTGGCGTGCCGATAGATGTTGCTGTTCATGAAGTCGATGATGCGAGGAAGAAAGGCATAGACGCCTTCGGTGAGCGACTGCAGCGTTTTAATATGATCATCGAGTTCATCCAGGAACATGCTCAGGCGTTTTCTGCTTTGCTCAATGAATTGCTGAGTGACATCCTGGCTGTTTCTGATCTTCTCGATGAATTGAATGGGCTTTTCCAGGAACGCCTCAAGTTCTCTGTGTAATGCAGTGATCGCTGGCAGGATTTTCGACCAGAGGGAGGCGTGCTGGTTTGCCTTGGTCAATAACTCTGCAATTTCCGGTATCCGGTAGGTGGCGTACTCTCGGACCGGCACCAGATCAAGGCCTACCTTGAATGAGCGCGTGGACTCCGGGAGTGCGCGCAAGACCTGCATGTAGTTGTCGAGCCCTGTCAGGTCACTTTGATAAATCAGATTCCCTGCCATTATTGAGTTCCTGATGAGTCGTGTAGTGGGGCAAGGGAAATGAGCAGGCCATTTCCCTTGTGTTCGGCGTGCGAATTAATCAGCGGATGGGTTGCAGGTAGCTGCTCAGTTGCAGCCCGGAACTGATGAAGCGCCTGGCAAACGCTTTTTCATCCAGCGCGGCTGCCTGATTGATGGTGAGGAAGCTGTCTATCGTTTGAGCAATTTTCTGGTATTGCTCTACGTAAAGGGTGCGCTGATCGTCCATTGCGTGAAAGCATTCGATCAACTCGATACGTTGAGTCAGCGCCAGCTTTTCCTTTTCTCTCTGTGTCACTTGCTCAAACAGCTTGTCGATTCGCTCGCGCATGCCGTCACGACGCTTGACCATGGCGATGAAGTTGATCCCCTCTGCACCAGATTCCAGAGTTGCTTTCATCTGCTCGATTGCCAGGGTGATCACCGCGATTTGTGGTGGCTGTACACCCAGAGCAATGACTTTTTCTGCCGTGAGAAGGGTGTCCTTGGCAATGCTGGCAAACCCTTTGCTTTCAATGGCATCAATGGCCTCGGTCAATACCCTGCGCTCTTCCTGGATTGCGGCCAGTCTGGTTTTTGCATCGTCGATCCCGGTGTTCGTCTTGATAACGTCTTGCTCGAGACTTGTCTGAAACTCTTGGGTCTGCTGACGATTGGCGGCTTCTTTCATCCCGTTCAAAGCACTGGCTAGCCTGGCTGACTCCGCGCTTGCAATGGCTGTGGCGTTTTTCAGGGTATATGCACGTTCAGCCTGAATATCATTGATATCATCCTGATTCTTGGTTTCGCCGAGTTCTTGATCGTACTTTCTCAATTGAGCGATTCGGGACTCGATATCGATCTTCATCCGCATGCAAGCCTCGCCCAGATGTTGATGCTCAGTGATAATTACATAATTGATACGCTTGAAGCGTTCATATGTATTGGGCAGGTAAGATGTCTTGGAATACAGGACGTCGGCATTGACCAGTTTGCTGCTTAGTGCGCTCTGGCTGCTGGCCATGATCAGCAGGTCTGGCGTCTTGATATTCAGCGGTGCCTCAAGGGCAGTAATGGTAGTGTTCATATTTATTTTCCATAAATTCGTTTGAATTCATCGTCAGCCTCTTTGAATACGTTAAGTAACGCATCGGAGTCTTGTTCGATGGTCTTCCATGGTTGTACGACTTTTCTGAAGCGATTCATGAAGACTCTGAGCGACAAGGCATCATTGATCTCGGTGGATGACTGTGCTGACTCCTCAATGAAAATGAATAACTTGTTCCAGACGGTGATCAGGTTCTTGGTCGCAATGTCCGCATCAATAACGACGGTGACAAGGTTTTGCAGGTCAAACTTGACCCTGCTCAATGACCCGATAATCTTGTTTTTTTGTTGTAGCTCATTGATCTCTTTGTCTTGTTGTGTGATCAGTTCGTTTCTGGCTTTACGAACACCTTCGGCTTCAACACCGAAATAGATACCCAGCGCAAGTCCGACAATATTCAGTTTGCCAACCGCCCCCAAGGATTTTTCAACGGCGGCCTTATACTCCTTGTTCTTTTCATCGATATCCTTGGCTCTGCGCTCAATACTCTCGTTCAGTTTTGTGACATCCGCGGGCAGTGAGCTGTTATCAATGGCAGTGACCTTGCGCTGAATCTCGGGTGTGACGTAAAGCGCAAGATCCTGGCCGAATTTTTCCAGTTCCTCCTTGATGTCTTGCGCATCTGCCTGGTTTTCCTTGACCTTGCGCAGTATTTCACCCAGGTAGAAACCGATATCCTTTGCTGCTTCTTTATCGCTCTCGCTCAGCTCTATTCCCGGAAATTTGTCACCCAGCTCGCGGGTCAGCCGCTTGACGTCTTCCAGTGTTTTTATGTCGAACTTTTCAACGATGACTCCACCTTTTATATCGTTGTAGATGTCTTCCATGCTCTTGCCATAGATCACCATCTGGCCAGCAAATAGTTTCAGCTTGCTCCCTACCGTCAATAACTGGCTGCGTAGCGGACTCCAGCGTCTGGCATGCGTATGCACAATTTTGTAGCTTTTCAGAAAGTCTTCAGGTTCCAGCCCGGCACCGGCTCCGCTGCTGTAGCCCAAGTAGGCAATGACGCCTTCAAGTTCTATGGGAAGTGCCAGGCCGGCCAGTTCATATTGTTTGAGATTGACGATCTGTTGCTTGGTCAATATCAAGCCGGGTGAGCGTTGAACCTCGGTGTCATTACCGGAAGAAACATCAAAAAACAGTTCGGGTGCCTTTGCTGCTTCGTCGGTGACAGGGTCTGCAGTCGTGGTGTCGTCGGTGATTAATCTTTCAAGTAGTGCGCTCATTGGATATGTCCTTATTTTCCAAGGGGGCCGTTATTGGATCCCTGTTTTATGTGTTTCAGTTATTGCTTGAGATGAAGGTTAGGGGGCTTCGAGCTTGAGTGTCAAAGGCGAAAGACAGTCGTGTCTTGTAGGATAAATGTTTGAGGTTGGTAAGTTGTAAAGTTAATGTAATGTGAATAAGTGTAAATGCCCAGCGGGCGGGTTAGTTGGTGGTTCGTAAGGCGAAAAGTTGAAAAAAACATGAGAATGCTTCTTCATCCTGCGGCCTTTGATATGCCGCACAGGGACCTGCATCGAGGTTCATCCCCCTGCAAGCCCGCCGCACAGTGCTCCCGTTTGCAGGGAGCGCCCACGCCTTAACGATGAGAATAAATAACATTTAGCGCATACTACGCGCCGCAAAATGCCGGCGAGGTAGTGGGTGTGTTGAAGAAAGTCCTGTTTCAGGTTCATTGGTTCTTCGGAATCACGGCGGGTCTGGTTCTGGCCTTGATGGGCATTACCGGTGCGCTGTATTCGTTCGAGGATGAGATTCTCGACGCGCTCAATCCCGACGTGCTACTTGTGCAGGAGCGTGCCGCAACCTTGCCGCCGCCTGAACTGGTCCGCAAGCTTGAGGCCGCCACGGGGCTGACGGTGGCGATTCTTCGTGTTCAAACGGTGGGCAATCGCGTTGCCCAGGTCTATTTCACGCCCGAACCGGGCCAGCGACGCGGTCCCAAGCGCAATTTCGATCCTTACACCGGGGAAATTCGAGGCAGCGGTGTGGGCGAAGGCTTCTTCGATTTTGTCCTGAACCTGCATCGCTATCTTGCGGCAGGCGAGGTCGGCAAGCAGATCACGGCAGTCTGTACCCTGATTCTGGTGTTCTTCTGCCTGTCCGGGCTCTATCTGCGCTGGCCGCGCAAGGCACTGGACTGGCGCGTCTGGCTGACCCTGGACTGGGCGAAGAAGGGCCGCAGCTTCAACTGGGACCTGCACTCGATATTCGGGACCTGGTGCCTGCTGTTTTATCTGTTGTTCGCCGTGACCGGCCTGAACTGGTCCTATGACTGGTTCAGCAATGGCATGAACAAACTGATGGGCGATCCTCCTCCTGTCGAGCAGGGCAAAGGCGAGAAGCCTGTGCAGCCTCCGGGCCCGCTGGTTGTGGATTACGATGCCGTCTGGGCCAGCATTCAGGAAGCCGCCGGACCTGAACTGAGTTCCTATAACCTGAGACTGCCTGCGAGCGGCGGTCAGCCTGCTACCGTGTTCTACCTGCTCAAAAGTTCGCCGCATCCGCGTGCCTTCGGCACCCTCAATCTGGACCCTGCCACCGGCAAGATCAATTTTGTCGTGCGGTATGAGGACAAGAGCCTGAGCGCACAATTGCTGAGCAGTAATTACGCGCTGCATGTGGGCAGTTATTTCGGCATTGTCGGGCGTATCGTCATGACCGTTGCGTCATTGATGATGCCGCTGTTCTTCATCACCGGCTGGCTGCTGTATCTGGATCGGCGTCGCAAGAAGCGCGAGATCAAAGAGGCTCGTGGCGGTCTGGTAGCCAATAATGATGCGTCATCGTGGCTGATCGGTTTTGCCAGCCAGAGCGGCTTTGCCGAGCAACTGGCCTGGCAGACCGCCGGGCAGTTGCAGGCGGCGGGTTTGCCGGTGCGGGTACAGCGCCTGGGCGAATTGACCCAACAGGATCTGAGCCAGAGCAGCAATGCCTTGTTTGTGGTCAGTACCTTTGGCGATGGCGAAGCGCCGGACAGCGCTCGTGGCTTCGAGCGTAAAGTGCTGGGCAGCCCGTTATCGCTGCAAAACCTGAACTACGCCGTCCTGGCCTTGGGGGATCGGCAGTATCAGCATTTCTGCGGTTTCGCTCACCGTTTGCATGACTGGCTGGCCGAGCGCGGCGGCCGTACGTTGTTTGAGCCCGTTGAAGTCGACAGTGCCGACCCGACTGCCTTGCAGCACTGGCAACAACAACTTGGGCAACTGACGGGCAGCAAACCCTCCACGACCTGGCAGGCTCCGGTTTTCGAGAACTGGACGCTGGTCCGCCGCGAACTGCTGAACCCCGGCAGCAGTGGTTCAAAAGTCTTTCTGGTCGATCTGGCAGCGCCAGGTCCGGCGACCTGGCTGGCAGGTGATCTGATCGAGGTCTTGCCACGCAACAACACAGGCAGCATCGAGCATTTCCTGAGCGGGTTGGGCATTGCTCAGGATACGCCGGTCAGTGTGGACGGTTTGCAGGAAACCCTGGCTCAGGCCCTGGCTACCCGCCAATTGCCGCAGCACCGGGCGCATCTTGTCGGGCTGCATGCTCAGGCGTTGCTCAATGCACTGGTGCCGTTGTCCGCTCGCGAGTACTCCATCGCCTCGATTCCGGCAGATGGCGTACTGCAACTGATCGTGCGTCAGGAGCGGCATCCCGATGGCAGCCTGGGGCTGGGTTCTGGCTGGCTGACCGAGCATGTGGCACTGGAGGGGACCGTGAGCCTGCGCCTGCGCCGTAACAGCAGTTTTCACCTGCCAAGCGGGCCGGTCCCGCTGATCCTGCTGGGCAACGGTACCGGTCTAGCCGGTCTGCGCAGTCTGCTCAAGGCTCGTATCGCTCAGGGGCAATCGCGTAACTGGCTGTTGTTTGGCGAGCGCAATGAGGCCCATGATTTCTATTGTTCCGGTGAGCTGCAAGGCTGGCTGGCCAGTGGCGATCTGCAGCGGCTGGATCTGGCGTTTTCTCGCGATCAGGCGCAAAAGGTCTATGTACAGGATCGCTTGCGCGAAGCCGTCGATGAGTTGCGTTCATGGCTGGATCAGGGCGCGGCCATTTACATCTGCGGCAGCCTGCAAGGGATGGCGGCGGGTGTGGATCAGGTGTTGAAGGATGTGCTGGGCGAACAGGCGGTGACCGAACTGGTCGAGCAGGGGCGTTACAGAAGGGATGTTTACTGATGGAAATCGCGAATGAATTCGCTCCCAGACTGTGTGAAAACTGCTGCGCTCGGTCATGCTGCGTTGAAAACAGGCTCGGAATGCTCATTTACAACACGTAAACTCCGCTTCCTCGCCTGTTTTCGCCTTGCCTGACCTTCGCTCGCTACGTTTTCACACGGTCTGTACCGTAGGAGCGAATTCATTCGCGAAGGATTACGCGGCCACAAACTGCTCCGCGTAATGACAGGCTACCTGACGGTTATCCACCGCCCGTAACTCGGGTACTTCCTTGGCGCAACGCTCGGTCGCGTAGGGGCAGCGCTTGTGGAAGGCGCAGCCGCTTGGCGGGTCGAGCGGGTTGGGGAGCTCGCCGACGATCTTGATCTTCGGCTTCAGCGGGTCCGGGTGAATGGTCGGGGTCGCCGAGAGCAGCGCCTGGGTGTAAGGGTGCAGAGGGCGATTGTAGATTTCTTCCTTCGGCCCCATTTCCGCAGGCCGTCCCAGATACATCACCAATACCGTGTCGGCCACGTGACGCACCACCGACAGGTTGTGGGAGATGAACACGTAGGCGGTATTGAATTCCTGCTGCAGGTCCATGAACAGGTTCAGCACCTGTGCCTGGATCGACACATCCAGTGCCGAAGTCGGTTCATCGGCCACCAGCACCTTGGGTTGCAGCATCATGGCGCGGGCCAGGGCGATACGCTGACGCTGACCACCGGAGAACATGTGGGGGTAGCGATGGTAATGCTCTGGACGCAGGCCCACCTGACTCATCATCGCCTGAACCTTTTCCCGGCGCTCGGCACGGCTGAGGTCCGTGTTGATCAGCAGCGGCTCGCCCAACTGGTCACCGACTTTCTGCCGGGGGTTGAGGGAGGCATAAGGGCTCTGGAACACCATCTGCACGTCTTTGCGCAATTGCTTGCGCTCGGCCTTGCTGGCCCCCGCGACTTCCTGCCCGGCGATTTTCAGGGAGCCCGACGATGGCTCTTCGATCAGCGTCAGGGCGCGGGCCAGGGTGGATTTGCCGCAGCCGGATTCACCGACCACAGCCAGTGTCTTGCCCGCTTCCAGTTCAAAGGATACGCCGTTGAGGGCACGCACCAGTGCATTGCCCTTGAACAGGCCGCGAGAGACTTCGTAATGACGGGTAAGGTCGCGGGCGGTAAGTACGACGCTCATCACGCCACCTCCTGATTCAACGGATAGAAGCAACGAGCCAGGCTGTGGGCTTTAGGGTCCAGTGCCGGGCGCTGGATGCGGCAGTTTTCCTGGGCATAAGGGCAACGCGGCGACAGCAGGCAGCCAAACGGGCGGTCATAACGGCCTGGCACCATGCCGGGCAATGTCGCCAGACGCGCTGCACCCATGCTGTGTTCCGGGATCGCCGCCAGCAGTGCTTCGCTGTAAGGATGAGCCGGGACATCGAAAAGCCCCGGCACCTGACCGACTTCCACGGCTTGCCCGGCATACATCACGCAGACGCGCTGGGCAGTTTCGGCAACCACGGCCAGGTCGTGAGTGATCAGCACCAGTGCCATGTCCTGATCTTTTTGCAGGCTCAGCAGCAGGTCCATGATCTGTGCCTGGATGGTGACGTCCAGTGCAGTGGTCGGTTCGTCGGCAATCAACAGCTTGGGTTCACCGGCGATGGCCATGGCAATTGCCACACGCTGGCTCATGCCGCCGGACAGTTGATGCGGGTAGGCATCCAGGCGCGAAGCGGCACCGGGGATTTCCACCTTTTCGAGCAGTTCCAGCGCTCGCTGGCGGGCGGCTTTGCCGGACAGCTTCAAGTGCTGACGCAGGACTTCTTCGATCTGAAAGCCCACGGTGTAGCTGGGGTTCAGAGCGGTCATCGGGTCCTGGAATACCATCGCCAGGTCCTTGCCGATGATGCGGCGACGTTGACGGGCATTGAGCTTGAGCAGGTCATTACCGTCGAAATTCAATGCGTCGGCGGTGATGATGCCGGGAGCATCGATCAGCCCCATCAGCGCCATCATGGTCACGGACTTGCCGGACCCGGATTCGCCGACGATGGCCAGGACTTCGCCTTTCTCGACACTCAGGGACAGGCCATCCACAACGGGAACGGCCTTGGCGTCGCCGAAGCGGACGTTGAGATTCTGGATTTGCAGAAGTGACATACGAATCTCCTCAGGCGGCATTCTTGAGTTTCGGGTCCAGCGCATCGCGCAGGCCGTCGCCCATCAGGTTGATTGCCAGCACGCTGAGCAAAATGGTCAGACCGGGCAGGCTCACGACCCACCAGGCGCGTTCGATGTAATCGCGGGCCGAAGCGAGCATGGTGCCCCACTCTGGCGTCGGCGGTTGCACGCCAAGGCCCAGGAAGCCCAGTGCGGCGGCATCGAGGATGGCGGAGGAAAAGCTCAGGGTTGCCTGAACGATCAGTGGCGCCATGCAGTTGGGCAGCACGGTGACGAACATCAAGCGTGGCAGTGTGGCGCCCGCCAGACGGGCAGCGGTCACATAGTCGCGGTTCAGTTCGCCCATGACCGCAGCACGGGTCAGACGCACATAGGAAGGCAGCGACACGATGGCAATGGCGATCACGGTGTTGATCAGGCCAGGGCCGAGGATCGCGACGATGGCAACAGCCAGCAGCAGCGACGGCAGAGCCAGCATGATGTCCATCAGGCGCATGACCGTAGGGCCGAGGAAGCGCGGGAAGAAACCGGCCAGCAGGCCCAGCAGGATACCGGGGATCAGTGACATGACCACGGACGACAGGCCGATCAGAAGCGACAGCTGTGAGCCCTGGATCAGACGCGACAGCAGGTCACGACCCAGTTCGTCGGTGCCGAGAATGAACTGCCATTGACCGCCTTCCAGCCAGACCGGCGGGGTCAGCAGGAAGTCTCGGTATTGCTCGCTCGGATCGTGGGGCGCAACCCAGGGGGCGAACAGTGCGCAGAACACGATCAGGATCATGAACATCAGGCCGGCAACGGCACCTTTGTTCCGGGAAAAGGCGTGCCAGAATTCTTTGTAAGGCGATGGGTAGAGCAGGCTTTGATCGACTGCTACCTCAGGAGTAGGTGTGCTCATTGGTCAGGATCTCAGCGCTGGTGACGGATGCGTGGGTTGGCAAAGCCGTAGAGGATATCCACCACGAAGTTGACCAGGATCACCAGACAGGCGATCAACAGGATGCCGTTCTGCACGACCGGATAATCCCGTGCGCCGATGGCTTCGATCAGCCATTTGCCGATGCCGGGCCAGGAAAAGATGGTTTCAGTCAGTACGGCACCTGCCAGCAGCGCGCCGACTTGCAGGCCGAAAACGGTCAGGACCGGTATCAGCGCATTGCGCAGACCGTGGACGAACACCACGCGGGCGGGCGACAGGCCTTTGGCCCGTGCGGTACGCACGTAATCTTCGCGCAGCACTTCGAGCATCGAGGAACGAGTCATCCGGGCTATGACCGCCAGCGGGATGGTGCCCAGTACGATGGCCGGAAGAATCAGGTGATGCAGGGCATCGAGGAAGGCGCCTTCTTCATCGCTGAGCAGGGTGTCGATCAGCATGAAACCGGTTACCGGCTGAATGTCATACAGCAGGTCGATGCGTCCCGATACCGGGGTCCAGCCCAGGGATACCGAGAAGAACATGATGAGGATCAGGCCCCACCAGAAGATCGGCATCGAGTAGCCCGCCAGGGAAATCCCCATGACCCCGTGGTCGAACAGCGAGCCGCGCTTGAGTGCGGCAATCACCCCGGCCAGAAGGCCGACAATGCCGGCGAAGATCAAGGCTGCGATCGACAGTTCAAGGGTCGCGGGAAACAGCGATGTGAACTCGGTCCAGACGCTTTCGCGGGTACGCAGGGATTCGCCGAGGTCGCCCTGGGCGAGCTTGCCGACATAATCGATGTACTGCGCATAAAGCGGTTTGTTCAGACCAAGGCGTTCCATGGCCTGGGCGTGCATTTCCGGGTCGACCCGGCGCTCGCCCATCATGACTTCGACCGGGTCGCCCGGAATCAGGCGAATCAGAGCGAAGGTCAGCAGGGTGATGCCGAAGAAGGTAGGGATCAGTAACCCCACCCGGCGGGCAATAAAACTAAACATCTTGTGGTGTACCTCATCAGCCTTTCAGGCATGCCGCCCTTGATCTTGTGGACGCGGGCGGCTGTTTTTCTTACTTCACCTGTGCAGTGGTGAAGTTGTTATTGGTCAGCGGGCTGATATGAAAGCCTTCGACATTCTTGCGCATTGCTACGAACAGTTTTGGATAGGCCAGGCTTATCCATGGTTGCTCCTGGTTGAACACTTGCTGGGCCTTTTTGTAGAGCGCGGCACGTTCGGCAGGGGCGGTTTTTTCCCTGGCCTGGGTGATCGCGTCTTCAAACTCCTTGTTGCACCAGCGAGCATAGTTTTCGCCATTTTTTGCGGCTTCGCAGCCGAGGTTCGGCGTCAGAAAGTTATCCGGGTCGCCGTTGTCGCCTGCCCAGCCCGCAAAAACCATGTCATGTTCGCCATTTTTGGCGCGTTTAAGCATTTCACCCCATTCCATGACGCGAATGTCCAGCTTGATGCCTACCTTGGCCAGATCGCCCTGAAGCATCTGCGCCCCCACCAACGGATTGGGGTTGGTCACGGCACCACCATTGCGAGCGAACAGGGTAAACACCTGTCCTTCAGGAACACCGGCCTCTTTGAGCAAGGTACGGGCCCGGGCCGGATCGTACGGCGGGCTTTGGCTATCGTTGTCGTAGCCGATCATGGTCGGTGGGTATGGGCCGACGCCCTCGGTGGCCTTGCCTTCGCCAAACAGAGCCCTGATGTAGGACTTCTTGTCGAAAGCCAGGTTGATCGCTTGCCGCACACGCACATCGCCAAGGTACTTGTGGGATGTGTTGATGGCGACATAGCTGGTCATCATGGCTTCCATCTCGTCGATCTTGAGATTCGGGTCAGCCTTGATGCTCGCAATATCGTCAGGTTTTGGATAAAGCGCAACCTGACATTCGTTTGCCTTGAGTTTTTGCAGGCGAGTGTTGTTGTCCAGAGTGATCGCAAAGATCAGCGCTTCACTGGGGACTTTCAGCTTCCAGTAGTCCGGGTTGGCTTTATAGCGGACCTGGGCATCCTTGGCATAGCGCGTCAGGATGAACGGGCCGGTGCCAACCGGCTTGCTGTTGAGTTCGGCGGTCTTGTCACGCTTGAGCAACTGATCGGCGTATTCGGCCGAGTAGATCGAGGTGAAAGGCATCGCCAGATTGCGCAGGAAAGGCGACTCGGGTTTCGAGAGGGTGAACCTTACGGTGTAGTCGTCGACTTTTTCGACATTCTTGAGCAGGTCCTTGAAGCCCATGCTCTCGAAATAGGGGTAACCCACCAGTGAGCGCGCATGCCAGGGATGGTTGGTGTCCATCTGTCGCTTGAAGCTCCAGAGCACATCGTCGGCGTTCATGTCGCGGGTGGGCTTGAAGTAATCGGTGGTCTGGAACTTGACTCCCTTGCGCAGCTTGAAGGTATAGACCAGACCGTCTGGGCTGATCTCCCAGCTCTCGGCAAGACCTGGAACGGTATCTGTGGTGCCAGGCGTGAACGCGACCAGACGTTCAAGGATGGTTTCTGCCGAGGCGTCTGCCGTCACGGCGGTGGTGTATTGCACGATGTCGAAGCCTTCCGGGCTGGCTTCGGTACAGACCACCAGCGGTTTGGCGCAGACACTGGCGGCGAGGCCGAATGCCGCGACGGCAATCGAGGCGCGTAGTGTGAGCAGTTTCAATGGAAACCTCCTTGAGTAGTGCGAAGGCCGTGGCTGCGGCGTGTGTCATGCCCAGGCACGACGCACGCCGCAGTGGCATGGCTGTTTACAGGATCTTGAATGGGATCGTGGTTACGAGGCGGAATTCATTGATGTCGCCATCAATCTGGGCCCCAGTGGAGCGGTGTGTGGTGTAAGTGGCGCGTATGGTTGTGGCCTTGAGCGGGCCGGACTGCAAGGCGTAGCTGGTGCCGATGCCATATTCGTAATGACTTTCGCCGCGCAGATCGGTGACGTCAGAGTAGCCTGTGCCTCTGTAATGGGTTCCGTCGATGCCCCAGCCACGTGCCTGATAGGCATTGAATTTCAGGCCTGGTACGCCGTAGTCGGTCATGTTGATGACATAGCTGAGTTGCAGGGATTTCTCGTTCGGGCCGTTGAAGTCCGACAGCAGGGAGTTGGCCAGGAAGATGGCGTTGGTTTCCCGGGCATAGTCGAAGTATTCGTTGCCCATGACTTCCTGGTACGCGATGCCGAAGCTGTGGGCCTGGTGAGTCGCGGTGAACGACAGGCTGTAGGTATCGTTATCGATAGCGCCGAGCTTGCTCTGGCCCGAGTCCTTGGTCTTGTAGTAGTTCAGGTTGCTGCTCAGAGCCAGCGCCTTGCTGTCACCGATCTCGTGGGTAAAGCCGAAGTAGTACTGTTTCCAGAAGTCTTCCAGATCCGAGGCGTACAGGCTGGCGGTCACGTTGCTAAAAGGTTTGTAGTCGGCACCCACCATGCTCATGCGGTCTGAGGTGGCATTGATGTTGGTATAGGTGGAGCGGAACTTCGTCAGGCTTTGCTCGCTACGAGGTGAAATCCGGTCAAAGGTGGCAGCCTGAATGGACAGGTTGTTCAACTCGTCGCTCTGCAGGGCAAAACCCTGGAAGCTGGAAGGCAAGGCCCGGTTGCCGAGATAGGCAACGACCGGTGTGTTGATCGACTGGCGACCGGCGGTCAGGGTGGTGTTGGAGATGCGTGCCTTGACGTTGCCCAGGCCCAGTTTGCTCCATTGACCGACTGCGTCGCCGTCGTTTTCGGCCTGTGTGCGGTTGCCACCACCAGCAATGTGCTTGCGATTCCTGTCCAGAGCAATGGCGTTGTACACCGCCACTTCGGTACTGAAGCCGACAGTGCCTTGGGTGAAGCCCGAGCTGTAGTTGACGATGGTGCCTTGCACCCAGTTGATTCGGCGCGGAGTCGGGGTCGTCACACCGTTCTTCCGGTAGCTGAAGCGGTCGTCCCCACGTAGTAGCTCATTGGAGTACCAGTTACGGGTGGTGCCCGTCAGGTGCTGGTCTTCAAAGAAGCCTTTTGCCTCGTCTTGTGCGCTGGAGGTGCTCAGTTGCGTCGGGATGAATGTATGGCTGCTTTCTTCTGCCTGGGCTACCGCGCCGAAGGAGGTCAGAGAGAGGGCAAGCAATGCCGTGCTGGTTGTTTTCAAGGGGTACCGCTCCTTTGTTATCACTTTTTTAAAGCGCCAGTTTTTTCTGTCTGGCTTGGTGGTGCCGGGTTTGGAACCGGCTTTTTTTATGTGTCCGGCCACCCGCTTGCATCACTCGACGTATGAGCGTGAGTGATGCAAGCGGAGGAATTGAGGATCAGTCTTTGACGCTGACGCCCGAGAAACTGTTGCGTCCGAAGGGGCTTACGTAGAAACCTTCGACTTCAGTGCGCAATGGCTGGTTGACCGTGGAGTGGGCAACCGGCGTGATGGGCACCTGCTCTTTGAGATAACGCTGCGCCTGTTTGTACAGGTCCGTGCGTTTTTCCCGGTCGGTGGTGGAGATGGCCGACTTGATCAGGGCGTCGTATTTCTCGTCGCACCACATCGAGTAGTTGTTGCCGCCAATGGCTGCACAGCTGTAGAGGGTACCGAGCCAGTTGTCCGGGTCACCGTTGTCACCGGTCCAGCCGATCAGCGAGATATCGTGCTCGCCGCCCTTGGAGCGTTTGATGTATTCACCCCATTCGTAGCTGACGATTTTTGCGTTGATACCGATCTTCTTCCAGTCGGACTGAAGCATCTCGGCCATCAGCTTGGCGTTGGGGTTGTAAGGACGCTGTACCGGCATCGCCCACAGGGTGATTTCGGTGCCTTCCTTGATGCCGGCTTCCTTGAGCAGGGCCTTGGCTTTCTCGGGGTTGTACGGGGTGTCTTTGATGGTGGTGTCATAGGACCACTGGGTTGGCGGCATGGCGTTGACGGCCAGTTGGCCTGCACCCTGGTAGACCGAGTCGATGATCTGCTGCTTGTTGACCGCCATGTCTAGCGCCTGGCGAACCTTCAGTTGCGCCATCGGGTTCGGTGTGTCGCTGCCTTTGATCTTGTCCATCACGTTGTAGGCGATGTAACCCAGGTTGAAGCCTGCCTGATCGGGCATTTTCAGCTTTTTGTCCGCCTTGAGCGTTTCAAGGTCGGCCGGACGCGGGTAGGCGGTAATCTGGCACTCGTTCTTCTTGAGTTTCTGAATGCGTACCGAGGGATCGGTGGTGATGGCGAAGATCAGGTTGTCGATCTTGACGTCTTCGGGCTTCCAGTAATCCTTGTTACCGGTGAAGCGGATGTTCGAGTCTTTCTGGTAGCTCTTGAAGACGAACGGGCCGGTACCGACAGGTTTGCTGTTGATGTCCGCAGCCTTGCCTTCCTTGAGCAACTGGTCGGCGTATTCGGCAGACTGGATCGAGGCAAAGGACATGGCCAGGTTCTGGATGAACGCGGCATCGACGGTGTTGAGAACGAACTTCACGGTGTAGTCGTCGACTTTCTCGACCTTGGCGATGTTGCTGTCCATGCCCATGTCGGTGAAGTACGGGAATTCGGTCGGGGCCGCTTTGCGGAACGGCTGGTCCTTGTCGATCATGCGGTTGAACGTGAACAGCACGTCATCGGCATTGAAATCGCGACTTGGCTTGAAGTACGGCGTGGTGTGGAACTTGACGCCTTTGCGCAGGTGAAAGGTGTAAGTCAGCACGTCCGGAGACACATCCCAACTGGTCGCCAGACCCGGCTGGACAGCCGTGCCGCCGCGCTCGAACTGGGTCAGCCGGTTGAACATGGTTTCTGCCGAGGCGTCGAAATCGGTACCGGTCGTGTATTGGGCCGGGTCGAAGCCTGCCGGGCTGCCTTCTGAGCAGAACACAAGGTTGGATGCCGCCTGAGCGAAGGGTGCGCTGGCGAGCAGGCTTGCGCCGACGATGAACGGAATGACTGCGTGTTTGAGCATGGAGGCCTCAGTTATTGTCATTTGGAGGGAACGACCTCGTGAGCCGATCCATCCGATACTTACGCAGGGGTCGTACCCGAAGCAAGGTGCTGACGACAAAGGGGCGGTAAAAAGTGGAACGAGCGTACATGAATGTCGCGTAAGTGTAATTTCTGCGCAGTTGATCGTTTGCGCAAAGGATTTTTGCCGTTTATCGCACCATAAACGCGCAACCGGGCGTGTTGAATGCACCCGGTTGGTGTGTGGTTGTTACCTTGTATGAGCTT
Organism: Pseudomonas cichorii; assembly: GCF_018343775.1. Taxonomy (NCBI): domain Bacteria; kingdom Pseudomonadati; phylum Pseudomonadota; class Gammaproteobacteria; order Pseudomonadales; family Pseudomonadaceae; genus Pseudomonas; species Pseudomonas cichorii. Next base: position 782,568 of record NZ_CP074349.1, read on the forward strand.
ACTTGCTCAGGCTGACCCCATAGAAAGGCGTCAGGCCGAACGGGCTGATCTTGAAGTCCTGAACTTCCTGACGCATGGGCTGGAAGACCCTGGAGTTGGCAATCGGCGTGATCGGCACCTGTGCCTTGAGCACTTGCTGCGCCTGTTTATACAGCTTGATCCGCTCATCGCGATCGGTGGTCACCTTGGCCTGTTGCACCAGCTTGTCGTAGGCCGGATCGCACCATTTGGCGAAGTTGCTGCCCTTGACCGCCGCACAGCTGTACAGCACGCCCAGCCAGTTGTCGGGGTCACCGTTGTCACCGGTCCAGCCGTAGATCATCACATCGTGTTCGCCTGCACGGGAGCGCTTCATGTACTCGCCCCATTCATAGGTGACGATGTTGGCCTTGATGCCGATCTTGTCCCAGTCGGACTGGATCATCTGCGCTGACATCCGCGCATTGGGGTTGGAGGCGCGCTGCACCGTCATGGCCCACAGGTTGATTTGGGTGCCCGGTGCGATGCCCGCTTCCTTGAGCAACTGCTTTGCCTTGGTCGGGTCGTAAGGTGCGTCCTTGATGGTTGGGTCGAAGCTCCACTGGCCTGGCGGCAGCGCGTTCTCGGCCAGTTGCCCGGCACTCTGGTAGACGGCCTTGATAATGGCTGGCTTGTCGATGGCCATGTCCAGCGCCTGACGAACCTTGAGCTGGTCCAACGGCGGATGAGTGACGTTATAAGCCAGGAAGCCCAGGTTGAAGCCCGGCTGGCTCAGGACCTTGATCTTCGGGTCCTTCTTGAATTCTTCGATGTCTTGCGGGCGAGGGTAGCCGCTGACCTGGCATTCACCCGCCTTGAGTTTTTGCAGACGCACGGCCGCATCGCTGTTGATCGAGAAGATCAGGTTATCGACCTTCACATCTTCAGGCTTCCAGTACTCCTTGTTGCCCACATAACGGATCTGCGAGTCTTTCTGATAGCGCTTGAACACGAAAGGGCCGGTGCCGACGGGTTTCTGGTTCAGGTCGGCGGCCTTGCCTTCCTTGAGCAGTTGCGCGGCATATTCGGCGGACTGGATCGAGGCGAAACTCATGGCCAGGTTCTGCACGAACGCGGCATCGACATTGTTCAGGTTGAACCTGACCGTGTGGGCGTCGACCTTTTCGATGTTCTTGATGGTGGTGTTCAGGCCCATGTCGGTGAAGTAGGGCGATTCGGAAGGGTATGCCTTGCGAAACGGCTGATCAGGGTCAAGCAGCCGGTTGAAGGTAAACAGCACGTCGTCGGCATCGAAAGCCCGGCTTGGCTTGAAGTAGTCGGTGGTGTGGAACTTCACACCTTCACGCAGATGAAAGGTGTAGGTCAGGCCATCGGCAGACACTTCCCAGCGAGTCGCCAGCCCTGGCTCCACTTCTGTTCCACCGCGCTTGAACTGGGTCAGGCGGTTGAAAACCGTTTCGGCCGAAGCATCGAAATCGGTACCGCTGGTGTATTGGCTCGGGTCGAAGCCAGCCGGGCTGGCTTCGGAGCAGTACACCAGAGTGCTGGCGGCTTGAGCCAAAGGGGCGCAGGCCAGCAGTGCGGTGGTCAACAGTAGCGGTTTTAAGATCGTATGTCCCATGAAACCCCTCGCAAAGTGCGGCAATAACCGTTCTGAATATCAACGTGCAGATAGACAGCGGATAGTGCCGCATTTGTCAGGAGTCGGACAACGCTCTTACTTGCCCGTGATTTTATTCCACAGGTCTGACAGCGAATGACTCTCGTAAAAGGTTTGCAGGAAACTGGAGCTTTCCTTGTTGAAGGTCAGCAGGGCTTTTTCTGTGCTGATTCGCAACTGCTCCTGGGTGCGGTCCAGATCGCTTTTGAGCGTTGCATGTTTCACCCGGCCAGGGTTCCTGTTTGCCCAGTCGCGAACCAGTTCGTCCTGCCAGTCGCTGTCCATCGGGTGTACGAAGAATTTCGCAGCCACTTGTGCAGGATGCTCTGCCGCGTCTTTGTTGGACCATTGACCCAATATCGTCTGGCCCACTTGCAGTACCGCTTTTTCCGCCAGGAGAGCAGCCAGAGAATGCAGCGGGTGCTCGGCATGGTCCTTGGCGAGCTGTGAGTGTGACGGGTCCGTAGAGCCGCTGGTGTTCGGGTCGTCACCCAGGATCGTCTGGAAGTCGTCGATGCTGTTGCCAAGCCAGGTAGCCAGGCCTTGCATGGCTGTTCCGATTGCATTGCTGACGATTCTTCCCGGTGCGCCAATAAAGGCATAGAACCGTTCGACCTGTTCCGAGAAAGGCAGGTTGGCCCATTGGTCGCGGGTGGTCAGGAATGTTTCATAACTCTGCAACAGTTGTTCGTTCGGGTGTTCGCTGAGCAGGATCTGAATGATCTGGTCGCGTTCGTAACGTTCTCCGGCCTTGATGGCTTCAAACGGTTTGTTCTCTGTCGAAAACAGTATCTTGCCGAGTGGTGCGGCAAGGCTGGCAATGATATCGCTGCCGCCAAACATGCCGGTCACCAGAGGCAGCCGATGTCGGCAGTCGGCTTCGGAGGTCCATGGCAGCACGTTCGTGTGGCCGAGCTTTATCAGGCTCAGCTCGACGAAGTTGGAGTGGGAGAAAAAGTCTTCGAGGATATGCAGGCCCGAACCGAGCGCCCGCAGACCATCGAAGGATTGCGGGCCGGCCTGCGTTGCCCTATCCAGCTCGCTGCTCATGGTTTCTACAGAACGCTGGATATAGCGTTTCATTGAGGTCTGGAAGTCGACCTGCAAGGCCGGGTCGTCGGGTTTTACCCAGTCCTCGAAGTCAGCGTCACGCTCTTTGGGGTTGGCCGGTTCCGGGTTGATGGCCCTGGGGTTGTCGATGTGTTCGCCGGGGCGGTAAACACCGAGCCTTTGCGGCGTCACGGTGAAGCTCGACCGGTCGAGTTGCATCAGGTCGGTGAACTCCTTTACGGCCAGTACATCCACGATTCTGGTCAGGGCCTCGCGGGACAGCAGGTCCGGGAAACGCTTGGGCATGGTGGTGGCGCGGACGATCTTCGGGTCGAGCAACTGCGAGTAATCGCGCAGCCAGTTGCCGAAGTAAATGGCCCGTATTTCATTTTTCTTGAAGCCAGCCGTTTCAAGGATTTCTTCTATCGAGCCGTGAGTGGCCCTGGTTTTTTCGCCCTGACCCGCTTCAAAACGGGCGGCCACGGGCAGAGGTTCGTAGACCTCACCGGTAGTGTTTTCAGTCTGCTGATAGTTGCCGTACGTGCTGGTGCCAGGATTCATCCTTGATTCCTTTATTGAAAGATTATTGAAGTTACAGGTGAGTTTACGAGTTGTACGGGGAGGGAGAATCAGGCGAGGCGTTGAGTGTTGTAGGGCAAGTAGACAGGGGGTGTCGGGGGGCACGAATGAATTCGCTCCTGCAGTGGGAGCGAATTCATTCGCGAAGACGGGTCAGGGAATCTGCACTTCGATCACACCATCGGCTGCGACACTGACCTGGCTGGTGCCGGCTTCGACATCAGGCGTCGGGGCGGCGTCGGCACGTTCGGCTTTCATCATCATGACCGGCGCGCGCAGGTAGGGCTGTGGGTAACCCGAGGTATTGAGGTTCAGGTTCACCAGCTTGTAGCCCGTGCCACCCAGAGCCTCGGTGACCAGTTGGGCGCGAGCCTTGAACGCGGTCACGGCATCCTTGAGCAGGGCATCTTCGCTGGCCTTGCGGGTTGGCGTGGAAATGGAGAAGTCCATGCCGCCCATTTTCAGGTCGGTCAGCAACTCCCCTGTCAGCTTGGACAGCGCGGCAAAGTCGGCACTTTCCAGGCGCAGTTCGGCGCGCTCACGCCAGCCAGTGATCGACTGACCTTTCTCGTCGTAGATGGGGTAACTGTTGCGGCTGCCCTGGCGGATCGTCACGTCCTTGACCTGACGCGCCTGGCCCAGCGCCTTGTTCAGGGTTTCGGTGATCTGTGCCGCGAGCTTTGCCGGGTCGCTGTTCTGGGCTTCGCTGTAGAGTGTGACAAGCATCAGGTCGCGCTGGACCTCTTGATTGACCTCGGCGCGCAATGAAATCTGGTTGTAACGAGGTTCCTCGGCAATGGCCTGGGCACAGGCCAGGATCGTGATTCCCAGCGTTATGACCAGGGCGACAGGGCGAAGATTGAACATGAGCAACTCCTTGTTATAAAAGCGTCATCCGACGATTGTCGGACTGATGCAACTTCATATGACTGTAGTCAGGAGTTCCGGTTCCGGACAGTTCGGTATGTGGCGCTTTGACGCACTTTTCCAGTTTTGTCTCTCGCTTGGTTATACTCGTTTCGATCCGCCTGGAGCGCTCATCAGGAGAGCTCATGCTCGCCCCCGTTCAAATGCTTTCAGCCTCGCGCCAGAACCTGTGGCGCCTGACGTTCATTCGCACCCTGGTGCTGGCTGCGCAGGCCGGTTCGGTCGGCATTGCCTGGCTGTTCAACGTGCTGCCGCTGCCCTGGCTGCCGTTGTCGATTACCTTGGGCTGTTCGGTCGCGCTCTGTGTGCTGACGGCAGTGCGTTTGCGCACTTCCTGGCCTGTCACGGAACTGGAGTACGCGCTGCAACTGGCGCTGGACCTGATCATCCACAGTGCATTGCTGTATTTCTCCGGCGGTTCGACCAACCCGTTCGTGTCTTATTATCTGGTGCCGCTGACCATCGCTGCCGTCACCTTGCCATGGCGCTATTCCCTGATCTTGTCCGGTATCGCCCTGACGCTCTATACCGCGCTGCTGTACCGGTCCTATCCGCTGGAAACCTACCCGATCTCCAGAGAGAACATGCAGATCTATGGCATGTGGCTCAGCTTTGCCCTGGCGGCGTCGGTCATTACGTTCTTTGCGGCGAAGATGGCCGAAGAACTGCGTCGTCAGGAGCAGTTGCGAGCGGTACGCCGCGAAGAGGGCCTGCGTGACGAGCAATTGCTGGCCGTTGCAACCCAGGCCGCAGGCGCAGCCCATGAGCTGGGCACGCCTCTGGCGACCATGAGCGTGTTGCTCAAGGAAATGCGCCAGGATCATAGCAATCCTGAGTTGCAGGACGATCTTTCGGTCCTGCAGGAACAGGTCAAGCAGTGCAAGCAGACGCTTCAGCAACTGGTGCGTGCCGCTGAGGCCAACCGGCGCATGGCGGTGGAATATCAGACGGTGATTCAGTGGATGGACGAGTCGCTGAACCGCTGGCACCTGATGCGTCCTGAAGTCAGTTATCGTTTTTTCCAGCTGGGCAAGGACAAGGTGCCGATGCTGGCGCCGCCGCCTGACCTGACCCAGTCGCTGCTCAACCTCTTGAACAATGCGGCCGATGCCTGTCCCGACGGGCTGGAGGTCAACCTGGATTGGGACAGCGCGGAAATCTGTATCAATATTCGTGACCACGGGCCTGGTGTGCCGCTGGCCATTGCCGAGCAGATCGGCAAGCCATTCTTTACCACCAAGGGCAAAGGTTTCGGCCTGGGCCTGTTTTTGAGCAAAGCCAGCGTTACCCGCGCCGGGGGTTCTGTAAAACTCTACCGTCATGAAGAGGGCGGCACGCTCACCGAGCTGCGCTTGCCTCGTGACACTCAAGGAGATGAAGCATGAGTGATGATGACATCCAGGTCGAAGGCGAAGAGCTTCCGCATTTGCTGCTGGTCGACGACGACGCAACCTTTACCCGGGTCATGGCGCGGGCCATGAGCCGTCGTGGTTTTCGCGTCAGCACCGCAGGTTCGGCCGAAGAAGGGCTGGTGATTGCCCAGAACGATATCCCCGAATACGCCGCGCTCGACCTGAAGATGGACGGCGACTCCGGCCTGGTGCTGCTGCCCAAGCTGCTGGAACTGGACCCTGAAATGCGCGTGGTGATCCTCACCGGTTATTCGAGCATTGCGACAGCGGTCGAGGCGATCAAGCGCGGCGCCTGCAACTACCTGTGCAAACCGGCGGATGCCGACGACGTGCTGGCGGCCCTGCTGTCCGAGCATGCGAACCTGGACACTCTGGTGCCGGAAAACCCCATGTCGGTGGATCGCCTGCAGTGGGAGCACATCCAGCGGGTACTGACCGAGCATGAAGGCAATATCTCGGCCACGGCCCGTGCGCTGGGCATGCACCGCCGCACCTTGCAGCGCAAATTGCAGAAGCGTCCTGTGCGCCGTTGATGAAGTTTTATTCATGAGGTCAGAGGGCGTTTTTGCTTCATTGTGAACGGGCATTGTTCTTCTTTCTGATAGAGAAGCCGGGCCTGAATCATGAATCGCAACCCTGAAGTCAACGACGCCCCGAGCGGTACGCTCCTCCCCAGAATCTGGAAGCTGATCACGCCTTACTGGCGTAGCGAAGACCGGCGCATGGCCTGGTTGCTGCTGGCGGCGGTGATTGCCCTGTCGCTGCTCAGTGTGGAAATTTCGGTGCAGATCAACAGCTGGTACCGGGATTTCTACAACGCTCTGGAAAAGAAAGACCTGGCGTCTTTCTCTCACCTGATTCTGTATTTTTGCGGCATCGCTGCCGTGGCGATTCTAGTGGCGGTGTATCGTCTTTACCTGACACAGATGCTCACCATTCGCTGGCGCCGCTGGCTGACCGAGCAGCATTTTGCCAAGTGGCTCAGCCACAAGAATTACTACCAGCTGGAACAGGCCGGTTACACCGATAACCCTGACCAGCGCCTGTCCGAAGATCTCGATGAGTTCACGAGCCGAACCCTGTCGCTGGGGATCGGGCTGATGAGTACCGTGGTCAGCCTGGTGTCGTTCTCGGTCATCCTGTGGGGCGTTTCCGGCAGCGTCGAAGTGATGGGTGTCACGATTCACGGCTATATGTTCTGGGCGGCGCTGGTATATGCCGTGGTCGGCAGTTGGTTGACGCACCTGATCGGGCGGCGTCTGATTGTGCTGAACAATCAGCAGGAACGCTTTGAAGCCGACATGCGTTTTGCTTTGGTGCGGGTACGGGAAAACGCCGAGAGCATTGCGCTGTGCGATGGCGAGCCTAGCGAGAAGCAGCGGCTGAGCAATCGTTTCGGCATGATCTGGAGCAACTTTCGCTCGATCATGAAGGTTCAGAAAAGCCTTACGTTCTTTACCGCAGGTTATTCACAGATTGCGCTTATTTTCCCGTTCATCGTCGCGGCGCCCCGGTATTTCGCCGGAAAGATCGAGCTGGGGGATCTGATGCAGATCAACTCGGCCTTTGGCAATGTGCAGGAAAACTTCAGCTGGTTCATCGAAGCCTATGCCTCGCTGGCTTCATGGCGCGCGACCTGTGATCGCCTGCTCAGCTTCCGCCAGGGCATGGATGACAATGAAGCGCATCGTCCGGCCATTACCCTCAGTCGCGGTAGCGAAGCTTTGCAACTGCAGGCGCTTGGGCTGGGCCTCACCGGTGGTCGCGAACTGTTGCGCGATACGAGTCTGTCTATCCAGGCGGGCGAGCGGGTCATGCTCAGTGGCCGTTCGGGAAGTGGCAAAAGCACCTTGCTGCGCGCTCTGGGCGGTTTATGGCATGAAGGGCAGGGGCACATCCGCTTGCCGGACGAGCGTTATATGTTCATGCCACAAAAGCCTTATCTGCCTATCGGTACGTTGCGCGAAGCCTTGAGTTATCCACAGGCCACGGCACAGTATTCGTCCGAGCGATTTGTCGAGGTTTTGCACACCTGCCGTCTGGAGCATCTGGTCGCGAGACTGGATGAAGAAAACCATTGGCAGCGCCTGTTATCACCCGGCGAGCAGCAGCGGGTCGCTTTTGCCAGGGCTCTGTTGTTTGCGCCCAAGTGGTTGTATCTGGACGAGGCCACGTCTGCCATGGATGAAGAAGACGAAGCGGCGCTGTATCAGGCGCTTATCGATGAGCTGCCCGACATGACGATTCTCAGCATCGGGCACCGCAGCAGTCTCAAGCATTTTCATGATCGATATCTGCGGGTGGAAGGGGAAAAACTGCTTGAACAGACGAGGCAGCAATACCTTGTCTGAATTCTGTCTGTCCCCCTTCTCAGGTTTTCAGGGTGTTATCGTATAACCGCTGAGCTATGATTGGTCTTTGTTAACAGTGCCGAGATCGATGTTGGATATGGAAAAGCAAACCGCTGCGCCTCGCGCACGCAGAAAGCACCGCAGCCTTGCGCAGGAACTGGTGACTGAGCTGTCCGAGCGAATCAGCAGCGGGCAGCTCAAGCGCGGCGATAAACTCCCTACCGAATCCGCCATCATGGAAGAGCAGGGCGTGAGTCGGACAGTGGTTCGCGAAGCCATTTCCCGCTTGCAGGCCTCCGGTCTGGTCGAGACGCGGCACGGTATCGGCACTTTCGTGCTGGATATCCCGAGCCCCAGCGGTTTCCGGATCGATCCGGCCACCATCGTCACCTTGCGTGATGTCCTGGCGGTTCTGGAGTTGCGTATCAGCCTGGAAGTCGAATCTGCGGGCCTTGCAGCGCAGCGTCGCAGTGATGAGCAACTGGCCGCCATGCGCGCCGCGCTTGATGCGCTGAACGAAAGCGCAGCCCATGCCAGCGATGCCGTGGCTTCGGACTTCCAGTTCCACCTGCAGATCGCGCTGTCCACCGGCAACCGTTACTTCACCGACATCATGACCCATCTGGGCACCAGCATCATTCCGCGCACACGCCTGAACTCGGCACGCCTGGCTCATGATGATCAGCAGCACTATATGAGCCGCCTGAGCCGCGAGCACGAAGAAATCTACGAGGCCATCGCCCGCCAGGACTCCGAGGCCGCCCGCGCCGCCATGCGCCTGCACCTCACCAACAGCCGCGAACGTCTGCGCCATGCGCATGAAGAGGCAGAGTCGCAGAGGGCCTGATCGTTATCGCTCTCTGTTCGCGAATGAATTCACTCCGCACAGCCTGTGTGGGAGCGAATTCATTCGCGAAAGCCCCAGTGGTCATATAACGCTCCACCTCCCTCCCAAAATCCCCAAGCCCCGTCTTTAAAGGCCTCAAAGCCCTTTCATCGCTTTAGTTCCGAAAAACCTGCAAATCCCTGTTGAGACATTTTATTTTCAGTTGTACGATGACTTACGACATCGGATCTGCCCCCCGGTGATCCTCTAATAATTCTGTCCCACAGGGTGTTCGAATAATGAATCCACAAGAACTGAAGTCCATCCTCTCTTCCGGTCTGCTGTCTTTCCCGGTTACCGATTTCAATGCCCAGGGCGATTTCAACCGCGCTGGCTATATCAAACGCCTTGAGTGGCTGGCTCCGTACGGCGCAAGCGCGCTGTTCGCTGCCGGTGGTACTGGCGAGTTTTTCTCCCTGGCTGCCAGCGAATACTCGGAAATCATCAAGACTGCCGTCGACACGTGCGAAACCAGCGTGCCAATCCTGGCCGGTGTCGGTGGCCCGACTCGTCAAGCCATCGAATACGCTCAAGAAGCCGAGCGTCTGGGTGCCAAAGGCCTGTTGCTGCTGCCGCACTACCTGACTGAAGCCAGCCAGGACGGCGTTGCCGCTCACGTTGAAGCGGTCTGCAAGTCGGTCAAGATCGGCGTTGTCGTCTACAACCGCAACGTTTGCCGCCTGACCGCTCCGTTGCTGGAAAAACTGGCCGAGCGCAACCCGAACCTGATCGGCTACAAGGATGGCCTGGGCGATATCGAACTGATGGTTTCGATCCGTCGTCGCCTCGGTGACCGCTTCTCGTACCTGGGTGGTCTGCCGACCGCTGAAGTCTATGCCGCCGCTTACAAGGCGCTGGGCGTGCCGGTCTATTCCTCGGCGGTATTCAACTTTGTTCCGAAGCTGGCGATGGACTTCTACCACGCTATCGCTCGTGACGATCACGAAGCGGTCGGCAAGTACATCGACGACTTCTTCCTGCCTTATCTGGACATTCGCAACCGTAAAGCCGGCTATGCCGTGAGCATCGTCAAGGCCGGCGCAAAAATCGCTGGTTACGATGCAGGTCCGGTTCGCGCACCGCTGACTGACCTGACTGGCGAAGAAGTCGAAATGCTGGCTGCGCTGATGGATAAACAAGGCAAGCAGTAACACCGCTACAGGCAAAGCCGCTGAGTGATCAGCGGTTTTGTCGTTAGACCGCAAGACCATGCAGGTAAAAGTTGTCGTCGCCGCTGACACTTTTAAGGGGCCTGCAGAGCTGGACCCAAAAAAATGTATTACCCGCGTAAAAAAATAATGAGTGGGAGTTCAAAAACATGCAAAAGTCCAAGCCGACTCACGTCCGCTATTTGATCCTGTTGATGCTGTTCCTGGTCACCACGATCAACTATGCAGACCGAGCCACCATCGCAATTGCCGGTTCAAGCATTCAGAAAGACCTCGGCATCAGTGCCGTAACCCTTGGCTACATCTTCTCTGCATTCGGCTGGGCCTACGTGGCCGGTCAGATTCCCGGTGGCTGGCTGCTTGACCGTTTCGGGTCGAAGAAAGTCTATGCCCTGAGCATTTTCACCTGGTCCCTGTTCACCCTGCTGCAAGGCTATGTGGGTGAGTTTGGCGTCTCCACTGCAATCGTCGCGCTGTTCATGCTGCGCTTCCTGGTAGGCCTGGCCGAAGCACCGTCCTTCCCGGGTAACGCCCGCATCGTGGCTTCCTGGTTTCCGACTGCCGAACGCGGCACTGCTTCGGCGATCTTCAACTCTGCGCAATACTTCGCCACGGTACTGTTCGCTCCGCTGATGGGCTGGATCGTTTACACCTTCGGCTGGGAACATGTCTTCATCGTCATGGGCGCCGGCGGCATCGTGTTCTCGCTGCTGTGGATGAAAGTCATCTATAGCCCGCGTAACCATCCGCTGATCAACGAAGCCGAAATCGAACACATCGCCAGCAACGGCGGCATGGTCGACCTGGATACTCAGGACAAGAGCAAGGACAAGAAAGGCGGCGGCCCGCGCTGGGATTACATTCGCCAGTTGCTGACCAACCGCATGATGCTCGGGATCTACCTGAGCCAGTACTGCATCAACGGTATCACTTACTTCTTCCTGACCTGGTTCCCGGTGTATCTGGTGCAGGAACGCGGCATGACCATCCTCAAGGCAGGTTTCATTGCGTCCTTGCCGGCCATTTGCGGCTTCATCGGCGGCGTGCTTGGTGGTGTCATTTCCGACTACCTGCTGCGTAAAGGCCACTCGCTGACCTTCGCCCGCAAGGCACCGATCATCTGCGGCCTGCTGCTGTCGACCTCCATCGTCACCTGTAACTATGTCGATGTTGAATGGGTCGTCGTAGGTTTCATGGCGCTGGCGTTCTTCGGTAAAGGTGTCGGTGCGCTGGGCTGGGCTGTGATGTCCGACGTCTCGCCAAAACAGATCGCCGGTTTGAGCGGTGGCCTGTTCAACACTTTCGGTAATATTGCCTCGATCACGACTCCGATCGTGATTGGCTACATCATCAGCTCTACTGGTTCCTTCAAGTGGGCACTGGTGTTCGTCGGCGCGAACGCGCTGCTGGCGGTAATCAGCTACATCTTCATAGTGGGTGAAATCAAGCGAGTGGAATTGAAAGAGCCGCCAACCAAGGGGCCTTTGCTGGACGACCAGGCCAGCGACCTTTCACAAGCCAAATCTTGAGGTAACCGTGATGAACCTGATTCAACATGCCGACTCTCCACGGTACATCCAGCTGCATCCGCTGGATAACGTGGTGGTAGTGGTCAATGACCAGGGCGTTCCAGCCGGAACCGAGTTCGACAACGGGCTGGTGACTGTCGATAACGTACCGCAGAGCCACAAGGTCAGTACGGTGGATCTGGCTGAAGGGGAGGCCGTGATTCGTTACGGCCACACCATCGGCTATGCTCTGCAGCCTATTCCACGTGGCAGTTGGGTCAGGGAAGACCTGTTGCGCATGCCTTCTGCGCCGGCGCTGGACAGCCTGCCGATGTCCGATGCGGTACCGGAAAAAGGGGAGCCACTGGAGGGTTACACCTTCGAGGGCTACCGCAACGCCGACGGTACTGTGGGCACTCGTAATATCCTGGGCATCACCACCACTGTTCAGTGCGTGACCGGTGTTCTGGATTTTGCGGTCAAGCGTATCCGTGACGAACTGTTGCCGCGCTATCCCAACGTCGATGACGTGGTGGCCCTGACCCACAGTTACGGCTGTGGCGTGGCGATCTCTGCAACTGACGCCTACATTCCGATCCGTACCGTTCGCAACCTGGCTCGCAACCCGAACCTGGGCGGCGAAGCGCTGGTCATCAGCCTGGGCTGCGAGAAATTGCAGGCCGGGCAGGTCATGCATGAAGACGACAGCTCCGTGGATCTCAGCGAGCCATGGCTGTACCGGCTTCAGGATGCCAGCCATGGCTTCAATGAAATGGTCGAACAGATCATGGAACTGGCTGAAGTGCGTCTGAAAAAGCTGGATCAGCGTCGTCGCGAAACCGTGCCGGCGTCTGAACTGATTCTGGGCATGCAGTGCGGCGGCAGTGATGCGTTTTCCGGCATCACCGCCAACCCGGCACTGGGTTACGCTTCGGACCTGCTGTTGCGTGCTGGCGCGACGGTGATGTTTTCCGAAGTGACCGAGGTGCGCGATGCCATCTACCTGCTGACTTCCCGCGCACAGGATGAAACCGTTGCGCAGGAACTGGTACGCGAGATGGACTGGTACGACCGTTACCTGGCCAAGGGCGAAGCGGATCGCAGCGCCAACACCACGCCGGGCAACAAGAAGGGCGGGTTGTCGAACATTGTCGAGAAGTCCTTGGGATCGATCGTCAAGTCCGGTAACAGCGCCATCAACGGCGTGCTTGGCCCGGGCGAGCGGTTCAAGAGTAAAGGGCTGATTTTCTGTGCGACGCCCGCCAGTGACTTCGTGTGCGGCACCTTGCAGCTCGCTGCCGGGATGAACCTGCATGTGTTCACTACCGGACGTGGTACGCCGTATGGCCTGGCCATGAGCCCGGTGGTCAAGGTTTCGACCCGTACGGAACTGGCCCAGCGCTGGCCCGACCTGATCGATATCGACGCCGGACGCATTGCAACCGGTCGCGCGAGCATCGAAGACCTGGGTTGGGAGCTGTTCCACTTCTATCTGGATGTGGCCAGCGGCAAGAAAAAGACCTGGACCGAGCATTACCGTCTGCACAACGACATCACCCTGTTCAACCCGGCTCCGATTACCTGATAGACGCTTCGCGAATGAATTCGCTCCTGCACGGGCGGATTCATTCGCGACGCCCCTCAACCCTCTACCTCACCCAGCGAATGGCGCACATACTCCGGCGTCAGGCCGTTGTACCAAAGCAGAATCGTCGATACCAGAATCGTGACCAGCACCAGCAGCCCTACCGCCCAGACCGCTGCGGCGTAGAGCGGAGCCTTGCCTTCGGGCAGGCGCATGAAAGGGGCTATGCCCACGAACAGCAGCACCGTCGAATAGATCGAAGCAAGCCCCAGCACCAGAATTGCCAGCCAGCGACTGGGATACAGGCCCGCAATACCCGCCAGGAAAAAGGGTGTCGTGGTGTAGGTGGCAAAGCCGATGCTCTGGTTGAGGGTCGGTCGGGCTTCAAAGGTTCGAGACATCCAGCGAATGAAGCCTCCCATAATCAGCGTCCCGATCAGAAAAGCCACGTACAGCAACGCACAGAGCTGCAGTGCGCTCTTGGTGCTGAGTTTCACGTTTTCACCTTCAGCCAGGCTCCAGCCGACCTGAGTGGTGCCTATATACAGGCAGACGACCGGTATCAGCGCCAGCAGTATCAAGTGGGGCAGGTAATGCCGGGGTTCCTGGTCCTCCTTGTGCCGGATGGTTCGCCAGGCGTCTCTGGGCTGGATGAAAAGTTTGACGATCAATGGCGCGTTCATGGCGAATCCCTCTCAGTGTCTGCCCGCAACTTTCCCTGCTTCCTGCGAGCCCCCATAGACTTTACTGGCTGATGCCTGAATGGTTTCGACCCATGGGACGGTCGGAGCCATGAACGCATTGAGTTTTCCTACTTCTCTGAACTTTCTGGCCTGTCGGGACCTCTTCTATTTCAAGGGCGCCTGTTCGGTGGCCTCTGTTCAAACAGGTGGGAGGTTTCAAATGCCTTGGATATCTGAAAGTGGTTTATGGCTCTTTACGGCATTGGTCGCACTCATTGTGCTGGCCGATATCTGGGCTGTCCTGCGGGTGCGTAAGAGCGATACGTCCTCCAGCAACAAATTGATGTGGTTCATCGTGATCGTTGCCGTGCCAGTGATCGGTGTGCTGTTGTGGGTACTGACCGGGCCACGGCATGTCTCCAAACCCGCGGACCCGGCTCAGGAAGCCAGCAAGTATTGATGTCGGCTTCAGGAATACTTCGCCGAATGGTGAGGGTAATTGAGCTGCCGTGCGCCGATGACCATTTCGCTGATCCAGTTCGTCAGCATGGAGCTGTAAATGCTCTGGCTGATGTCACTGCTCAGCGCATGGTCGGCGCCATCCACCAGCCGATAAGTTCGAGAATGGGCAAGCTCGAAGGCGCTGCGATAGCTCATCAGCGTGGCATGGGGGCACGTAGTCGTCCTGTTCTGACTCGATCAGAAATCCTTGCAGGCAGCCAGGGCGCGATTGTCGGGGGCGCTCATGACCGCGCAGGTCGAAGGTCAGGCACACACAGCCAAGGCCTGTGATGTTCTTGGCGCGAGCCAGGTCGCGCTGTTGACTGCTACCCCAGCCGTGAACGAAGAGTATGCCGGGTATCTTCGCGCCGGGAGTCAGGATGGTTCCGGAGATGGATTGGTTTTCAACGTTTATCTCGATGCTTTCACTGCGCGCAACCTCGGCTTTGTTGGTGCTGTTCTTGACCCGCTCATAAGGCAACTCCTTTCATGAGCGTTTTTTCAGGGCCTGGATCAGCTCCTGTTTGTTCATGGCCGAGCGACCGGCAACTTCAAGCGCTCGTGCGCGCTGCATCAGATCGTTTTTGGTCTGCTCTTCCAGGGGAAGGTCGTTGCGCGGGATGCCTTTTCTGGTTTCGGCGGCACGCTTGGCCGAGTCCTGACGTGCCTCGGTCTTGGCCTCGGCGGATGTGCGGGTTCCCGAGCCTCCCTTACGCTCGCCGCCACCGGATTGTTTGTTCACCGTGGCCCATGCACGTGCTTGTGCTTCGTCTTTGGGCACGCCTTTTTGCTCGTAGCTTTCTTCGATGCTGGCGGCTTTGCGTTTCTGTTTGGCGGTGTACAGGTCTTTGTTCGAGGTAGGCATGGCATTTCTCCTCTCGTAGTGAAACAGCCTGGACAGGTTTTTTCTGGCCTCATGGGTTATGAATCGAGGTCGTCTGCAGGAGTTCCTCCGACGAGATGAGTGACCGGAGTGGATAAAACGCCGTTTTCTGCAATTCTTCTGCAATGCAGGGATGTTTATATCCTCGCCATCACGAATCCGTTATGGAGAAAACACATGTCGATAATTGCAAAGTGGGCGTTGCAGGTTGTTGCCTTGTTTCTGCTCGGCTGGATGGCGACCGTTGTGGGGCAATGGAGCAGCACGATTGTCAGCGGTTCGGGAAGTGATCGTCTGGCACAGTTGAACGAGAGCGTTTTGCTGAATGGTGGCGTGAGTGGCAAATCGGTTGCGGTTCAGGAAAACGCATTTGCCAGTCAGGGTGAATAGAGCGGTTTGCCGAAGGCGGGACTGACCGGTTTCTTACAGGCAAAAAAATGGCCCACAACACGGCGGGCCAAATGGGATTCATCAAAGGAGTGATGTGAATGTACAGAGCCAAACGTGAAGAGGATGTGAAATGAATGTTGGCAAAACGAGAACGGATTTTTAGGTAGGCGATGCACGAAAATAGCGGGCTCGATGCAGCGAAAGCAGGCCCCCCGGAGTTTATCCGTCAAGCACCGGAGGGCTGGTGAGAGGGTGTCAGGTTGCAGCAGTGCGTTCCGGCGTTGCTCGTCTGGCAGAGCGTGGGAGGGGGTGAGGCGCATCAATGCGCGATTTCATTCGCTCGGCGAACTCCCTGGCTTCTTGCCAGCTCCGGCAGGTCACTGGGTAATCGTCCAGTTTCACTACCCAGTTTGCCCCGTGATTACCTTCTTCAATTCGGATAAGCATTGTACGCATCTCCATTTTGTAAGGTGAGCAGATGCCGAGTCACCGGCACGGAAAGTTGACGCACGAAATCCTGCGCCGAAAATGCCGATTGAGCTACAAAAAATTACATATCCCGATGAGCGTGTTTCATCTCCCTTGATCGGGATCAACTTGTTGATAACATCCAGCGGCAAGGGTGCCGGAAACGGTACTGTTCGGGACCGGGCAAACCACAAGGACAGGTCTGATAATGGCCAATGAAAGCCAGCCGCATATCCATCGCCAGACGCTCAGCATCACCCGCCAGGGCAGAGAACGTCTCAATGGCCATACCGGGCAGGTTATCTGGTTGACCGGTCTGTCGGGCTCCGGCAAATCGACCCTGGCCAATGCCCTGGAGCAGGTTCTGCATGCCGAGGGCAAACGGACTTACGTGCTCGATGGCGACAACGTTCGTCAGGGATTGAACCGGGACCTTGGGTTCAGCGACGCAGACCGGGTGGAAAACATTCGCCGGGTCGCGGAAGTGGCCCGCTTGATGATGGATGCCGGGCTCATCGTGATTACGGCGTTTATCTCGCCCTTTCACCGGGAGCGGGAAATGGCCCGGCAGGTGATTGGTGAGGACGACTTCACAGAGGTTTATGTGAGCACGCCAATCCAGGTGTGCGAAGAGCGTGACCCCAAGGGGCTGTACAAGAAGGCCCGCCGCGGGCTGATCCCGAACATGACCGGTATCGATAGCGTCTATGAAGCACCGCACAGTGCCACTGTGACGATCGATACCTCCGAGCTTGCGGTGCCAGAAGCCGTCAACCGGGTTCTGGCCTCGATCAGAACGCCAGCTTGAAGCCGATCATCCCCAGCATGATTGCCAGGAAGGGCCGCAGCAGGTCGTCGGATATGCGCCCGGCCATGTGGCTGCCCAGGTAAATGCCGGGCAATGAGCCCATTAACAGCCAGGCCAGTAACTCCCAGTTCATGTTGCCCATACTGGCATGCCCAAGGCCTGCGACCAGCGTAAGCGGCACGGCATGCGCGATTTCCGTGCCCACCAGACGCCGGGTGGCCAGCAAGGGATAAAGAATGAACAGCGCCACTGTGCCCAGTGCGCCAGCGCCAATGGACGTCAAGGCCACCATGGTGCCAAGGATCAGCCCGGTCACCACCGTCAGAACGTTCAGTTTAGAGCCGCTGAAGAACGAAACTCCGTCGCCGCGACTGTGGGCAAAGGCCAGGAGTTTTTTCTTGAACAGTACGGCCATGGCCGTCAGAAGAAGGACGATGCCAAGCGCCTGCTTGATGATTGCATTCAGGGCATCGGGTGCCGAGTCCAGAGTGCTCAGAAACCATAACGTCATCAACACCGCCGGTACGCTGCCCAGGGTCAGCCAGCCGGTGATCTTCCAGTCGATGTTGTCGTTCTTTTTGTGAACCACCACGCCACCGGCCTTGGTGATCGCGGCATAGAGCAGGTCTGTGCCCACGGCGGTCGCCGGATTGATGCCGAACCAGAGCAGAATGGGCGTCATCAATGAACCCCCACCTACGCCTGTCATCCCGACAATGAAACCGACCACCAAACCCGCTACTACAAAACCCAGACCGCCGACGTCCATATATGACCCTGTAAGACCTGTTGTCAGGTAAAAACCGGCGGGCAGCATAACGATTTATGTTCTGAGCGGTTATGAATATGTGGTCTAAGGTTATAACCGTTTTTACAGGATCCGGATTTCAGGCGGCGCGTCGACAGCGATTTGCATGACCTGGCTGGGTTGCAACCAGTTCAGCAGAGCGTCTGCTTCCATAGGTCTGGCAATCAGATAGCCTTGCCCTTCATCGCAGCCCCATTGCTTGACCAGTTTACGGGCGGCCTCTGTCTCGATACCTTCGGCCACCACGCAATAGCACAGCTTCTTGGCCAGGCCGATCAAGGCCTTGACCAGGCGCTGGTCCGCTTCTTCAACGTTGAGGTTGCGCATCAGTGACTGGTCAATCTTCACGGTTGTGGCAGGTAATTGCCGCAGGTAGTTCCAGTTGCTGTAGCCCGTGCCGAAGTCATCGATGGCGATATGCATGCCCAGTTCGCGTAAGCGTTCCAGTTGGCTGCGGACTTCTGTCGGGTTCTGCATCAACGCGCTTTCGGTGAATTCCAGCTCGAAGAGTGAAGGAGAAATGTCATGCTTTTTCAGCAGCCAGATCACCCGGTCAGTGAACACTGGCCCTGTCAGGTCGTCAGGCGTCACGTTGATTGCTACACGGATATCGAAACCTTTGCGCTGCCAGCTGGCAGCCTGTTCAACGGCCGTCTGCAACACCCACAGGCTCAGGGGACGCATGAGCGCGGTCTTTTCAGCCAGGGGAATGAACTCGGCAGGCCCGATGGGGCCCAGTGTCGGATGAACCCAGCGCAGCAGCGCCTCGACCGATGTGCATTCACCTGAGGCCAGATCAACGCGTGGCTGATAAACCAGACGCAATTGATCGTGGGCATGCACGGCACTGGTCAGTGAGCCGAGAAGCTGGAACGAGCGTTGTTGGGTCGCGTCCATGTGCGGTTCGTACAAGGCCCAGCCAACCTGACGAGCGCGGGCATCGTCGGCGGCACTGATGACCAGGCGCACCCAGTCCTGCTCCTCTGCCTGACCACCCGGCAGAGGCACAATCCCAAGGCCGACCTGCAACTGCACCGGAATGCCGTGGCATATCACGGGAGACTGAAGGTCTTCGAGAATGGCGCTGTAGATCGACTCATCCGGCATATCGCCCGGCAACTGAAAGCCGAAGCGCGTAGGGCTCACCTTATACAGCGGGCATTCTGACGGCAGCATGGCCTGCAGACGGTTTCTCATCGCCACGATCAGATCCTGAGCGAAGTTGTAGCCCAAGGCTTTGACGATATCGTTGAGGAATTCGGGAGTGATCATGTCGACGGCCACCAGGCGCATCTCTTTACCGGCTTTGAGCGTCAGAAGAATGTCTTCTTCAAGGCGCAGACGGTTGTAGAGTCCGGTGGTCTGATCGACGAAGCAACTGCGGCGCAGATCGACGATACGTTTCATCACCAGCCCGGCCAGACGCTTGAGCATCAACGCATCGCGCTCGCTCATGGCCTCGCGAGGCACCGTGTCGATGACGCAGAGCGTGCCCAGCGCAATACCGTCGTCGGTAATCAGAGGTGCGCCGGCGTAGTAACGAATGCCCGGTTCCCCGGTCACGAGGCCGTTGTCCTTGAAGCGCTCATCAAGGGTGGCGTCGACCACTTCCAGCGAGGCGTCCGTGAGAATCGCATAGGCGCAGAACGAGACATCACGCGGCGTTTCCTGAGCCTGCAGACCAACCCGTGCGCGGAACCACTGTCGATGTTCGTCGACGATGGAAATCAGCACGATGGGAGCCTGGAAGAACTCGGCGGTCATCGCCACGATCTCCTCGAAGACATCATCCACCGTGTTTTCAAGCACGCACAGTTCGGTAATACGCAACAAACGTTGCGTTTCGTTCAGCGGAAGAGGGGCGCCGGTGCTCATAGAACTCTCGAATCAACGGGGTGGTGACTAATTGCCACTACGCAGTGGTCACTCTATCAGACACTGGTGCCACTGTTTTGATCACCGAGTAACAAGGTTTTCCGAAGAAAAATATTTCCACCTCCGGTAAACCTACACGCCTTGATAGCCTTGGCCTGTAGCTATGGAGTTCAGTGCTGACCACTCGTCGAAGAGAAGCGGCTTTCATGGATCGACAGATTTTCCCTTTCCTCTCAATAAATACGACACGCACTAAAGCGGTCGATGAAGCCTGGAGGATAGGGAGATGGCTAGCACTGGAGACAACAATCCCGGCCATTTCGCCAGGGATTCTGAAAAGGCTTCTGAAGCGGGCAAGAAGGGTGGGCAGAGCAGTAATAAAGGCAGTGATGAGTAAATGTGAAGGACCGGGCAGGAAACGTGATTGTTTCTCTTGCTCGCTGTAGGCGGCTATGGACTCGTCGTCCGCCTGAATGCCCGTATCGCAGAAGCGGTGCGGGCGTTGGTCTTTATCTTTACGCGACAGGGACCTCTTCCAGTACCAGCACCACGCCAGGGAAGTGATTGATGTCATTACTCCATGATTCCGTGCCTGTTCCTGGAAAGGTGTAGGCATAGGCAATGTTTCGTTGTGTGTCGCCGATAAACGTATTCTGACTGTCCAGCCACTCCTTGAGTCGCCCTCGCAAGTCTTCCTCCGTCATGCCTTGAACCTCTGCTTTCGGCAGGAACGGCACGATAAAGGTCGCGGCGAAATGACGGCCAGCCTCTCCTTTCTTGAGTGCCAGCGCATCTTTTCTTGCTGCATCCATTGCGACTTTCACGACATCCGGCCCGTCGAGTCTTTGCCAGGCATGCTTGGCCTCGAAAGCGAAATCCTCGTGGTGATTGCTGATGTAAAGGTCGCAGCGTCCACGCCCACCTGTTTCGGGCTGATCTATATGTGAGGTCGTGGGGCGATGTTTGCGTGTGGGATATTCCTCGAGCGCCACCCAGCCAATTGACCATGCCGCGCCGGCCAGTGTGCTGATATTGGCGCGTTCGTTATGCCACCAGCAGTTATCGTTAGTCAGCATGTCGATATAGCGCTGGACCGAGCCCAGCCATGCGCTTAGTAATTGCCTGATAGCGGCATCGCCATTCTCCGGGAGAACGGCTTTGGACCACATATCAGATGCCCGGGCAGGAGCTAATTGGGCAGCGCTCCGTTCATTCGCGAACACCTTAACAGCTCATCTCCACCTGACCTTCCAGCAACTGCTCATGGGCATACAGCGTGCTGCCCAGCAATGTGCAGAAGACCTTCAAGGTATCGACGGTCTCCGGATTGCCAAGCTTGGCCGGCAACGGATCGAGCCCGCACAAGGTGCCGAAGAACACGCCATTGGGAAAAATGATCGGCATGGAAAAGTAGCTCTGGAACCCGTAGAGCTTCGGCACCGGATGGTTGGCATAGACGGGGTCCGTCGCCACTTCGTCGATCATTACGATATGGCGACTGGCGCGGATCTCGTTGCAGATGGTGGTTTCAATCTCAAGCTCGTGACCAGGCTCGACACCAAACTGGATTTCGTCGCAGACCGCACAGGCGGTCCAGTTGGTTTCGGTCACCTTGGCGATGGCAGCAAATCTCAAACCGGTCAGCCGCGTCACCAGCTTCAAGAGGCTGGATGTCGCTTCTATTTCACTGATTACGGCCAGTTCTGCTGCCGTCAATGTGCTGTTCAAAATGCTGTACTCCAAGGCGTAGCGGTATATCGAGCCTGTTGATTTTCAGTGTGCCATTGCGGCTGGGCTGATCGTGACATATTTGCTCAAAGGCTTCATGGCTTATTAACACCAGACGACAAGCTGCCACGTCAAAACAGCAAAAGCCGGCGCGTCAGGAAGACGTGCCGGCCTTGTTGCGATCGGTTATCAGGAAACGGTCCGCTGCGGTGCTTTGTGCACCATGGTGTAGGCGTAGTCGACGCCCATGCCGTAAGCACCACTGTGCTCCAGAACCAGCGCCATGACGGCGTCGTAGGTTTCTTTGTGCGCCCAGTCACGCTGGTACTCGAGCAGCACTTGTTGCCAGGTTACAGGAATCGCGCCGGCCTGCACCATGCGCTGTACCGACATGTCGTGAGCTTCCTTGGTCGTACCGCCCGAGGCGTCGGTGACGATGTAGACATCGTAGCCTTCGGCCATGGCTTCCAGCGCCGGGAACGTCAGGCAGACCTCGGTCCACAGTGCGGCAATGATCAGCTTCTTGCGGCCAGTGGCCTTGACCGCTTCAACCAGTTTCTTGTCTTCCCAGGAGTTCATCGAAGTGCGCTCGATGGGCTGTTGATCGGGGAACACACCCAGCAGCTCTGGCCAGATGTAACCGCTGAAGCTTTCGGTTTCCACCGACGTCAGGATGGTCGGCACGTTGAACAGCCTGGCGGCCTTGGCCAGGCCCACGGTGTTGTTCTTCAGTGTCTGGCGGTCGATCGATTGCACGCCGAAAGCCATTTGTGGCTGATGGTCGATCAGGATCAGTGCAGAGTTGGTCGGGTTCAGCAGTTCGAGTTTGGACATGATGATTTCCTTTCAAGTTGAGTCAGTACGAATCGTTAAAGGGTTAGCCGCTTTGCCTGTCTTGGCGTTTGCTTGCTGGCTTGGGAGTAAATTTACGGGCTGGCAGTTGTTGAGACAATTCCCTAAAATCGAGACTCATTGTTTCCAGAAAAGGGACATTCATGGATCGCATCGACTGCATGCGTACATTCGTTGCCACAGTGAACGCCAATGGCTTCGCTGCGGCGGCTCGGGTGCTGGATGTACCGCGCTCGAAAGTCAGCAAGCAGATCCAGGCCCTGGAAGAAAACCTGGGCGTGCAACTGCTGTTGCGGACGACGCGCAGCCTGCATCTGACTGAAGCGGGGGCCGAGTACTACGATGCCTGTCGTGAAGTACTGGCGTCGCTGGATGAAGCCGAGCAGCGGGCGCGCAGTGGGCTGGGGGAGGTGCAGGGTGTGTTGCGGGTCAACGCGCCCATGTCATTCGGGCTGTGCCGGTTGGGGCCATTGATTCCCAAATTCCATGAGCAACACCCCAAGGTGGAGTTGCAACTGGTGTTCAGCGACCAGCAGGTTGATCCGGTCAAGGGCGGCTTCGATGTGACCATCCGTATCGCCAGCCTGGCGGATTCCTCCATGGTTGCCCGCCATCTCGCCCCGGCACCTCGCATGTTGGTGGCGTCACCCGCTTATCTGGCTCGCGCAGGAACTCCGCAAGTTCCCCGCGACCTGGCGGCGCATCAGTGCCTGAACTACGGCTACCTGCAAAGCGGCGTCAGCCTGCAACTGAGCAACGGCAAGGAAACCCAGAAAGTCCATGTCACCGGCCCGCTGCACGCCAACAACGGCGACCTGTTGGCGCAAGCGGCAGAGGCGGGTATGGGCATCGCTTTGCTGCCGACCTTCATCGTCGAAAAGGCTGTGGAGCAAGGACGACTGATCCCGGTGATGTGCGACTGGCAGGCTCCGCCGATTTCCATCAATGCGGTGTATCCGTCCGCCCGGCGTGTGCCTTTGAAGACCCGAGCGTTTCTGGATTTTCTGGTGCATGAGTTGAGTGATTGAGTCGTTGGAGCGTCATGCATGGCTGCCCGAGAGTGAGGCTCGCGCAGCCATACTCGATCAGGCGCAGGGGTGGGCCACCAACAGGCTGACACTGCTCATGCGAGAGACGTCGTCTATGGCCGTATCCGCAGGCAGCGTCCGCCAGTCGACGGTCAGGCAGATTGCATTCACTGGCTGATTTCTTTCGACGCCTACCGGCCTGCCGAAGTCAAAGCGATACATGGCTTGTGTAGTGTTCATCGGTTTGACGCTTTGGGACCCACTCAGAGTCCTCCTGACCATATCGGGTATCAGATTGTTCGGTATCGTGAAATGCGTCGGGCTTTGATAACTGAACATGCCCTGGTCTCGAGTGCGCTTCCAGAGTTGCTGCCATTGAGAGCTTCCTGCCGAAGCATCGAGTGTTGCTCCATAGGCCTGCAATGTCTGCTGCGAGACTTCCTCAGTGCCCAATGCATGGGCAGTGCTGCTGAGCAGTCCGAACAAGACAAAAGATACTGCAACCGCGGGATACTGCATGGCTGACTCCTTGTTGGTCGTGGCCCTGTTGACGGGCAGGAGAGAGGCTAGCAGGCGGGTAGAGGGTTTTCATGCACAGGCCCAAGCGGTCGAAATTTTCTCGGAAATTCCATTCAAGGGAAAGACAGGCCTCTTGCTATTGGGGCTATGCAGCGCGGGTTTGTGACGAACTGATTGTGGGATGCGATGTCTCACAGCCACTTCGGAGTTTCTTTTTATGGAAAAAATCAATCCTTTACCTCGCATGCGTGCATTCGCCGCGACAGTATTCTGCCTGCTTTTTGTCCTGCCCGCTGAGCGCTCTTTCGCCAGTGAGCAGCCGGTCGAGCCTGACCCCGCACCTGCCAAATCCATTCACGGCAAGATAACCGTATACGGTTGCTACGCCGCCCGAGCCTCTGCGCTGCTTGGCGAAGAATTCACTCCGGAAAACAGAAGAGAGATCGAGCGACTCGCCCGTGCGCCCAGCTCGCGCATCACCTCAAGCGGTGGCCCCAGAGACCTGAGCTACAGCCCGTTGCGGCTGAACATCGAGGTCAACGGGCAGAACCGCATCGAGGACATTTACTGCCAGTAACACGCACGTCTATTCCCCGCGCTGCACCTGTTCCGCGATGGCCTTGCCCAGCGTAACCGTTGACCCCGTACCACCCAGGTCAGGTGTCAGTGGTGCATTCTCCGGCCCTTGGGCCAGCACTGCTTCAATCGCCGACAGCACGGCAGCCCCGGCCTCCGCATGACCGAAATGCTCCAGCATCATGCCGCCGCACCAGATCTGCCCGATGGGGTTGGCGATGCCTTTGCCTGCAATATCCGGTGCCGAACCATGCACCGGCTCGAACAGGCTGGGGAACGTCCGGTCCGGGTTGATATTGGCCGAAGGCGCAATGCCGATGGTGCCGGTACAGGCCGGCCCTAGATCGGAAAGGATGTCACCGAACAGGTTGCTCGCGACAACGACATCGAAGCGATCCGGGTGCAGCACAAAATGCGCGGTCAGAATGTCGATGTGATATTTGTCGACCAATACCTCGGGGTACTGCTTGCCCATTTCCACGACACGCCCATCCCAGTACGGCATGGTGATGGCGATGCCGTTGGACTTGGTGGCTGAAGTCAGGTGCTTCTTGGGCCGACTCTGGGCCAGGTCATACGCATACTTGAGAATGCGGTCGACGCCGACGCGAGTCATCACTGTTTCCTGAATCACGACTTCGCGCTCGGTGCCGGCAAACATGGTGCCGCCGACGCTGGAGTATTCGCCCTCGGTATTTTCCCGCACCACATAGAAATCGATATCCCCCGGCTTGCGACCGGCCAGTGGCGCTTTCACGCCGGGCATCAGGCGACATGGGCGCAGGTTCACGTACTGATCGAAGTCGCGGCGAAACTTCAGCAAGGAATCCCACAGCGAAATGTGGTCCGGTACGACATCCGGCCAGCCGACCGCGCCAAAGTAAATCGCGTCGTATTGCTTGAGGGTTTCAAACCAGTCATCCGGCATCATCTTGCCGTGCTCAAGGTAATAGTCGGCGCTGGCAAAATCGAACCAGTCCCATTGCAGACCGATCCCGAATTTCTCTGCGACGGCGTCCATGACGCGGACGCCTTCGGGCATCACTTCCTTGCCAATACCGTCTCCGGGAATGACAGCGATCTTGTAATTGTATTGAGTCATGGCATCGGTTCTCGTGCTTGTCAGGTGGTGTGCTCCAGTGTATTGATTCGTCCATCAAGCACAATTTGGCTTACGGGAAATCCATTCTTGAATTCAAGTAAAGAGTTGGTCACCAATACCGATGACCTCAGCTTCTTCAATCGCGTGGCGACCCACGGCAGCCTGACCGCCGTGGCCCGAGAGCTGGGCCTGTCACTGCCCGCTGTCAGCAAACGCCTGACCCAGCTTGAACAGCGCCTGGGCGTGCAACTGATCCGCCGCACCACCCGCAGGCTGGACCTGACGCCGGAGGGCGTGATCTACCTGGAAGGTGCCCGGCCAATCCTGCGCCAACTGGAAGAACTGGAAAGCGCCCTCGACAACCGCCAGCCGGTGCTGCGCGGCAAGCTGAGCATCAACGCCTCGTTCGGCTTTGGCCGACGCCATATCGCACCGCTGCTGTCCGAGTTCGCCGCCCAACACCCGCATCTGGAACTGTCGCTGCAACTCTCCAGCCTGCCGGTCAACCTGCTGGATGCGGGGATCGACATCGACATCCGCGTGGGCGAACCACCCGACTCACGGCTGATCGCCCACCACGTCCTCGACAACCCCCGCATCCTCTGCGCCTCACCTGCTTACCTCGAACGTGCAGGCACACCCCAAGACGTCGCCGACCTCGCGCAACACAACTGCATCGTGCTCAAACAATACGAAAGCGACTACGCCATCTGGCGCTTCACCCGCGATGGACGCGAATACAGCCAGAAAGTCTCCGGCAGCTTGTCGAGCAACGACGGCGAAGTCGCCATGCGCCTGGCCCTGGACGGCCACGGCCTGATCCTCCGCTCCCGTTGGGATGCCCAGCAACACCTCGCCTGCGGCGAGCTGGTCGCCGTACTGCCCGAGTACCACGCGCCGAGAGCGGATGTGTATGTGGTGTATCAGCATCGGCAGCATGTGCCGCAGCGGATATCGGCGTTTGCGCGGTTTTTGGGGCGGGAGTTGGGGGAGCGGTTTTTGTGATGGGTTGTTTGTGGGACCGGATTTATCCGGGAAGGCGTTACTTCTGACGATGAAGATGCAGTGAGTGTCCAGACTTCTTGAAATAACCGCTATGAGCAAGGTCTTGGCCAACACCAAGGCTTTTTGCCCCGGTAGAGCCGTCAAATCAGGAATTCAAAACCAGACAGCAATTTTACGGTTAGCAACTTGTCGAGGTACGCAAAGGCGCAGGATAGAGAACATTCGCGTCATAGAAAGCAGTGAACGGTGAATGCCTCATTCGTACCCCATCCCCAACTCCTGTGCTTGTGCTGCGAGTTCATCCATGGCATCCCTGCTTGCCTGGTCGCGCTGCTCTTTGTAAGCCATCAGGTCTGCGAATTTGATCCTGCGATGTCGACCTGTTTTTGTGTGCGGTAATGCACCTTGATCAAGGAGTTTTACCAAATGGGGCCGCGAAACGTTGAGCATGTCTGCGCCTTCCTGAGTTGTCAGTTCTGCATGAATAGGAACGACTTTGACGGCATTGCCCAACGCAAGCTCACTCAGGATTTCGCCGAGTAAGCGCAGGGCGAAAGTGGGTAATTCAACGACTTTGCGTTGCTGCGTGTCATCAATCAACTCAATGCACTGAGTTTCACATTTTGTCGAAAGAAATGCGGCTAACTGACGGCTTGACGCCACAGCCGCAGCGATTTCTTTCTGGGTTGGGAGAGCTATGCGAGAGAGGTCGACGGTGGTCATGAGTATTTCCATGTTCATACGACGTAACTGCGGTCGCTGATCAGCGCTTTATTTGAAAGAGAAAAACGCAATAGTCGAAATGATTGAGCAACAAAGGGAATACTCACCAACTGCCGTAAGGAATGCCATATTTTTCAATGTAGCGTCTGGAGGCATCAGGCTGCTGATAGTAACGACCACCTGACTTGCCAAGATGCGGACCCAGGGGTTCCACTTCGGCTTGAGTTCGGGTGACGTTGATTGCTTTGTTGCAACTGTCGCGTACCCACATCTGAACAACACCGCCTGGGGCAAGGCCCACAATTACCGATGCTGTGAAACGAGCAGTCTGTTCTGGCTTCTGTGGACAGCGTTGGTGGGTTGATGCTTGCATGATTTCACGCGCACTTTCCGGAATATCAATCCAGGCCCGGTAAGTCTGGGGTTCTACGACTGACTGCCATCGTACGAAAATTCGTTTTGGCAGATCGGCCCCAACTACAGGTTTTATGTTTCCCCCTATTCGATCCCAGCCCTTGGCTACCTCTGTGGCATCGCCCGGGTTGCCAGTACCTATTGCTCCGCCTCCGGGGCGCTCAAATGTCCTGTCCTGGATGTCCACCACAGAACTGTGTTCGACCAAACCTGGCATATAAGTGGGGGCCATGAAATCCAGACTCCACCATGCGTCTTTTGGAGAGCTTTTTCCCGGTAAGGCATCTGAGGCCTGACAACCCACTATTAAAAGTACGCCGAGCAGGGCTACGAAAACGCGCATCAGAATAGTGTCCAGTCAGGTACGTGAGGGTGTTGAACCCTTATGGCATCTGCCGTAGGAGCATTGATATAAACGATACTCAAGCCTCCTCCTGTGCTTTTACCGAGAGGGTGGTTCCAGTTGGCTGAGGTATGAATGTACCGCACTCTGAGTAGCTGATCTTCTTCAGGTGTCGTGCTGTAGTCTCCCGTGAGAAATCTGTCACAGAGAGGCTGTAAGTCCGATGGAATGGCGTAGTCAGGATTCCCCTCATCAATCTCATTGAGTCGCACACCATTTTGTTTTGCTAGCTCATACATCACACGCAGGTACACCCTGGATAACTTACCGCTCACCGACCGCTTGAGCTGCAAGCCAGCGTACACACGTTTCTGTCGTACCACACTCATGCGATCTTGTGGGTCTGCTGGTAATAGAGACGGGGGCGGTGTAGTTATTTCAAGCATCATGGCCGGCCAGCCTTTGCTAATCATCTTGGCTTTTTGCTGTTGGGCATCGAGATAGATCGAAGTGCTCTTCACATCCGTCGTAGCTCCAACTGAGAGCGCTTGCATAGGGCTTACCAACACACATTCTTGTGTTTCTTCAAGATACCCTCCTCCGATATCCGAGTGAACACCAGGCACAGTGATTTCAGAATGGTCGGGGCTGACGCGACTCAGAGCAAAGTTGGCGCGGCATTCATCACGAGCAACCAAATGAATGACATTAGTAAAATATTTGCGGTCCAGATAAAGCTTGATTCCAGGTGCAACAGCACTTTTTACGTTACCCAGGTTAGCTAACCCTGCAATAGAGGGCACGGTATCAAACAAGCCGATAAAACCCATGTTGATATCGCTCTTGTACTGACCGCTAAAAGAGGAGCTAAAAGACTTACTGTTGCTACTTAGTAAACTCCCCAGAGGCCCTTGTTTGCAGCGAACGACCTCATTCGCAAAATGTCGTGCTGCAGCCGCTCCTCTGCTAAAGCCGAATGTATCAAAGGTCAATGAGCAGATTTCACTGTCTAGGTTCTCTTGAAGTAAATCATAAAAAAGCACGCTGATTCGACTAAATGCCAGTTTTACTCGCTCGGCTACCCCGGTATCACCACGACCGGTGCCGGAGCCCAGTAAGCTATCTTTCTCGCCTGTACTAGTACCGATACCCTCAATATAGGCCATACGAAAGGCTATTTTTCGCTGTCCGTTCCCCTCTGTTTCCGGTGGTGCGTAATAGAGCTCGCTTAGCTTTTTAACGTTACTGGTGTCATTGCCATAGCTGCTTTCAGGGTCGGACATGAACGGTTTACAACTGGCATCGATATCTGCGGGTGCAATAGGGTGATGGGCACCACAGAGCAGACCGGCAGCTGAGTTGTTTGCGTTGTTGCCAGTGCCATCGAAGAACACACCAATGCGCAGAGCAATCGCTGTTTTTTCTGGTGGCGGTGCGGGGCTTTTTCCGTACTTTTCGTATTCGGCCCAGCGCAGTGCATGAATATCGACTGGTTTAGCTTCTTCGTGGCGATAATTCTTTGGCTGGTTGGGTACGTATCCACTCATTCCTTGATTCCTGATTTTTTCTCCTTCGTAAAGCCCCAACCATTTATCTAACAGGGTTGGCACTTTTTCGGTCCAAGATGATAACCGCTCCCGACGAGGATACGAATGATGGCCTGGGGCCTCGTTTACAAGGTGGGCTGAACCGCCCCGGGTATCGCGGAGGCTGTTTTGTTTGAGTCAGGCTGCAACTGATATGGCTGCCTGACTCTGTTCGTATAGTGCCTCAAACTCGGCTGGCGGCCTATTTCCAATAGGTTCCAGCAGACGCTGATGGTTGAACCAAGTCACCCATTTCAGCGTTTCCCACTCCAGACTTTCTACACTTTTCCACGGCCCTTGCTTGTGGATCAACTCCGTCTTGTAAAGGCCATTCATGGTCTCTGCCAGTGCGTTGTCGTAGCTATCACCGGTATTGCCAACCGACGGCTCGATACCCGCTTCGCCCAACCGCTCGCTGTAACGAATCGACAGATATTGCGAGCCTCTGTCGCTGTGATGAACCAGCCGATGAGGCTCGGGCCGACGGACGTGAAGTGCCTGTTCGAGCGCATCCAGGACAAACTCCGTACGCATGTGTCGGCTGACCCGCCAGCCAACGATGAACCTTGAATAGACATCCACGATGAACGCGACATAGGCAAATCCCTGCCAGGTTGAAACGAACGTGAAATCGGCGACCCAGAGCTGATTGGGACGTTCGGCAGTGAACTGGCGCTTCACTAGATCCCTGGGATTGGCATTGTCAGGATGGGCTTGCGTGGTTTTCACCGTTTTGCCCCAGGTCACGCCGCAGAGACCCATCTCACGCATCAATCGCTCCACTGTGCAGCGCGCTACTGCCTGATGTTCGCGATGCATCTGCCGCCAGACCTTCCTGGCCCCATAGACCTCGTAGTTCTCCTGCCAGACACGATGAATCTGTACGGCAAGTGCCTCGTCACGAATCGCTCGGGCAGAGCGTCGTGAGCGATCACGTAAACGTGCGGCATGGCACCGGTAAGCCGATGGAGACACTTGCAACACGCGGCACAGTGGCTCGACTCCAAAGCGCTGTCGGTGCTCGTCGATCAGACGCCAGATCACTTCAAACGACGGTCGAGTTCCGCCTGGGCGAAAAAAGCGCTAGCGACCTTGAGGATCTCATTGGCTCGCTTGAGCTCACGAACCTCGCGCTCCAGCTCTTTGATCCGGGGATCGGCCGGGGTGCTAGGCGTTGTGGGCGAAGAGGCCTTGCGGATCCAGTTGCTCAAGGTTTGGGCGGTGCATCCGATCTTGCTGGAAACAGCCTCGATGGCTGCCCACTGAGAATCGTGCGACTCGCGGACTTCGTAGACCATTCGCACAGCACGCTCACGGACTTCGGGGGAAAACTTGGGTGGCTTTGGCATAGTGGCTCCAGTTTCTCAAAAGGTGGAGCCTCCGCGATACCCGGGGCGGTTCAGGCGGGCTTTTTACTCGCAGGTAGGTAAGTGTCTGAGCCCAGAGAAAATACAAAACCTGCGCAATGCAGGTTTTGTAATCCACACATCAACGAACCGAAAGATCTTCCAGTGAACGATCAACCTCGGCCTTGGCCATCTCCACCAGATGGACGACAGACAAAGCCAGATGCCGATGCGAACCACTCAAACGGTCGCCGCTTTCATAGGCTGTTGCTGCGGCGCAGCTCAATAGCTCGGAAGCACGCACGAGCGCATCTTCAAGGTAGCGAGGGGAGAGATGACAGGGTGGATCCGGTGTGATCTTGAGCATCATGAAACTCCAGTCAGAAGTGGAGCTGACGCCCTTTGCTGCTAAACGCCAGGCGGCAGCCATGCGCAGGTTAGCAGACCGGAGACTGGCACCCGGCGCACCCGAAGGTGCCCTACGCACGGCCACCATAAAATGCAGGCCGTAAAAAAGCACCTCGCAAAAGGTGGCGCAGTGCGCCCAGTCGGGTCCGGGCTGCTAAACCCGTTCGCTGAATATGCAGCGACGGGGTGAGAGTAGTGACCGGATTTCATGGGCGCAAGCGGTCGGGATTTTCTAGGAAATTTCGTTCAAGGGAAAGGGAGGCGTCTTGCTATTGTGGGCTTTGGAGGCTGACTCTTTGTCCATTCAGTGAAGCTCCGTCCAATCTGTTCCGCGTGCGGCAGTTGATATGAGGTCTGCCGTTCTGAGGAAAAAGTCGCGCCACTGGCGCGACAATGTCAGCTTCCATGGCGCGATTTCCAGAGCATGAGTTCTGATGGTCGTAATCCGTAGCGTGCCAGAACACCCTCGTGCAGTCGGCGGAGTTCTTCAACGATCAGGGCTTGAACTTCTGGCTGCTCATCCTCTGCAACATGCGTTGTTACCGCGTTCTGAATGCAGCTCAGTGGATCAAGTTCTGGATGGCTGACGACTTCGCGAATGGTCGCTTTGATGAAGTCCCGCCAAGTCAGGCGCAGAGGATCAGGTTCTGCAAGGTCTTGTTTGATTGCCAGGTATTCCTGTGTCGAGCGCTCGTAAGCCCATAGATACAGGTCGCGAAGTAGCTCTACCCGGGTCATTTCGTAGACGCCTAGTGTGGCGCTGCTGTAGGCCTGCTCGGGTAGATCCAGAAATGTCAGTGGGCACAGGTTGGCGCGAAACAATGGCAGGTTCGCCGCCAGCCGAGAGGTGCGTTTGTTGATGTCGGCAAAGGGCTGCAAATAGGGCAGGTGGACCATCATGAAAAATGATTGCTCGAATGGATCAGTAATCTGATTTGCCTTGCCAAGCAGAACGTCCAGCGCCCCCTCTATCTGTTGTGGTGTGGAGAGAGGGCGATAGGTGCTTTGCCCAATGTCGACGGCGTGCTGGCGAATACGGCCTTCATCTGCGGGGTTGGGAAGCAGGTTTTCAGCCAGGGCGCTGTGCAGGTTCATCAATGTGTAGCGGTTGAACTCGGCGCTTTCGATGTTCTCGACCAACAGCTCGATTGCCGTTTTATGGTTCAGGATCATCTGTGTTTCGATAGCAGCTTTGCCTCGTGCAGCTTGGCCATGCTCAATGAGCTGTCGCGTATCGAGCCGCGAATAAGTGTTCCCTTCCAGATTGCTCGATGCCCACGATAAGTCAATCAGCAGGCGATTTAGAACTGCGCGGCTGTATGTGCCTGCTGGCTCCACGGCATCTGTCGTTTTTCCCATTCGATGCAGTTGGCGCCGCAAGGATTCGGACAGATAGCTGGTTTTGTTCGGGTGATAAGAATCCAGAAAATCACGCTGGTAGCCGACGGGCTTGCGCGCTTCTGTTGGTTGGTTGACATAGGCGAGTATGTCCCGGCTGTCTGCCGACAGTGGGATAAAGGACGGGAAGCTATCACTGCTGATGGCCAGGGTGCTTGTTTCCGGCTGGATATCTGCTGCGAAATAGCGTCGTGCTCTGCCCTCACCGTGGGCGGAGATCTGACGGCTCTCGATCAGCTGTGCAATCAGCCTCTGTGCTGTTCTTCGAGCAATGTCAGGGTGCTTGGTCAGCAGCTCATTCAGTGTCAATCCGCTTCGCGCTGCCTGGATGCTGCTGAGTATTTCAGTGATTGAAGACATTGCTGAGTTGGCGCCGTTTAGCTGCTGTTGGCGCAATTGTGGCGCAGTTTTCAGAACTGCGCCATTTCTGGTCGGGGATTTGGCGCAGTTTTATGGCACAGGTGGATCAGGATACAAAACCTGCGCAATGCAGGTTTTGTAATCAACACATCAACGAACCGAAAGATCTTCCAGCGAACGATCAACCTCAGCCTTGGCCATCTCCACCAGATGGACGACAGACAAGGCCAGATGCCGATGCGAACCACTCAAGCGGTCGCCGCTCTCATAGGCTGTGGCAGCGGCACAACTCAATAGCTCGGAAGCACGCACGAGAGCATCTTCAAGGTAGCGAGGGGAGAGGTGACAGGGTGGATCAGGTGTGATCTTGAGCATCATGTAACTCCAGTCAGAAATGGAGCCGCCATGCTCGCGACTAAACGATGGGTGGCGGCCATGCGCAGGTTAGTCGACCGGAGACTGGTACCCGGCGCACCCGAAGGTGCCCTACGCACGGCCACCATAAAATGCAGGCCATAAAAAGCGCCTCGCAAAAGGTGGCGCAGTGCGCCAGTCATCCCGGGCGACTAAACCCGTTCGCTGAATATGCAGCGACGGAGGCAGAGTAGTGACCGGATTTCACAGGCGCAAGCGGTTGGGATTTTCTCGGAAATTTCGTTCAAGGGAAAGGGAGGCGTCTTGCTATTGGGGGCTTTGGGAGCTGATCTTTTGCCTGTGCTGTGAAGATTCGATCTAGTCTGTTCCGCATGCGCCAGTTTTATGAGGTCTACCGCACCGGGTGAAAAGTCGCACCACTGGCGCGACAATTGTCCTGATCGTACAACCTAATAATCTTCAACCAGAGGAAACGTCTGGAGCGCCAGTTCAAAGCTACGCTGTTCTAGCGCTGAGAGCCTGCATGGTCCGGCATTTGGGAAAACCCGAGCATCCCCAAAACTGTTGCCCCGCTTTCGCACCTGATTTCACGGTACGAATCAGCAGCGCATTACCGCACTTCGGGCACTGTCGCTCGGCAGTCGGGTCACTTCGTTGTTTGAGGTTCTGCACATGCTCACGATGAGTCGCAAGAGCGGGAGCACGGCGGCCTGTTTGCAGCGCTTGCAGCATGAAGTCGACTTCAGACTCGCTGAACACCGTCTGCTGGAACGACTTGATGTAACGGATAAATCCAATGCCTTGTGTGACGTTGGCTGGCACTTCGGTTTTGAAGGTGCTGCCTCCAACAAAGGTAATGACCGAGTGCAGATGGTCAGGGCTAATGCCCAGCGTGGCCTCCAAAGCCTTGAGGTGTTTGTAGTTCTGCCGCAATGGGTTCTGGAATTTGAAGGTGCGCTTGTAGAGTTTCTGCGTCCACTGCGCCTGTTTCTCGCTGCCGAAAATCCAGCCGCTCATGTTCTTCGTTTCCAGCACGAAGATGCCGTAGATCGAGAGGAATACGTGATCGATCTGCGTGGTGCCGTCGGGCGTATTCAGGGTGACGTTATGCAAGCGACGGTAGATTTGCTCGTCCAGATGTCGATGAGCAGCGAAGCGCACAAGAAGTTCGCCGATATGCCCTTTGGCCCATGGTGATTTGAGCAGGGTAAGCAGAAGTGCGAACAGAATAAGCCAGCCCAACACGCCCGATATCTGGGCGATGGCAGGGGTGAAGTCCATTTCTTAACCTTTCAGAGATCCTGTGTTATGCGGATTTTATCGAAAACTGGAGTGGTGGCACGATAATGTTGCTGCGATTTGAGGGCGTGTTTGCATGAGATTCGGGTTGTAGCGATCTGATCGCGTTGCTGCTGCGTTGTTCTTTGAGTAATGCCAGTGTGTTTTGTCAGTAGCTCAGACTTCTCGCTGCCCTGATGCTGCTGAGTATTTCAGTGCTTGAAGAGATTGCTGAGTTGGCACCGTTTAGCTGTTGTTGGCGAGAAAAATGGCGCAGTTTTTAGAACTGCGCCATTTCTGTCCGGGAATGTGGCGCAGTTTCATCGCTCTGAAAGCTGCACATTGTCCGAATTTCAGACACAAAAAAAGACGCCCTAAGGCGTCTTCTTTGTCAGATTTGGTGGAGCCGGGAGGAGGTGATCCCAGCCAGTAATTTCAAAAAAAATCTTATAAAACAAGGGTATGAATTCCTGCTGGTGGAGCGTTACCACCCTGGTCCTGTAAAAAATGCCGCCCTTGACGCGGGACGAAGTGAGTATGCCAGCCAACTGCCATCAGGGCCAGAAACCGATGCAGAGCATCCACTCTCGGCCAAATTAGAGATGGCGTGACAGCTCCCCGAACCTCTAAAATTAGCGATTTTTGTCGCAGCCTTTGCGCAATTTTCGAGGGGCGTTTATGGATTATGATCAACTGCCTAGAGCCGCGCTGGTGCGCTTGCTTCAAGAGCATGACGAAGCGCTCGCTGATGCCGGGAAAAATGGCATTGTCATGAACTACACGGGGCGAGCTGCTCCCTGGCAGATCATCCGGCAGGTCAAGCCCAAGCTCGCCGCCATCGTCAAAAAACACTCCTACGGGGAAGAGCTGGCTCAGGCTGAGAACGAGATCTGGGACGGCGAAAACCTCTCGGCGATGGTAACTCTCTACAAGTATCGGGGTCAGATCGACCTGGTTGTGACTGACCCTCCATACAACACGGGTGAGGATTTTCGCTACAACGATAAGTGGGACAAAGATCCAAATGACCCGGATTTGGGGGATGTCGTACCTAAGGATGATGGCTCAAAGCACAGCAAGTGGCTAAGATTCATGACCCCTCGCATATGGATGATGAGGGAGATGCTGAAGCCTGGTGGAGTGATGGCCATATGCATTGATCACCGGGAACTGTTCCGGTTGGGAATGCTGATGGATGAGATCTTCGGTGAAGACAATCGCCTCGCTATTATCAACTGGCAGAAATCAGCGGCTGCCCGTCCAGATAATCGGCATATCTCGACTGCGACAGAATACGTTTTGGTCTATGGCAAAGATGTCGATAGAGTAAAAACCGCATCCATGACGCGAGGGGAGTCGGATAACAAGCGCTACTTCAATCCGGACAACGACCCTGGTAACCTCTGGCGGGAGGGTAACCTGACTGCGAAAAGCTACTCTGCCAAAGATGACTATGGTATTCAGTCACCTTTTACGGGCATCGTACATTATCCAGCGGGTAACGGAGCGTGGCGTCACCCAAAGAAAAATGTCAAAGTCTGGCTGAATGCTTGGGGGCCAGACTACGAAGAACGTGACATTGGTGATGGTCGCGGCAAAGCCTTAATGGTGAAAAAGCAGCAGCCAGGTGTTCTGGCTGAAAACATCTCAAGAAAATCATATGAAAGATTATCACAAGATAATTGGCCTTTCCTATGGTTCGGTCGCGATGGACTTGGCCGACCAAGGGTAAAAACCTATCTTGAGCAAATCAAAAAGGGCAAAGTGCCTGTTACTTACTGGTCGGATTCCGATCTTAGCTCTGAGTTAGTTACTGATATTGATCTTGGGTCAACATCATGGGACTACAAAGAGTCAGGCAGATCGGCGGACGGAGTGGCGGAGCTTACCGCCGTCGTTGGTCAAGGTCATGGTTTTTCAACAGTCAAGCCATTGAAGTTGATGACTAAGATCATTCAGCTTTGGTGCCCTCCTAACGGAATCGTTATGGATCCTTTTGCAGGTTCTGGGACGACGGCGCATGCTGTTCTCGAACTCAATCAAGAGGCCGATACCTCCAGGCGATTTATTCTAATTGAGCAGGGGAACACCGAAAAAGGTGACCATTATGCTCGGACACTTACAGCTGAGCGTGTTAAGCGTGTTATGTCTGGAGCATGGGCAGCGGAAAAGCGTAGGCCAATCCCAAGTGGGTTCCGCTTTATTGAATTGAAGCGTGAAAAGATCGACGCTTCAGCGGTCAATGCTTTAGCCCGTGAAGAGATGATTGACTTGCTTTTAACAAGTTACTGGAATAAGGCTGAAAAAGCGAAGTCGTATCTAAGAAGGCTTCCTGCTCAGGCAAATAGACATCTCTTTGCAGTTAATGCAAAGAATGAGGGCTTTTTCCTGATATGGGATTCACCAGAAAAGGCGTCAGCGTTAACCAAAGCCGCATTTCGAGAGATCGCAGAAGAGGCTAAGAGTGCTGGGCTTGCTGTGCGATATCATGTGTACGCAGCGTTAGCTCCCTATACTGGCAGCAGTGTAGAATTTTACAAAATTCCAGATCAGGTCCTAGAGCATATTGGGTTTAATCAGCGTCAGGACTCTTATAACAATGAGGGAGACTTTGATGCCTGATTTTAATCTTAAGGCTTTTCAAGCTGAAGCAGCGAACACCATAGTACAACGGTATGCGTTTTTTGCTAATCACCC
Organism: Pseudomonas cichorii; assembly: GCF_018343775.1. Taxonomy (NCBI): domain Bacteria; kingdom Pseudomonadati; phylum Pseudomonadota; class Gammaproteobacteria; order Pseudomonadales; family Pseudomonadaceae; genus Pseudomonas; species Pseudomonas cichorii. The sequence continues at coordinate 819,828 of NZ_CP074349.1, forward strand.
CTACCGTCCGAGTAAAGGGCCTAAGCCTAGACCTTTCTTTCAAGCACTGTCTGCGTTAACAGGGGCGGGCAAGACGCCAATTTTGGCTCAGGCAGTAACCTTGATGCGCTCGCATTTTGCATCTGAGCCAATTGTATTTTGGATGTCTAAAGCAAAGCCTGTAGTTGCTCAGACCTATGTAAATTTCAGTGCGGGCGGAAAATACTCGGAAATCGTAGAGGGTTTTCGAGTAATCAATATTTCGCAATTAACACCCCATCATATCGAAGACTCAGCCACACCTTTGATGATCATGGCTACCACAGGACTCTTTAATAACAAAGATCAGTCTGAAGGTGCTCTGAACGTCTATAAAAAAGATGCTGATCTTTTTGGCAACTCATCGCCGTGGGAGCGGCTAATTTCGCGAGCATCTAACGGAAAACGTCGACCGCTGCTTATAGTGTATGATGAGGGGCACAATCTTTCAGAGCAGCAAACAGACATTCTCTCCGAACTGGAACCCGACGCCTACTTACTCGCTAGTGCTACTTTAAAACTGCCCAACAATTTTCACAAAGGAGTCATTCAGCCCATCAAGCTCTGGGTTGAAGAGTCAGGGGACGATCATGAACAATTTGAGAGACTCAAGTCTATAGACTCCGATGGCCAGCCGAACGCCCAGCTGTTCGTGACGACCGCTGTTAGTAGCGAAAAAGTCGTGAGCGCTGAACTCGTCAAAAAGGCAATTCAGTTTGACGGAACCACAGGTGCGATGGAGAAGTCGTTAGATGACCTCCATAAGCGACTATCGTCAATTGAAGCTGAAATTAACGCCAGAGGGCTGAGTTTTTCTCCAAAAGCTATCTATGTTTGTAAGACAAACATTGCTGATGATGGAGAAAAAGATGATCATTCCAAGCCGTTTTTATTGAGAAAGGCACCGCCGATTAGGATATGGCGTTATCTCGTCGAGGAAAAAGGTATATCTCCTGAAGATATTGCAATTTATGCAAATCTGGCATTTATGGATGGAAATAAACCTGACGAAGTTAATCTCTTTTCAAAAGGCGAAAAAGACTTTGAGGATTTCCAGGCTGGCGATTTCAAGCATATAATATTTAACCTTTCTCTCCAGGAAGGCTGGGATGACCCAGGTTGCTATCTTGCCTATATCGATAAAAGTATGGGGTCCTCAATCCAGGTTGAGCAAATCATAGGCCGAGTTTTAAGGCAGTATGGAGCAAAGCACTACGATAACGCACTTCTTAACTCGGCCCATTTCTTTTTACGTGTCGATAATCAAAGTGTGTTTACCGCTTCAATTAATGCGGTAAAGGAGAAGCTGAGGGCAGAAGGTGCTCCAATTGAAATTGTTGATAATTTTGGTGGGGCAGCTGGTGCAGTTGATGATTTGCATCTGAAAGATGGTTTGGAGGTTGCTCTGCATCAGGTGCACGTCGATGCTAGTGAAGCGTGTAACCGGATCGCTGAAATCGTTGGTGATTTCCCCACCTTCACTGAAAACACCCCGGACACTCAAGGTCAAGCCCATACTGCGACCCAGATAGTTGATCTGGAGTCACTGAATAAGGATTCAAGTCTAGAGTGGATGCAAGGTGGGAATACTAATCCAGTACGCTTGCGCTGGCTTGTTAATACAGCATTAAGAGCACGTTCTACCCGGGCATTGGCTGTTACTGATCTGAAACACCCTAAGTTCGATTGTCGAGTACAAATACATAGCGCAGCTGAAAGATATGCTGAGAAGCTGGCAGCTGAAATTGTAGATGCTTATTATTCGAACTCAGAATTGGCTTACGAGAGTGGTGCTCCGTTCCAGTTTGGGGCTATTAGAGTACCTCGTAATGGCACGACCTACGTCAATTCAATTTATGAAAAATACTCAGGTTTGAATAAATTTGAGGCGCCTTTTGCAGATTCTTTAGATAAAGCAGGTTTTCCTTGGCACCGCAACTCCAGCAGCGGCGGGTTCCATATCCCTCTTCTTACGGAAGGGGATGCGGGATCATTTTATCCTGATTTTTTAGTGTGGAAGTCTGGGCTTGTCTACTGCCTTGATACTAAAGGTGGTCACCTTCTAAGTGACGCAGTTGCCAGAAAGCTATTTGACATTCAGGAAGATGGTCGCAGTAAGGTTTTAGTGCGCTTCATTACTGAGGGCAAGCAAACTGAGTTGCGCGGGAAGTGTTTAAAAGGCGGCTATACAGTTTGGAAAATGAAGTCCGGCACTCCAACGCCTATTCATGTTGCCGATCTTGATAAAGCAGTTAAAGAGTGTCTTAAATAGAGAGATATAATATTAGAGGCCCTTTTTCTAGGGCCTTGAATCGCCCCGGGTTTCGTAGACACCTCCATGCCTTAAAATGAGGCCAATCAGGAGGTGCCATGAGCAACCCGCGTTATCCCGAAGAATTCAAAACCCAAGCGGTCAATCAAGTGACCGAAAAGAAGCTTCCCGTCGCTGACGTAGCGGCCCGTCTTGGTGTGTCGACGCATAGCCTCTATGCGTGGATAAAGCGCTACAGCAAACCTCAAGAAGAACGGCAGCAAGACGATGACCAGCACGCTGAACTGCGTCGACTGCGAGCGGAACTCAAGCGGGTCACTGAAGAGCGAGACATCTTAAAAAAGGCCGCCGCGTACTTTGCCAAGGAGTGCGGCTGAAGTACGCCTTTATCAAGCAGCGCGCGGGCGACTATTCCATTCGACGGCTTTGCCTGACGCTGAAAGTCCATCCCAGTGGTTATTACGCCTGGTTGTCTGAGCCGCAATCTGCACGCGCTAAAGATGATCAGCGATTGCTGGGTTTGATTAAGCATTCATGGCTGGAGAGTGGCGGAGTGTATGGCTATCGCAAAATCCATGATGATCTTCGCGAGGTCGGTGAAGATTGTGGTCGGCATCGTGTGGCGAGGCTGATGCGTCTTGAGGGGCTGCGCTCTCAGACAGGGTATCGACGACGCCCTGGAAAGTACGGAGGTAAGCCAGCAGTCGCCTCACCCAATTTACTGAAGCGCCAGTTCGATGTCGTAGAACCCAACAAAGTGTGGGTCACCGACATCACCTACATTCGCACGTACGAAGGCTGGCTGTATTTGGCTGTGGTGCTGGATCTGTTTTCTCGTCAGGTCGTTGGCTGGTCAATGAAGTCGCAGATGACCAGTGATCTAGCCATTGATGCGTTATTGATGGCGGTTTGGAGGCGTAAGCCGAAACAGGAGGTGATGGTTCACTCCGACCAAGGCAGCCAGTACAGCAGCACCGATTGGCGCAGTTTTTTGAAGGCGAATAATTTGGTTGCCAGCATGAGTCGCCGAGGCAACTGTCATGACAACGCCGTAGCCGAGAGCTTTTTCCAGCTTCTAAAGCGGGAGCGTATCAAGCGGAGAATCTACACCACGCGGCAAGATGCTCGTAGCGATGTGTTCGACTACATCGAGATGTTCTACAACGCAAAACGCCGGCATGGTTTCAACAATCAGCTGTCACCGGTAGAGTTTGAAAAGCGTTACGCAATGAGCTTGCAAGGTGTCTAGAGAATCCGGGGCGATTCACCTCTCTTATAGTTTAACCGCAAAAGCCTTTCTGACTTACGCCAATAGTCCAGGCACTATCTAACAATCCCGCATGTTCGTAACCGTCCGGGCATCCCACCTTGCGCTGAGGTGCTAACGATTTACTGATCGTCGCGATCCGACGATTCACCGGTATCGCTTACCAAAAAACCAGCTAAGTCTTCAGCAGCTTCCTCCGCCAGTAAGCCGACAACGACTGTAATGCCTGCATCTCGTAGCATTCTTATGCCCGCTCCCGAGTTTCTCGGATCGGGATCAAGCAACCCAACAAAAACTTTATCAACCCCGCTGTGTATCAGTGCCCGAGCGCATGACGGAGTTCGGCCATGAAAAGAGCATGGCTCAAGCGTGACAAATGCAGTCACCCCGGAGCAGTCATTCGCTAATCGGCTTAACGCCATCGCTTCCGCGTGATAGAGCCCAGGTGCTTGTGTATGACCTTGGCTGATCACCACGTTGTCTTTTACCAGCACGCAACCTACTGGCGGGTTTGGAAGGCAGTCAGGTAAGGCTAAGCGCCCTTGGGCAAGAGCAAGCTGCATGAAATCGGCATCGGAGGTAAGACTAGGCATATTCGATTGGTACTCATCCTTGGTGGCCGAATCTTGGCACATTGAATTAAGTATCGCTGTACCCCTGAAACTATCTACTTGCAGCGATACTACATGGGCACCCATTTATGCGGCAGCAGCTCCGAAATTGCACTTGCTCTATGCCTCGGCAGACGCACGAGAACATCTTTCATGTAGGCGTACGGATCATGCCCATTGAGTCTTGCAGACTGGATCAGACTCATGATCGCCGCCGCCCGTTTGCCGCTTCGCAGCGACCCCGCAAACAACCAGTTCGACCTCCCAAGCGCCCATGGCCGGATCAGGTTCTCGATTTGATTGTTGTCGATGGGCACAGCACCATCTTCCAGGTAGCGCGTCAGCGCTACCCAGCGTTTGAGGCTGTAATCCAGAGCCTTGGCCGTGGCCGAACCCTCGGGCACAAGTTCACGCTGAGCCAACATCCACTCATGCAGTTTTTCAGCGATGGGCACCGCCGTTTCTTGGCGTAATCGCCAACGGCCTTCGGCGCTCATTTCCTTGGCATGTCGCTCGACTTCGTACAGCCCGCCAATCGAGTGAAGCGCCTGCTCCGCCAACTGGCTTTTATTGGCGATATGCAAGTCGAAGAACTTGCGTCGCGCATGGGCCATGCAGCCGATTTCTGTGATGCCTTGTTCGAAGCTGGCCTTGTAGCCGGCGAAGTCGTCACAGACCAGCTTGCCGTTCCAGGTGCCCAGGAAGTTACGCGCATGTTCGCCGGCACGGCTGGGGCTGAAGTCGTAGACCACAGCTTTGAGTGCCGAAAACGGCGTAGAGCTGTAGGCCCAGACGTAAGCACGGTGGGTTTTCTTCTCGCCGGGCGCCAGCATTTGTACCGGCGTTTCATCGGCGTGAACCACGCGCTGGGCCAGCACCACTTCGCGTAGCGCATCGACCAGGGGCTGAAGCTGCACGCCGGTTTGACCCACCCATTGCGCCAGTGTCGAACGCGGGATGGCTAGGCCGGCACGGCCGAAGATCTTTTCCTGTCGATACAGCGGCAGGTGATCGGCGAACTTGGCCACCATCACGTGGGCAAGCAGGCCCGCCGTGGGGATGCCCTTGTCGATTACGTGAGGGGGCACCGGCGCCTGGATCAGTGTTTCGCACTGCCGGCAGGCCCATTTCCCACGCACGTGCTGTTCGACGGTGAACACGCCCGACGTGTAGTCCAGCTTCTCGCTGACGTCTTCGCCGATACGCTGAAGCTGGCAGCCGCAAGTACACTGAGTGTTGTCCGGCTCGTGATGGATCACGGTACGAGGGAACTGCGGCGGCAATGGCGCACGCCTGGGTTGCTGACGTGGTTCTGCCTGTGAGGGAGCGGGATGAAGTGCTTTTAACTCGGCCTCGATGGCTTCGAGGTCGGTATTGAGCAGGTCATCGAGCAAGCTGCCTTGCGCCGGGCTGATCTGCTCGCTGCGCTTGGCAAACTTGTGGCGTTTGAGAATGGCGATTTCGTGAGTGAGTTGCTCGATGATCGTCTCATCACGATGAATCTTTCTGTCCTGGGTGTCGATCTTGGACATCAACTGCGCAGCCAGTGCGCGCAGTTGTTCAGGAGTCATTGGGTCGAGATCGGGCAAGGAAGTCATGCCGTGGATTTTACCAAAGCAGCCCGAGTGCTACAGCTGAAAGGAGCGTTTAAAGCAATGTAATTGCGCCGCCCGCACCGACTCGTTGCCAGGGTAATCCAAGTACCAGCGCCTGGAGTTGTTCGGGGTCGAGTTTGATCTCCAACCCACGATGGATGCCCGGCCAATGAAATTTTCCTTGGTTCAAACGCCGTGCCGCCAGCCAGATACCAACGCCGTCATGCACCAGCACCTTTATGCGGTTGGCCCGGCGGTTGGCAAAGAGGTAGGCGCAGTGCGGCTTCGCCGCACCGAACACGGCAACCACCCGGGCCAGTGCAGTGTCAGTGCCGGCCCGCATGTCCATGGGCTGGGTGGCGAGCCAGATGGAGTCGATACGAATCATTGGGCCAGGCCACGGATAAAACACGCGCAGCCGTCCGGATCTGAGGCTGGCCATTTTACGGTGACGGATTTATCGCCCAGAACCAGTGAGATGATCACCGTCTCTTCTGTTGCGCGCTTGGGTGCAGCTTGTACGGGGATGAAGGCCGGCAGAGTTGCGGGTGATTGATCCCGGTAAATCGGTAGCCACTTGCGGATCACGTTGGCGTTGATGCCGTGATGGATGGCTACGCTGGAAATCGTCGCTCCAGGTTGCAGGCATTCCTGGACGACCTGGGCTTTAAATGGTTTGGGGTAAGAGCTGCGTTGGCGCATGGAAATCCTGGCGATAAGGGTGATCGCGTCCGCTTAAAAATGCGCGGACACCATCGCCCTAAATACTGGAGTTCGGTAGGTGTGTTCGCCATCCGCTTACGCATGTTCTATCAGCTTTGATGGCTTACAGCTGAGCGCTGCCGCGATCCTTACGATATTTAAGAATGTAACATTCCGTTCACCGCGTTCGATTTTAACCATGTGCGACCTGTCAATTTCAGCGGCATCAGCCAGCGCCTCCTGAGACAAGCCTAACCCTTTTCTGAGGGTACGCACTGTAGTGGTCTAATGAAACCGGACACCCATTTAGGCGAGAATGCTCGCCAGATAGAGGTGTCTGATGACCAAACAACGTCGTTCCTTTTCAGCTGAATTCAAACGCGAGGCCGCAGGCCTCGTGCTCGATCAAGGCTATAGCCATATCGAAGCCAGCCGCTCGCTTGGGGTGGTCGAGTCCGCGTTGCGTCACTGGGTTAATCAACTCCTGCAGGAGCGCAACGGCGTTACTCCGCAGAGTAAGGCTCTGACGCCTGAGCAGCAGAAAATCCAGGAATTGGAAGCTCGAATCGCTCGCCTTGAGCGTGAGAAATCCATTTTAAAAAATCTATGGTCACCCCCGTTTTTGCAATGCTGATTATTGGGCGAAGTGCTTGGCTTGCTTAAATCTATCCGGCGTCTATTGGGTGAGTCACCCGCGCCATGATGAGAGTCGCGCCTGACGATCCTGAAAAGGCTAACGGCTTCTTGCAGAGCCGATTTTTAAAGCAGGTTCTTCGCCAGGCCGGTGGGCCGTTCACGTCATCCATTGTTCAGCTATCGCAAAACCTGAAAGTGGGTTGTGGCACTAGAACAACAGCTGGGTCAGATAGCCACGGCATCTGGCCCTGCATTAAATACTCCATGACCAGCTGAGATCGCCCAAGCGATCCGAGCCAGTTTGTTGGCCAAGGCACAGGCCACCACGTTCGAGTGCCGTCGTATCTGCAGCGAGCGAACCCAATCTGCCAACGCACCATGCTGGATTTTCAATTGCTGAAGATAAACTCGAGCACACTGAACCAATAATCGCCTGAGATTTTTGTCACCGCGCTTGCTGATTCCCAGCAAAGTGGCCTTACCCCCGGTGCTGTATTGCCTTGGCACTAAGCCAATAGATGCAGCGAAGTCACGACTACACGCATACTGCTTGCCATCGCCCATTTCCACAGCCAACAGGCTGGCGGTGATCGGGCCGACACATGGAATGCTCAGTAAACGACTGCCAAGATCATCGTCAGCCAGTTGGCGGGCCAGCTCCTTATCCAAATCCCTGATTTGGCCGTCTAGGTAGTTGAAGTGTTCGCGCAAACGATCCAAGAGTGTCATGAGACGAGTGGGCAGCTCATGCTGAGTCAGGATGACCGGCAGGCGCTTCATGATAGCCAACCCTCTGGGTAGGCTAATCCCGAACTCCAACAGGAAACCATGCATCTGGTTGACGGTTTTGGTGCGGTCTCGCACCAGTGACTCTCGTAGACGATGCAAAACCGAAAGCGTCTGCTGGGCTTCGGTCTTAGGCGAAACGAAACGCATGGACGGACGTGATGCCGCTTCGCAGATGGCTTCGGCATCGACAAAATCGTTTTTGTTACCCTTGACGTAAGGGCGAACGAACTGAGGGGAAATCAGCTTGGCTTCATGCCCCATGACCATCAATTGGCGAGCAACGAAATGCGCTCCAGTACAGGCCTCCATCACTACGGTACATACCGGAAGGTTGCTGAAGAACTGCATCATCTGCTGACGTGAGAGTTTCTTACGAAGCACCCCCCGGCCTGTCTTGTCCTGACCGTGCAGATGAAAGCTGTGTTTGCCGAGATCAATCCCGACCATTGCTAACTCGCTCATGATGATGGCCTCCGAAACGTAACCCCCTGGGAAAGCCTAGCTCTCTCAAGGTGTGGGGGTGACCATCTCATTAGGCTACCGCGCTCTTGATGTCGGAAGAGCACGAGCGCATGCCCTGATTGATCAGTTGAGTGCTCGTGAGTCGGTTGAGTTGCTGTGCGAAGCCTTTAATGTGCCGCGCTCGTGCTACTACAACCATCGTGTTAGGCGCCGAACTCCGGACGTTGAGCGGGTTAGATTACGCAGTCGAGTCAACGAACTGTTCACGCAAAGTCGAAGCGCTGCCGGCAGCCGTAGCATCGTTTCGATGATGCAAGAAGATGGCGAGCAGATCGGCCGGTTCAAGGTGCGCGGCCTGATGCGGGAGTTGGGGTTGATCAGCAAACAACCGGGTTCGCATGCTTATAAAAAGGCAACGGTGGAGCGACCAGACATTCAGAATATTTTGAATCAAAAGTTCGATGTGCCCGCGCCCAATCAAGTCTGGTGTGGAGACATCACTTACATCTGGGCACAAGGGAAATGGCATTACCTGGCCGTGGTCATGGATCTCTATGCGCGCCGAATTGAGGGTTGGGCATTGTCAGAAAAACCGGACGCGGACTTGGTGATCAAGGCTCTGGACATGGCATATGAACAGCGCGGCAAGCCCCAAGGTCTGCTGTTTCATTCGGATCAGGGCTCGCAATACGGTATTCGCCAGTTTCGCCAACGGCTTTGGCGATACCGCATACGTCAGAGCATGAGTCGTCGAGGTAATTGCTACGACAACTCGCCGATGGAGCGTGTTTTCCGGAGCCTGAAAACAGAGTGGGTACTGACCGTTGGCTACATGACGGCCTAGGAGGCTCAACGCGATATCAGTCATTATCTGATGCATCGCTACAACTGGATTCGGCCACACCAGTTCAATAACGGACTGCCACCAGCTCAGTCCGAAAAAAGACTTAACGTCGTGTCCGGGATCAGTTGACCACTACAAAACCAATCTTCCAGTGCCTGTCGGCGGGCGTAGGCAACTCAGTGTCGGCCACTACTAGGTCTTCGTTGATCACGAACATTGCACGGGCAATGTCGCCGACAAGGGGGGCTCGCGATAACAGTTGCGCACCCAACTGACGACCTCATCGCTACCTGGTGTACGCTGTTCGCTCTGCACGATCTCACGCAGGGTACTCTGGCGGACGTGCTGCAGCATGGGCTCGGTACCAGGTGGGAGTTCGTTCTCGCTCAGCGATAGCCGGGCTTCCGTTACTAGCGAACAGTCCATGTAATGTGCTTCCAGCTCTTGCATCCGGGCTTTCGTTAGGTGTTAAACGCAGGGTACTAAGTGACTTAACGTATCAATCAGCATGAAAAGGATCGCGTACAACGTATGCCAGCCAGAACTAATCACTATCAAAAACTAGTCAAAATAATTAATAAAGAGTTAGCCTCAGCAGATGCGAAGCTGACGGAATCTGCAATGCTTTATGATTATGAAGGCAAGTGTGAGCGTGAAGTGGATATTCTAATAGAAAGCGTAATTTCTGGCTGCGAAATCAAGATAGCAGTGGAATGTACTGAACTTTCTAAGCCTGTTGGAATTAGAGCGCTCGAAAGCTTTAAAGAAAAGCACAGAAAACTTGGAATCAATAAAACTGTCGTGGTGAGCCACTCAGGATTTTCTAAGCCCGCGAAAGAGTACGCCATTGCAAATCATATTAAAACCCTAACATTCAATGCAGCCCGATCAGAAAACTGGTCAAAACACTTCGCACCACTCAAAAAACTGGCAATGTATGGACGCAGTTATAAACTAGCCCAGCTTGCCATAGACTGCAGTGCTGAGCTTGCCAACTCCGGTTTTCAGTTCGGCTTAGACACGAAAGTGATTATAAATGGGGCGTTGATGGACGTGGGGAGTTTTGCCTCAAAAGTCTGGAGCGAAAGCAACGTTGCCCAATCTCACTTTAAAGAGTTAAGAGAGAATGAATTGGGCGGCGCCCAAGAACCCTGGGCCGAGATCACAGTAGAATTAGGCAAAAACCATACCTTTGAGGATCGTAATGGCGCGCGTATTCAACCAGACAAACTCCATATTCGTATGAACTACTCATCAAACTATAGAGAGCTCAATCCAAAGCCAGTTGAATACGATGGCAAGCAATACCTTGCAGGCGGTTTTTTCGATAAGAAAAAATCTGAATTTGCACATTTTGCACTAACTGAAAGCTCTGGACAAATAAACGGCAGCATGGAGTTTAGCTCTAACTTAATACCTGATTGACGATGCTATTTACGTAATCTCGAGACGATTCCTTATGACTGGGGTAGAGACAGGCGTACGGTGTTCCGCAGCCGCAAGTCTTTGGTATGCGATCCATAAACCCCACCTGCCCGACAGTGGGTCAACGGTTTACTGTGGGATTTCTGGCGAGCAGTTCCACGGTAGCAGAGCTTCGTAGTCTGCTACTGACGAGGCGTGCGGCAGTTGCTCAAGTACGTGGCGCAGCCACGTATAAGACTCTTGGCCGTTGACCTTGGCGGTCTCGACCAGGCTGTAGATCTTCGCACTGGCACCGTTGACGGTATCGCTGAAGAACCAGGCCTTGCGACCGATGACAAACGGCTTGATCGCTCTTTCGGCCGCATTGTTGTCGATGGGCAAGTAATCCGCTTCGACATAGCGCTCCTGCCTGCTCCAGTTATTTGCCAGATAATGCACTGCCTTGCCTAACGCACTTTGTGCCGTAACCTGCGACTGGGTTTTATCCAGCCAGTTTTTCAGTTGGGTCAGGATCGGCAGGCTTTTCTCCTAGCGACCGATGAACCGCTGTTCATCGCTGACGTCCTTGAGCTCGCGCTCGATGCCGTACAGCTTGTTGATCATCGTCAGCGCGATATCGGCCCGTCCGGTTTTCCCCTTGGGCTGCACTTTTTGCGCGTCCACGAACTTACATCGTGTATGGGCCATACACGCCAGACGCTCCACACCTGGCTGCAACGCCAATGCGTTATAGCCAGCGTAATCATCGGTCATGACATAACCGCGATAACTGTCCAGCAAGCGCAACGGCACTTCCTGCGCACGGCTGGACGTGTAATCAAACAGCACAACTTTTCGATCAGGCGGGCCACTGGCTTGCACCCACATCCAGGATTGACTGGTCGGATCTCGATCCGGCTCTTTCAACACTTGGACACGGGTTTCATCGCAGTGGATTACCAGACTTTCCAGCAGTCGGTCACACATCAAATTGATTAACGGCTGAATGTATTCACTGCACTGGATAATCCAGCGAGCCAGCGTTTGCCGAGGGATATCGATACCGTGGCGGCTGAGTACCGTTTCAAACAGATGCAACGGTAAACCGTCGACATACTTGGTGGTCAGCAGGTTTGTCAGCCGTCACAGGGGCTGCTTCGCAGCCCCTGCACCCGTAGACCTTGCGGACATGTTTAATGACCCGGATCTGCATCGGCACGATGTCCAGTTGCTCGCTGGTCTCTTCGCCGATGGCATGTTTGCGGCAACCGCAAGCACTGGTCAGTTCGTGCTCGGGCAGTTCATGAATAACTTCGATACGCGGTAGATCGGCCGACAACTGCTTGCGTTTGCCACGGCGTGGTGTCGGTTCAACAACTTCTTCATCTGCGTCACCGACTGAAGACATAGGCTCGCTTTCAGGCTCATTGAACAAAGCTAATTGCGGCGTATTGGCTCAACGGTTTGCTCGGACTTGCGCCCAAACAGGCGGTCGCGCAACAGCTTGATCTGTTCTTTCAGGTCGACGATGTGGGCCTGATAAGCCTGGGCCGATTCTTCCTGGCGATTGAGCGCCTCAAGCAGCAGTTGCTTGAGCAAGACATGATCATCAGGAAGGTCATCGGGCAGAGAAATCATGGCCCGGATTATACCGGGTCACGCCACGTAACGCGGCATCAAAACTTGATGAGGACGGTTACGCCAGAGATCGGAACCGTCGAGCAACCAATTCAGTTCCTGAATACTGAGGATAATCGCCTCATCCGCGGGATCAGGCGATGTTTTGAAATGCTCGGACTCCAGGCGCTTGAGCCAAAGACAGAAGCCGTTGCGCTCCCAATACAAAATCTTGACTCGGTTGCGGGGCTTGTTGAGGAAGACGAACAGTACGGGGTCAAACACCGCTACCTTGACATCCGGTTCTACCAGAGCGGCCAGACCGTCAATGGACTTTCGGAAATCCACCGGTTTGGGGTAGAGATAGACTTTTTCGACTTTGACGTCGGGATGCATCATGAGTTGCTGGCTCCAGAAAAAGATCGGGAGCACAGCATCGGAGATCAAATGCAGGCTTGGAATGTGGGGATCATGGATTACTTACCAAGGAATTGAGCGATGCACAGAAACTTCAGACTCAATTGCGTAGTCGCCAGGCTACCTCTGATTTGCGGCTGTCATTCCTACTTTCCATCCCCCATTGGTCGTGGAGAGTAAGCCGCCACCGGCAGCTTGGTTCATGATGCCCATCATGGTTTTAAATTAGAGGAGGGGGGCTTTTGGTTTTTGCTCTTTTGAATTTTGTAGGTGCTTTTGTGTTAAAGGTCTTGTTGGTGATTTTTTTGTTGACGCTGTCATGCCAAGATAATATAAATCTCTCGTTAAATAGCTCTGTTAGTTTGCTTAAACAGTTTATTATAGCGTCGTTTTTGACGTAGCTGGAGTTTGTGGAGAATAAGCTTGAATAAAATGCGCTCCACATTCCAATGGCCTTCCTGAACTCTATTTTGTCTATGGGGGCTGCGATAGAGTACATGCCCCTATTTCTACCAAACAAGATTTCTGAAAAAAGCTCGTTGCCTGCGCTGCATGCAGACATGAATAATCTCCGATTTCTGAGTAGACCCTCAAAGATTTCGGCAAACTCGATGTACGTCACTTGATCTAAGGTTGTTTCGATTGAAGTTTCTGCACCATGGCATGAAACGTGAAGGAATCTGTAATTGGATTCTCGGAATTTTAGTGCTAGATGGACTAGTTCGTCTTTGGTTCTAAAGTAATAGTACTTAGGATCTTTTCCACATAGCCTTAGCATGTCATACAGAATTTTGCCTTCAAACTTTTTTTCGTCTTCATCGTCAAAGTTTAGCGACTCAATTATGAAGACTTCTGGAAACGTATTTTGGATATGTTCTTGCGCCATGAGTAATGCTAAGTCCCTTTGTGTGCTGAGGCTTTTCAAAAGTATTGAATTTTCTTTTCTGATGTGCGGCGTCGTGCGTCTGAATTCAGACGCGCATTGCGAATGCCCCCCAAAACTCTACCACAACCCACTTATTTTGCTGAGTGCCACGTACACAAAAAAGGCTGTCTAAAAAATGGTATTTTTCAACTCAATATCATGACTTTCATAGGCATTTATTAATTCTCAGGTGCGTCCCTAGTGTAGATACTATACCAGCCGCTTGGTCGTGCGGTTGTGTAGCACTCCAGAAGAGGAGGGCGATGGCCAACTCTATTGTAGCCGTGGGCTTATCCAAGTGACGAGGGGCGAGTGAACTATGCCGCTTGCGGCGAGGCGCTGGTGTTGGATCTGCTCAAGCATCCTGAGCAGATGGAGCATGCGCTATGTTCGCTGACTGGTTTTGGCGTCAGTCATGCTGTCATTAAGCTGGCATTACCCAGCCAAAACGGCCCCAAAAGGCACAAAAAAAGCACTTGCGAGAACGCTAAGTGCTTGATTTGTATGGCTTGTTTGGTGGAGCCGGGGGGATTTGAACCCCCGTCCGCCAGTACTCCGCTGTCGGTACTACATGCTTAGCCGTGTCTATTAAGTTAACCCTCAGCGACCCGACGGGCAGGGTGCTTTGGGCGAGCTGTGTAAGTTTTAGTCGCGTCGGCCACAACGTCCTAAGCGACGATCCTGTTCTATATGACAATCATTTCGGGTTTACAGGCATCCCCTGATGATTGCTGGAGCCGAAGCTACCAGAAGAGCTAGTCGCGCCGCTTACGCAGCGAGAGCGTAGCCCTCGTAGTTTTCGTCATTGGCAACTATAGAAAGTTGCAACAGTGGATTTACGACTTCTGTTACCAAGTCGGCATGCACCTAAAGTTTCATCACCGGCGTCGAATCCTAATCGGCCCCGAGACTGCTTTCGCAGTCATTGGGCGGGAGTCTACGCCAATTGATGGGGCGCGTCGACCCGCGTCTTGCTTTGCCGACAAGGCCAGCGCGCTGGCTGGCCTTGTCAGGCGCTTTCTTACCGGTTGCCGCCTTCGCTGCCCGAGCCGAGGTTTTTCAGTTCGGTGATGGCTTGGGTGGTCAGTTCGATGCAGGTTTTTTTATCGCCTTTGGCCTGGGCGGCCCGTGCGTCGGTTTCGGTTTTTGCCAGGGACTGTTTCAGGTCGGGGCTCAGGTTCACGTTGGTGGAAACCTGGGCGTCCTTGATGGTCTGCAAGTTGCTGCCGCACAAGTCATCGGCGGCGAACACCGGGGAAGCCAGCATGACAGAGCTGAGGAGTAGTCCAGTCAGGGCGGTACGCTTCATATGTCTCTCCTTGATTACCGGTCGCTTGGGCTCTTTGCCCATGGGTTGGGGAAGCCCATTCAAATACGGGCTTACAAGGGTGGACTGTGCTGAAACGCAGGGGTTCTATTTATTTTCATGCCTGTAATGCCTGTTGCCATCATGCGGATTTCGCCTGCGTCACCCGGTCGATCAGGTAAACCAGCCCGTGATAGTCGATGCCGCTGTGCTGCGAGAGGCCGATTTCACAGGTGCGGCTGGTGGAGATGCCTTCGTTGCAGTACTGCACCGCACCCTGGAGAGAGCGTAAGGCGTGGGCGTTCAGTTCGGGCGTTGTGAAGCCTTTGTCTCCGGCGAATCCGCAACAATGTATGCCTTCCGGGATGACCACGTTGACGCTGCACAGGCGAGCCAGTTCGATCAGTGCCTGGCTTTCGCCAAGGTGCTGGGTGCTGCAGGTGACGTGAACGGCAATGGGTTCCTGTTGCGGGGTAAAGGTGAGTTTGTCCAGCAGGTGCGTGCGGATGAATCGCACCGGGTCGTAGAGATCCAGGCGTGTGTCCTTGAGGTCTTGTACCAGTCGCAGGGTGCAAGGGCTGGTGTCGCAATAGATCGGGTCCAGCCCGCCGCGGCTGGCTTTGATCAGCGCGGCCAGCAGTTCCTGGCGTTTCTCGTCGGCTTGCTGGTTGTAGCCCTTTGAGGCGAAAGGCTGGCCGCAGCACAGGCTGTCCTGATTGTCCGGGAAGACGACCTGATAACCGGCTTTTTCCAGCAGGCCACGGGTCTTGTCCAGCAGTGAGGTTTGCTCGCGATCAGTGGCCGCAGGCCCCATCACGCGAGAGACGCAGGCTGCCAGATAAACCACTCTGGGACGTTGGTCCTCGATGGGCGGGGTGAAGCGAATGGCGTGTTCAGGCTGTGGCATGGCCGGTGTCCATTGCGGGATGCGGCCGGCGGAAATCTTGCTCAGTTTTGCTGACAGTGTTGCCAGTCTCGGCGCGCCCAGCAACATGCGCGCGCCGTTGGCGGCATGCAGGGTAAAGCGTGCGCCTTGTACCGCTGCCTTGAAGTTGTGTGCCAGCCAGTTGGCCGTCCTGGCATGCTGTGCTTCCTGATGGCGCAGCTTTTTGACCAGTTCGCCAGTGTTGATGCCAACCGGGCAACGTTGGGCGCACAGGCCGGTGGCGGCGCAGGTGTCGATGCCTTGATAGTGGTAATCGCGCTCCAGTTTTCGAGTGTCAGTTCCGGCGCGTTTTTTCGCCTGAATGTCGCGCCAGATGACGATGCGTTGCCTCGGGCTCAGGGTCAGGCCTTTGGAAGGGCAGACCGGTTCACAGAAGCCGCACTCAATGCATTTGTCGACGATTTCGTCGGCGGCGGGCAGCGGTTTCAGGTGCTTCAAGTGGATCTGCGGATCGTGGCTGAGCACCACATCCGGGTTGAGAATGCCGTTGGGGTCGAGCAGGCGTTTGAGTTGCCACATCAATTGATAGGCGTCGCTGCCCCATTCCTTTTCGACGAAGGGTGCCATGTTGCGCCCCGTCCCGTGCTCGGCCTTGAGTGAGCCGCCGAACTCCACGGCCACCAGCTCCGCCACGTCTTCCATGAAGGCCTGATAACGGGCGACTTCTTCGGGGTTGTTGAAGCCCTGGGTGAAGACGAAGTGCAGGTTGCCCTCCAGCGCATGGCCGAACAGGATGGCTTCGTCATAGTGATGTTTGTCGAACAGCGCGATCAGGCGGCGCACGCCAATGGCCAGTTGTTCTACCGGGAAGGTGACGTCTTCGATGATGACCGTGGTGCCGGTCTGGCGCACGGCGCCGACGGCGGGGAAGGTGTCTTTGCGAATGGCCCAGAGGCGTGCGTTTTCCAGCGGGTCCTCGGTGAAGTCGACCTGTTTTTCGACGGGGAAGGACGCCAGCGACGCCATGATGTGTGCCAGTTGCTCATGCAGTAAAGCTTCGGACGCCGCCCGTGCTTCGATCAATAACGCGCAAGCGTTTTCCGAGAGTTCACGGACAAAGGCTGGCATGCCGGGTTTGTCCTGCACCGAGCGCATGCTGCGCCGGTCCAGCAGTTCGACGGCGGCGACCGGCTGGCTTTTAAGTACGGTGACGGCGTTGCAGCAGGTTTCCACGTCCGGGAAGACGATCAGGGCCGAGGCCTTGTGCGGATGGTCGGGCACGGTGTTGTAGGTCACGGCGCTGATGAAGCCCAGCGTGCCTTCGGAGCCGACCAGCAAATGGCTGAGGATATCCAGCGGCTCATCGAAATCCACCAGGGCGTTGAGTGACAGGCCCGTGGTGTTTTTCAGGCGGTATTTGTGGCGGATTCTGGCGGCCAGTTCGGTATTGGCGCGGGTTTTTCGGCTCAGGTGGGCGAGTTGTTCCAGCAAGACGATATGGCTGGCGCGAAAGGCCTGCACGCTGGCCGGGTCTTCGGTATCCAGGCGTGTGCCATCAGCCAGTACCAGGCGAATCCCTGCCAGTGTGTGATAGGTGTTCTGGGCTGTACCGCAGCACATGCCGCTGGCGTTGTTGGCGACGATGCCGCCGATCTTGCAGGCGTTGATCGAGGCCGGGTCCGGTCCGATCTTGCGTCCGAACGGCGCCAGCCAGGCATTGGCCTGTGCGCCGATGACGCCGGGTTGCAGACGAATCTGCGCGCCTTGTTCGCGGACCTCGCGGGCGTTCCAGTTATCGCCCAGCACCAGCAATACCGAATCGCTGATGGCCTGGCCGGAAAGGCTGGTGCCTGCTGCGCGAAAGGTCACCGGGACTTTCTCGGTCTGGGCCAGCTTGAGCAGGGCCACCACTTCGTCTTCGGACTCGACTCGGATCACCAACTGGGGGATCAGTCGATAGAAGCTGGCGTCAGTACCGAAGGCCAGTGTCGAAAGCGGATCGTCGAAGCGGCGGTGTTCGGGGATCAGGCGTCGGGCTTCGCGGATGAAGTTTTCTGACAGGCTCATGCGTCTTCCACTATCAGGACCACAAGGTCTTTGGGGCCGTGGGCGCCGTAAGCCAGCACCTGTTCGATATCGGCAGTCTTGGAGGGGCCGGAAACCAGCAGGGCATTGGTCGGCATGCCGCCGGTCCAGTCCTGTTTGCGCTGCGCTTCGTAGAGGTTGTTGTAGATCTCGCTGGCCTTGAGCAGGGCGAAATGCACGGGCGGTACCAGGCTCATCAAGCGCGGCTCTTCCCGGGTCGGCCAGAGGATCAGGCTGCCGGTGGCTGCGATTGCCCCGGCGGTAGTGGTGAAGCTGGCTGGTGTGTCATCGAACAGTTCTTTTTTCCATTGCTCGATGGGGCGGTCGTAGTGCTTGAGCGTTGGCAGTTCGGGGCGGGTTGCCCAGTGTTCAGTGACACGTTGGCCATGGGCGGTGCCGGGCGCGATCAGCAGGCTGGGCAGTTGGCGATCATGCACCAACTCGCCAAGCCTTCGGGGCCAGTCCGATTCCGTACACAGGTGGATTTCGGTGTGCACGGCCTCCATCAGCTTGCGTAGCTGGGCGATCCGCTCCTCAGGGGCGTAGGTCCAGGGTTCTGTCACCAGGGCTTCATTGAAGTTGTCAGCAATCGGCGTCGTTCCTGTCAGGCTCTGACGCAGTTTGGCGAGGATGTTTTGCTTGGCGCTCATCAGAGTTCTCCGGGCCGCTTTTTCAGATGCTCGCGGGCCATTTCATGCAGGGAGCGGGCTGCGGGTTTTGGGGCGCTATGGTTTTGTGTCCATGGCCCGACATCACCTGGCATCAGGCTGCGCAAGCGTGTGGCGAGGTAAGCGAATGCGCGATACAGGCCCGGCGAGGTATTGAGTTTCGACCAGGCGTTCCAGATCAGGCGTTCCTTGCGCGAGTACTTGCGACCCTGGTCGCGCATCACCCGGTCGGGCGCATCCGGTGCCTTGACGTTTTCTTCGCGCAGGCGGCGCAGCAAGGCCGGAATCGGGATCTTCACCGGGCAGACTTCGCCGCATGCACCGCAGAGTGATGAGGCGCTGGGGTGATCCGGCACTTTGCTCAGGCCCGCCATGTGTGGGGTGATGATCTTGCCGATGGGGCCGGGATACACCTCGCCGTAGGTGTGTCCGCCGACGCGGGTATAGACCGGGCAATGATTCATGCAGGCGCCGCAACGAATGCAGTTCAGGGTCTGGCGCAATTCGCTGTCGGCAAAAGCCTGGGTACGGCCGTTATCCAGCAGCACCAGATGCACTTCCTGCGGGCCATCCAGTTCGTGTGGCTTGCGCGGGCCGGAGATCATATTGACGTAGGTCGTGATCGGAATGCCCAGTGCCGAGCGGGTCAGCAGTGACAGCAAGGGGATAGTGTCGCGCAGGTTTTCGACGACTTTCTCGATGCCGGTCACGGCGATATGCACGGGTGGCACGCTGGTGACCATGCGCCCGTTGCCTTCGTTTTCCACCAGCAGCAAAGTGCCGGTTTCGGCGATCGCGAAGTTGACGCCGGAGACGCCGATATCCGCCTCGAAGAATTTCTGGCGCAGCACACGGCGGCCGATCTGGATCAGTTGATCGACGTCGGTGGTGTAATCGACGCCCAGTTTTTCATGGAACAGTTTGCCCACCTGACCGGCGTTCTTGTGGATGGCCGGCATGATGATGTGCGAGGGCTTTTCGTGGTCCATCTGCACGATGTATTCGCCCATGTCTGCTTCCAGGCACTCGACACCGCGCTCGCCCAGGAAGTCGTTCATTTCCATCTCTTCACTGACCATCGACTTGCCTTTGATCACTTGTCTGGCTTCGTGGGCGTTGACGATGGAGAGCACGATGCCATTGGCCTGCTCGACGGTTTCGGCCCAATGCACCTTCACGCCGTTGCGGATCAGATTGCGTTCAAGCTGCTCCAGCAGATCCGGCAGTCTGGACAAGGCTCGTGCGCGAATCGCATTGCCCTGTTCGCGCAGGTCTTCACGTTCTTCGGGGTCGCTGAAGGCTGCCGCACGCTTGGTCATCAGCGAGTCCATGGCGCGTCGGAAGTTACCGCGCAACTGGGTGTCGCCAAGGGCCTGATGGGCGCGGGAGCGGAAGTCCGTCTCGACTTCCACGGCCGGAATCCGGGTTTGCGTGTTCATCGCTGTCCTCCGGTGCGTTGCCACAAGAAGCTGGCCAGATGCAGGCCGCGCAGGGATTCGCGTTGTTTCTCCAGTGCGCCGTTGATATTCATCAGGCAGCCGCAATCGGCGGTGAGAATCTGGTCTGCACCGGACGCCTTCAGGGCGCGTGTCTTGTCGGCCACCATCGCTCCGGAAATATCCGGCATGCGCACGCTGAATGTCCCACCGAAGCCGCAGCATTCGCTTTCATGATCGTGATCCACACGCTCGACATTGCCCAGTTGCGACAGCAGTTCGCGAGCATGCAGGTGGGTGTTCATTTCACGACGCGCCGAGCAGGAGGTGTGCAGGGCAATCTTGATCGGTTGGCCTTGATCGTTCAGTCGGGTCTTGCAGACGAACAGCAGGAATTCGGTCAGCTCATAGGTTCGTGCAGCCAGGGCGCGAACCTGCTCAAGGGTGTGAGGCTCGTCCTTGAACAGTTCGGGATAATGTTCGCGAAACATTCCGGCGCAAGAGCCAGAAGGCACGATGACCGGATCGTCCCCCGCGAACAGCGCCAGTTGAGCGCGTGCCACTTCCCGGGCCTGCTCGGTGTAGCCACTGGTGTAGGCCGGTTGTCCGCAGCAGCTTTGTTCTTGAGGGTAGTCGACCTGGATACCTTCGCGTTCGAGCAGGTGAATGGCGTCCATCCCGGCGTCAGGGAAAAACAGGTCGACCACGCAGGTGCCGAACAGGTAAACCCGCTGCGGTTTTTCAGTCGGGTATTGCCGTGGCCCATGACGCGGTGGCGCGACGCGGGTGGCATTGGGTGAGGCGTTGTAGAAAAGCTCGCTCATCAGGTGTTTCTCCGGGTGGGCCCGGTTATCCGCTCAGGGCATGAATGGCTGACGCCGGTGGTTGGGGCCGGCGTCAGGGCTTCGCGTCTTTTTGTAATCAGTGAACGATCATGCCGGTGAACCAGTAGGCCTGTGCATAAGTGATGCAGCCCACGATGGTGGCGAAAAACAGGCTGTGCTTGAGGGTGAAGCGGAACAGGTCCGATTCCCTGCCGACCAGCCCTGTCGCGGCGCAGGCCACGGCTATGGATTGCGGCGAAATCATCTTGCCGGTCACGCCACCGCTGGAGTTGGCGGCGACCATCAACACGTCACTGACGCCGATCTGGTGGGCAGTAGTGGCTTGCAGGGAACCGAACAAGGCATTGGCCGAAGTATCGGAGCCCGTCAGAAACACGCCCAGCCAGCCGAGGAACGGCGAGAAGAACGGGAACGCAGAGCCCGTGCCAGCCAGCACCAGCGCCAGTGTCGAGGACATGCCCGAGTAGTTCATGACGAAGGCGAAGGCCAGCACCATGCCAATGGAGACGATGGCCCAGCGCAGCTCGATCAGGGTTTCTTTAAAAGTGGTCAGACCAATCTTAGGGCTGATGCGCAAGACGATCATGGCCAGGATGGCCGAGAACAGAATCGCTGTGCCCGACGCGGCGATCAGGTCGAACTTGTAGACCGCTGGCATGGCGGTGGCCTTGGCAACGATGGGCGTGCCTTTGATCACCAATTGGTCCAGATACGGGACTGCGATGTTGATGGTCCAGGCTTGCAGAGCACCACCCGCCGCGAACATCGCTTTGAAGGGCTTGAGCGTCCAGACCGTGACCATGGCGGTCAGGATCAGGAAGGGCGACCAGGCCTTGATGATCTGGCCCAGGCTGTAGGGCGACTTGACGGTGGTGCGTGGCTGGCCGAAACCACCGGAGCTGCCCGCGACAGCTGCCGAGCCACCGCTGACGACGACCGCGTCCGAAGCACGTTGCGGCTGCCAGACTTTCAGGAACAGCGTCAGGGACACGATGCTGACCAGCGCCGAGGTGATGTCCGGCAGCTCGGGGCCGATGAAGTTGGAAGTGAGGTACTGGGTAATCGCAAAGCTCAGGCCGGCAATCAGCGCGGCAGGCCAGGTTTCCTTGACACCCCGTACACCGTCCATCATGAACATCAGCCAGAACGGCACGAACACTGATAGCAGCGGTAGCTGGCGGCCAGCCATGGCGCCGATCTTGAACGCATCGATCCCCGAAACCTGCCCGGCCACAATGATCGGAATACCCAGCGCGCCAAAGGCCACGGGTGCGGTGTTGGCGATCAGGCACAGGCCTGCGGCGTACAACGGATTGAGCCCCAGCCCCACCAGTAATGCCGCGGTAATCGCCACCGGCGCACCGAAACCGGCTGCGCCTTCCAGGAAGGCACCGAAGCAGAAACCAATCAGCAGCACTTGCAGGCGCTGGTCATCGGTAATGGACATGACCGAACTGCGGATGATCTCGAACTGGCCGCTTTTGACGGTCAGTTTGTAAAGGAAGACCGCCGCGACGATGATCCATGCAATGGGCCATAAGCCATAGGCGAACCCGTAACCGGCGGCGGCCAGTGCCATGTCGGCAGGCATCTGGAACGCGAAGATCGCCACCAGCACCGACAGCGCCAGGGTGATGCTGCCCGCTATATGGCCTTTGAGCCTGAAAACGGCCAGTGCCAGAAAGAAGAAGACGATGGGGATGAGCGCAGCGGCGGCGGAAATGCCCAGGCTGCCCAGAGGTGTATAGAGTTGTTGCCAGGTCTGCATGTAGGTGGCCCCTAATTGTTTTTGGTAAGGCCCGGTGTTCTGTGTCGTGCGCATGGCCGATGTGGATCAACGAATCGCACAGTTCACCAGCTCAAGCCGTTCTGATCGAAAGGTCTTGCAGCGTGATGGAGGTCAGCCATCAGACGCCGGCATTGGAAAATTGGTAATACCAATTTACAATGTCTGAACGCTAGGTTAGAAGCCTTGCTATTGATGTGTCAATTTGTCTCGCCAGGACTTTGGTCGGGTGCGCCTGAAAATACGGTCAGCCTGCTGCATCTGGCTGATGCCTGAAGGGCTGCGATAAGCCAGAATGTGCGGTCCCGCTAATAGAGTCGGGTATGAAGTGAGGGGTTATGGGTTTTGATCAGGTGCGTCAGCGCCGTTTGTCTGATGACATTGTCGAGCAACTGGAACGAATGATTCTTGAAGGCACGCTCAAGTCAGGTGGACGCCTGCCAGCAGAGCGGGCGCTTGCCGAGCAGTTTGGTGTTTCCCGTCCTTCCCTGCGTGAGGCCATCCAGAAACTGACGGCTAAGGGGTTGCTGGTCAGCCGTCAGGGCGGTGGTAACTATGTGGTCGAAAACCTGGGGTCGACCTTCAGCGACCCGTTGCTGCATCTATTGGAAAGCAGCCCCGATGCCCAGCGCGACCTGCTGGAGTTTCGCCACACGCTGGAAGCTTCCTGCGCCTACTACGCAGCCCTGCGCGCCACCGATGTGGACCGTGAGCGCCTGCGTGAGGCTTTCGATGCCTTGCAGGCCTGCTACACCTGCACCGACGAGGTGAGTCGGGCCGAGGAGGGCGCTGCCGATGCCAGCTTCCACCTGGCGATTGCCGAGGCCAGCCATAACACCGTTTTGCTGCATACGATTCGGGGGTTATTCGACCTGCTCAAGCGCAATGTGGTGATCAATATCGGCGGCATGTACCAGCAGCGCGCTGAAACCCGCGACATGCTCATCCAGCAGCATCGTGAGTTGTATCTGGCGATTATCGAAGGGCGTGCCGAGGATGCGCGGGAGGTGTCCAGCCGCCACCTGACCTATGTGCAGGAAGTGCTGGAAGAAGTACGGCAACAGGTT
Source organism: Pseudomonas cichorii (assembly GCF_018343775.1). Taxonomy (NCBI): domain Bacteria; kingdom Pseudomonadati; phylum Pseudomonadota; class Gammaproteobacteria; order Pseudomonadales; family Pseudomonadaceae; genus Pseudomonas; species Pseudomonas cichorii. The sequence continues at coordinate 843,466 of NZ_CP074349.1, forward strand.
CAACGCACAGCGCGTGCGGAGCGCCGAAACAAGATGTGATGCAGCAGAGGCTCCGCCGTGTCCCTGGCACTGCGCTGTCTCGCAGCAAACAGAGGGCGGTGTAGGGGCGAATTCATTCGCGAAAACAGTTATTCGCGAATGAATTCGTTCCCACGGGTGGGGCTTGGGTCAGTCGTCTTTGCCCTTGCTGCGCACGGCCCGTTGCAGCTCGCGGTCCGAATCGCGCTCTCGCTCGGTATGGCGCTTGTCGTATTCCTTCTTGCCTTTGCCCAGAGCAATTTCGCACTTGATCAAGTGCTGCTTCCAGTAAAGGGAAAGGGCTACGCAGGCATAACCTTTCTGCTGCACCGAGCTTGTGAGCTTTTCAAGCTCGCGCTGGTTCAGCAACAGTTTACGGGTGCGTGTCGGGTCAGCGATGACGTGTGTGCTAGCGGTCTTGAGCGGCGTGATATGGCTGCCCATCAGCCAGGCCTCGCCATCCTTGAGCAGCACATAACTGTCAACCAGCTGCACCTTGTTGGCACGCAGGCTTTTTACTTCCCAGCCAGCCAGGACCAGACCGGCCTCGAACTTGTGTTCGATGAAGTAATCGTGACGCGCCTTTTTATTTTGCGCGATGGTCCCTGTGGGATGTTTCTTGAGCTTAGCCATAGGGGCCGCATTATAGGGAGTTGCTTCAATGTCGGCTACGGGAAAGCGTGCGCTTGAGCACGAAGGATGAATCCCGGACAATGCTTGTCTCTATTGTTTGCCGCTCAGCTTTGGAAATGACGCTCACATGACTACGCATATTCAGCGCTCGGCTCTTTTGCCGTATCCGGCCCGGTTTCTGTACGACCTGGTCAATGATGTGGCTCGTTATCCCGAGTTTTTGCCTTGGTGCGCTGCGGCGGTGGTGCTTGAGGAAAGCGAGACGCACATGCGTGCAAGTCTGGAGGTCGCCAAAGGCGGCCTGAGCCAGAAGTTTGTAACGCGCAATGTACTGGTGCCCGGAGAATCCATTGTGATGGATCTGGTCGAGGGGCCTTTCAGTCAATTGCATGGTGTCTGGACATTCAAGCCACTGGGTGACAAGGCCTGCAAGATCAGCCTGGACCTCACCTTCGATTATGCCGGCTCCATTGTGCGCGCCACGCTGGGGCCGCTGTTCAATCAGGCGGCCAATACCCTGGTGGATGCCTTTTGTCAGCGAGCCAAAGAGCTGCATGTCTGACGAACTGATCCAGATCGAGGTGGTGCATGCTGCCGTTGATCGCCAGGTGTTGCTCAGCGTCTCGGTGCCAGCGGGTTCGTCGGTTCGTCAGGCGCTTTTTGCATCAGGCATGCAGAGCCGGTTTCCCGAGCTGGATCTGGCTGAATGCCCTGTGGGTATTTTTGGTAAGGCCGTGAAAGATCCTTCGGTTCGTTTGCTGGAGGCGGGTGATCGCATCGAGATCTATCGCCCGCTGCTGGCTGACCCCATGGAAGTGCGGCGCTTGCGTGCGGCCAAGGCGCGCTTGAACAGAGGTGCCGGGTCCTGATTTTTTAAAAGCGCCAGACAGCAAAAAGCCCGGCATGCCGGGCTTTTTTGTGGAAACTGTTTCCGATTAATGCGGAGTTGTTTCCAGGGGTTCCTGCACAGGCACTGGAACAGTTTCGACACTGTCCACGTCCTTCTGGATCTGGTCCAGCAGCGAGCCTGGCTTGGCTGGCGCTTCGGGCGCTTGCTGTGGCTGGTTTTCAGCTGGAACTGTCTGGTTGCTGCTGTTGCCGAGAATGGCTTCATCGCGGCTTACGCCAGGCATGAAGTCACCGGACAGGCTGACCAGTTGGTCGTTACCGTTGAAGATCAGGCTGACGCGTTCCTGCTGGCGTTCACCGCCACCAGGCTGCAGGCTGTACAGGTAGTCCCAGCGATCAGTGTGAAATGTATCTGTCAACAGAGGGTTGCCCATGATAAACCGTACTTGTCGCCGGGTCATTCCGGGACGTAACTGGTCTATCATGTCCTGCGTGACGACATTTCCCTGTTGGATGTCGATTTTGTAAACCCCGGGGAATGAACAACCGGCGAGTGCGAGCAGTCCCACAAGGGTGAAACTGGTTAGCAAGAGCTTGGTGTTTTGCATCGGTGGGCGACTTCCACTATCTTGGCTGGGACAACGTAAACCCGGATCATACCTGCATTAAGAGAAGCTGCGAAGCAGCGTCTGCGAGAAAGCTGACCATGGTTGAAAATAGCGAACTACGTAAAGCAGGACTTAAGGTGACCTTACCACGGGTCAAAATCCTTCAAATGCTCGATTCTGCCGAGCAGCGCCACATGAGTGCCGAAGATGTCTACAAGGCGCTGATGGAGGCTAGCGAGGATGTCGGTCTGGCCACGGTCTACCGTGTTCTGACTCAGTTTGAAGCTGCTGGATTGGTGGTTCGCCACAATTTCGACGGCGGTCATGCTGTGTTCGAGCTGGCTGATGGCGGCCACCACGACCATATGGTCAATGTGGAGTCCGGCGAGGTGATCGAGTTCTTCGACGAAGAAATCGAAAAGCTGCAAAAGGCTATCGTCGAGAGACACGGTTACGATCTGGTAGATCACAATCTTGTGCTCTACGTTCGTAACAAAAAGGCGTAAGCCTGCGACGACAAAGGCGACCTCAGGGTCGCCTTTGTGCTTTATGGATCATCAGTTTTTGGCGGTGATGACCATTTTCTTCGCGTGCGCCAGGGATTCCTTGGTCAGGTCGATGCCGCCGAGCATGCGCGCCACTTCTTCTATGCGTTCGTTCTTGTTGAGCTTCGAGACGGCGGTGCGGGTCGCGTCGCTGCCTCTGACCTTGTGTACGAACAAATGCTGATGGCCCTGCGCTGCCACCTGCGGCAGATGGGTCACGGTCATCACTTGCCCGCGCTCGCCCAGGCGGCGCAGTAGCTGGCCGACAATTTCGGCTGTCGGGCCGCCGATGCCTACATCGACCTCGTCGAATACCAGCGTTGGTACGCGGGAGGTCTGTGCGGTAATCACCTGAATGGCGAGGCTGATACGTGACAGCTCGCCACCCGAGGCTACCTTGGCCAGTGCTTTCAGTGGCTGCCCAGGGTTGGCGCTGACCAGTAATTCGACTTGTTCCAGCCCATGGGGAAGCAGGTCGTTGCCAGTATTGGGTTTCAACTCGATGGTGAATCGACCGCCGGGCATGCCCAGACGCTGGATTTCTTCCTCGACTGCGCTGGCCAGTTCGGTAGATGCGCGTTGGCGCGAATCGCTCAGCTCCCTGGCTTTTTCCTGATAGTGGCGGGCAAATGAAGCCAGTTCGTGCTCGAGTCGCTCGATGGATTCGTCGTTGGCATTCAGGGTTTCAATTTCATCCAGCAGCTTCTGTTGCAGTTCGCTCAGCTCGGTTGGCTGGATGCGGTGCTTGCGAGCCAGTGTGTAGATGCTGTCCAGACGCTCTTCGAGCTGTTGCAGGCGGGCCGGGTCGGCATCGAAGTGATCCAGGAAACGATTCAGTTCGCCGACGGCTTCTTCTATCTGTATCTGTGCGCTGGACAGCAGGCCGGTGGCTTCACTCAGGGCTGTGGGTGAATTGTTGATGCTGCCCAGGCGGTTCAGGCTGGCGGTCAATGCATTCAGCACATTGCCCGAATCGCTCTCGCTGCATTGCTCGACGACCTGGCGGCAGATGCTCAGCAGGCTTTCGGCGTTGGTCAGGTTCTTGTGTTCCTGCTCGAGCTGCTCCAGTTCGTTCTCGCCCAGGCTCAGGCTTTCCAGCTCTTCCAGTTGATAGCTGAGCAACTGGTGCCGTGCGCGCTGTTCGTCGCCAGAGTTGGAAAGCCGTTCCAGCTCCTGACGGGTCTGGCGCCAGCGTTGGGCGGCCAGTTGAACCTGGCGCGCCAGTTCGGTCGCGCCGGCGTACTCATCCAGCAAGCGTCTGTGGGTATCGGTTTTCAACAGCGACTGGTGTTCATGCTGGCTATGAATATCGATCAGCAGTTCGCCCAGGGCCTTGAGGTCGCCTTGGGGGCATGGCGTGCCGTTGATGTAGGAGCGTGAGCGCCCTTCAGCGGTAATGACTCGCCGCAGAATGCACGGGCCGTCGTTGTCCAGGTCGCGCTCTTTCAGCCAGGTTTGCGCTTCGGGAATATCGGACAGATCGAAGGTGGCCAGGATATCGGCCTTGTCGGCTCCGGGGCGAACGACGCCGCTGTCGGCGCGATCGCCGAGCGTCAGGCCCAGAGCGTCGAGCATGATCGACTTGCCGGCACCGGTTTCGCCAGTGATTACGCTCATGCCTCGATCCAGTTCCAGATCAAGGTGTTCGACGATGGCGTAGTTATGTACGGAAAGGTGCACCAGCATGGAGTGGCTCCCAAGCGATTTGTCTGGTTATTTATACAGTGTTTTATTTGGTTCTGACAATGCTTGAACTTAGCTCGATTTGATCGGTTATCGAGCTTTTTTAGTCCGGACCGTGATGAAAACGGCTCCGCTCAGCGTATGCATCGCTCAAGAAAATTTTCAGGCAATGCGCATATCCGTCGTGTCGAGCCCTTGAAGCCTGAAAATCCGTTCCCATATAGGGGGCAGAAGCGCGAGATGGGTTCGCGGACGTTTTTGAGAGGAGAACACTATGGCTGACGAACAGAATCTGGATGCGCAAACTCAGGACCAGGCTGGCGAGACAGCTTCGGGTGATGATCTGGCAACTCGTGTGCAGGTGCTCGAAGAGCAATTGACTGCGGCACAGGACCAGTCCCTGCGTGTTGCTGCGGATCTGCAGAACGTACGTCGTCGTGCAGAACAGGATGTGGAAAAGGCTCACAAATTCGCTCTTGAGAAGTTCGCTGGCGATCTGCTGCCTATCGTGGACAGCCTGGAGCGTGGTCTGGACCTGTCCAATCCGGACGACGAAAGCATTCGTCCGATGCGTGAAGGTATCGAGCTGACGCTCAAGATGTTCAACGACACCCTCAAGCGTTATCAGTTGGAGGCCATCGACCCGCACGGTCAGCCATTCAATGCCGAACATCATCAGGCAATGGCGATGCAGGAAAGCGCGGATGTCGAACCAAACAGCGTTCTGAAAGTGTTCCAGAAGGGTTATCAGCTCAACGGTCGTCTGCTGCGTCCGGCCATGGTCGTGGTCAGCAAGGCACCGTCGCCTGTTTCGCCATCAATTGATGAGCAGGCTTGAAATCAGCTGTCTGGCCCCCATTTATAGGCCAAGCGTTTAAGAGCTACCGCAATTTGTAAACGCAGTTGCGGCAACCCAATCAAAAGTTTCGGGAGAGTCAAAGATGGGCAAGATTATCGGTATTGACCTGGGGACCACCAACTCCTGCGTCTCTATTCTGGAAAACGGCAACGTCAAGGTTATCGAGAACGCCGAAGGCGCTCGTACTACTCCTTCGATCATTGCCTATGCCAACGATGGCGAAATCCTGGTCGGCCAGTCCGCCAAGCGTCAGGCGGTAACCAACCCGCATAACACTCTGTACGCAGTAAAGCGTCTGATCGGTCGTCGTTTTGAAGAAGACGTCGTACAGAAAGACATCCAGATGGTTCCGTACAAAATCGCCAAGGCTGACAACGGCGACGCCTGGGTTGAAGTAAATGGCCAGAAAATGGCTCCTCCTCAGATTTCTGCCGAAATCCTGAAGAAAATGAAGAAGACCGCCGAAGACTACCTCGGCGAGACGGTCACCGAAGCGGTCATCACCGTTCCGGCTTACTTCAACGACAGCCAGCGTCAGGCTACCAAGGATGCCGGTCGCATCGCGGGTCTGGACGTCAAACGTATCATCAACGAACCAACCGCAGCCGCTCTGGCTTACGGTATGGACAAGGCGAAGGGCGACCACACTGTCATCGTTTATGACCTGGGTGGCGGTACTTTCGACGTTTCGGTCATCGAAATTGCTGAAGTTGACGGCGAGCATCAGTTTGAAGTGCTGGCAACCAACGGCGACACCTTCCTGGGTGGTGAGGACTTCGACATTCGTCTGATCGACTACCTCGTCGACGAATTCAAGAAAGAAAGCGGCATGAACCTCAAAGGTGACCCGCTGGCGATGCAGCGTCTGAAAGAAGCTGCTGAAAAAGCCAAGATCGAGCTGTCTTCCAGCATGCAGACCGACGTCAACCTGCCGTACATCACTGCAGACGCTACCGGTCCAAAGCACTTGAACGTGAAAATCTCGCGCTCCAAGCTGGAATCGCTGGTTGAAGACCTGGTTCAGCGCACTATCGAGCCATGCCGTATCGCTCTGAAAGATGCCGGTATCGACATCGGTTCGATCAATGACGTGATCCTGGTCGGTGGCCAGACTCGTATGCCGCTGGTTCAGAAACTGGTAACCGAGTTCTTCGGTAAAGAAGCTCGTAAGGACGTCAACCCTGACGAAGCGGTTGCCATGGGTGCTGCTATCCAGGGCGCGGTACTGGCCGGTGACGTCAAGGACGTTCTGCTGCTGGACGTCAGCCCGCTGACTCTGGGTATCGAAACCATGGGCGGCGTGATGACTGCGCTGATCGAGAAAAACACCACGATTCCTACCAAGAAATCGCAAGTGTTCTCGACTGCCGATGACAACCAGAACGCTGTAACCATTCACGTACTGCAAGGTGAGCGTAAGCAAGCCGGTCAGAACAAGTCCCTGGGCAAGTTCGACCTGGCCGAGATTCCACCAGCTCCACGTGGCGTTCCGCAGATCGAGGTCACCTTCGACATCGACGCCAACGGCATCCTGCACGTAGGCGCGAAAGACAAGGCGACTGGCAAGCAGCAGTCCATCGTGATCAAGGCTAACTCGGGTCTGTCGGATGAAGAAATCCAGCAGATGATCCGCGACGCTGAAGCTAACAGCGAAGAAGACCGTAAGTTTGAAGAGCTGGCATCTGCCCGTAACCAGGGTGATGCGCTGGTTCACTCGACTCGCAAGATGATCAGCGATGCTGGCGACAAAGTGACCGCAGAAGAGAAGACCGCTGTCGAGGCTGCTCTGGTTGCTCTGGAAGCTGCCGTGAAAGGCGACGACAAGGCTGCTATCGAAGCCAAGATCGAAGAGCTGTCCAAGGTTTCCGCGCCAATCGCTCAGAAAATGTACGCTGAGCAGGCTGAAAACCCTGAAGCGGCTGCCAAGCCTGCTGAAGAGAAAGCCAAGGCTGACGACGTGGTCGACGCCGAGTTTGAAGAAGTGAAAGACAACAAGTAAGCGCAGGCTTGCTTGAAAGCCAGTTGACCCGTTCCGAGCGGTGGCTGGTAGGATGTCGCCGCGCGGGAGCTTGCTCCCGCGTTGGCGTGTCTGGAGCAGGCAAAATTCCGGCGTTCGGGTCAAGGTCCGTACGCCCTGTGGCAAGGTCGTCATGCTCCTGCGTGGCGATTCGTTCTGCCGCTTTCTCGGTCAGGCAACTGGCTGTCTAAACAAGACCAGGATCGTTGAATTGACGTGAGTTGGGTCCGGGCCTGTATGGGGCTCAACGAGTTTGGCAAGGCTCAGGAGGGTCTTGCCGAACGTCCTCAAGAGTGCGGAAGAATTATGGCAAAGCGTGATTATTATGAAGTGTTGGGGGTGGAGCGGGGTGCCAGCGAGGCTGAGCTGAAGAAGGCTTATCGCCGCCTTGCGATGAAGCACCACCCAGACCGCAACCCTGATGACAAGGCTGCGGAAGAGCTGTTCAAAGAGGCCAATGAGGCCTATGAAGTTCTGTCCGATGCCAGCAAGCGTGCGGCATACGATCAGTACGGCCACGCCGGCATAGACCCGAGCATGGGTGGCGGTGGTTTCGGTGGCGGCGCTGGCGGTGCGAACTTCTCCGATATTTTCGGTGACGTGTTCAGCGACTTCTTCGGTGGTGGCCGTGGTGGTGGCGGTCGTGGCGGCGCACAGCGCGGTAGCGATCTGCGTTACACCCTGGAACTGGACCTCGAAGAAGCGGTTCGCGGTACGACCGTGAATATCCGTGTTCCGACGCTGGTCAATTGCAAACCTTGCGATGGCAGCGGTGCGAAGAAAGGTTCTTCGCCGGTCACTTGTCCGACATGCGGCGGCATTGGTCAGGTGCGCATGCAGCAGGGGTTCTTCTCCGTGCAGCAAACCTGTCCTCGTTGCCATGGTCACGGCAAGATCATTTCCGATCCGTGCGATTCGTGCCATGGCGAAGGCCGTGTCGAAGAATCCAAGACCCTCTCGGTCAAGGTTCCGCCAGGTGTCGATACCGGTGACCGCATTCGTCTGTCCGGCGAAGGCGAGGTGGGCTCCCAGGGCGGGCCGACCGGCGACCTGTACGTTGTGATCAATGTGCGTGAACACGCCATTTTCCAGCGCGACGGCAAGCATCTGTATTGCGAAGTGCCAATCAGCTTCACTGACGCGGCGCTGGGTGGCGAGCTTGAAGTGCCGACGCTGGATGGTCGGGTCAAGTTGAAGATCCCTGAAGGCACCCAGACCGGCAAGCAGTTCCGCTTGCGTGGCAAGGGTGTGGCTCCGGTGCGTGGCGGCGGTGCTGGCGACTTGATGTGTCGTGTTGCGGTTGAAACGCCGGTCAACCTCGGCAAGCGTCAGCGTGAACTGCTTGAAGAGTTCCGTACTTCGCTTGAAGGCGACGACTCTCACTCTCCGAAAGCCAGTGGCTGGTTCGAGGGTGTGAAGCGTTTCTTCGGTGACTTGTAAGGGCTGACTGGGCAGGAGAAGGTTATGCGACGTATTGCTGTGGTAGGCGCCGCCGGGCGCATGGGTAAGACTTTGATTGAGGCGGTTCTGTCGGCGCCGGGCGCCGGGCTGACGGCAGCCATTGATCGTCCGGACAGCACGCTGGTGGGTGCTGATGCCGGAGAGCTGGCTGCGCTGGGTCGTATCGGCGTGCCGTTGTCGGGTGATGTTGCCCGGGTTGCCGATGAGTTCGATGTGTTGATCGACTTCACGCACCCTACGGTGACGCTCAAGAATCTGGCTTTCTGCCGCAAGGCGGGCAAGGCCATGATCATCGGCACCACGGGTTTCAGTGCTGAAGAGAAGCTGCAACTGGTTGAGGCAGCGAAAGAGATCCCTATCGTTTTCGCTGCCAACTTCAGCGTGGGTGTGAACCTCTGCCTGAAGCTGCTGGATACGGCTGCTCGCGTGCTGGGCGACGACGTCGATATCGAAATCACCGAAGCTCACCACCGTCACAAGGTCGATGCGCCTTCGGGTACTGCATTGCGTATGGGCGAAGTGGTTGCCGAGGCGCTGGGTCGTGATCTGGAAAAGGTCGCTGTCCATAGTCGTGAAGGTCAGACCGGTGCTCGTGATCGTCAGGCGATTGGTTTTGCGACCATCAGGGCTGGCGATATCGTGGGTGACCATACGGTCTTGTTCGCCGCTGATGGCGAGCGCGTGGAAATCACCCACAAGGCATCCAGCCGGATGACGTTTGCCAAGGGAGCCGTCCGGGCTGCCATGTGGCTCGATGGTAGGGCTCCTGGTCTTTATGACATGCAGGACGTGCTGGAGCTGCGTTGATTGTGAGTGCCGGATTCAGCCTTGTCGCATTCCGTGGGTTTTCGGGCTCATTGGTGGTAGACCAAAAAAGGCTTTTTCTGTAAGCTACAGCTTTAGTGTGTCCACTAAAAGCGCGCAGATGAATCTATAAGAAAGCGGGGTGACGTATCTACGTCATTCCGCTTTTTTGCAACCTGCGAACGCCCTTTCAGGCTTTATTTACGGGAGGTCTTCTTGACTAAGCCAGCCATACTTGCCCTTGCTGATGGCAGCATTTTTCGCGGCGAAGCCATTGGAGCCGACGGCCAGACCGTTGGTGAGGTGGTGTTCAACACCGCAATGACCGGCTATCAGGAAATCCTTACCGATCCTTCCTATGCCCAGCAAATCGTTACTCTGACTTACCCGCACATCGGCAACACAGGCACCACGCCTGAAGACGCCGAGTCGAATCGCGTCTGGTCCGCAGGCCTGGTTATCCGTGACCTGCCTCTGGTCTCCAGCAACTGGCGTAACAAGCAGCCTCTGGACGAATACCTCAAGGCCAACAACGTTGTTGCCATCGCAGGTATCGATACCCGCCGTCTGACCCGCATCCTGCGTGAGAAAGGTGCTCAGAACGGCTGCATCATCGCCGGTGACAACATTTCCGAAGAGGCCGCAATCGCAGCCGCTCGCGGCTTCCCGGGCCTCAAGGGCATGGACCTGGCCAAGGAAGTCAGCACCAAGGAAAGCTACGAGTGGCGTTCCAGCGTCTGGAGCCTGAAAACCGACAGCCACCCTGAAATCGCCGCTGCCGAGCTGCCGTACCACGTCGTGGCCTACGACTACGGCGTCAAGGTCAATATCCTGCGCATGCTGGTCGAGCGCGGTTGCCGCGTTACTGTTGTTCCGGCGCAAACGCCTGCCAGCGATGTACTGGCCTACAGCCCAGACGGTGTTTTCCTGTCCAACGGCCCTGGCGACCCAGAGCCATGCGACTACGCCATCAAGGCCATCAAGGAAGTCCTGGAAACCGAGATTCCGGTTTTCGGTATCTGCCTGGGTCACCAGTTGCTGGCTCTGGCTTCCGGCGCCAAGACGGTAAAAATGGGTCACGGCCACCACGGTGCCAACCACCCGGTCCAGGATCTGGACACCGGCGTCGTCATGATCACCAGCCAGAACCACGGTTTTGCGGTTGATGAATCGACTCTGCCGAGCAACGTTCGCGCTATCCACAAGTCGCTGTTTGACGGCACCCTGCAAGGTATCGAGCGCACCGACAAGAGCGCCTTCAGCTTCCAGGGTCACCCTGAAGCAAGTCCGGGTCCAAATGACGTGGCTCCCCTGTTTGACCGCTTTATCGAAGCCATGGCCAAGCGACGCTGACCGGCTGCCTTGAGAATGTAGTAAGCACGTGCCCAGGGTGGCCCCGGATAATGAATCCGGTTGTCGCCACCCAGGTCACCGCAAAGAAATGTTCAAGACGGCTTGCCGACTGACCTACGGATTTGAGTGACAACCCCATGCCAAAACGTACAGATATTAAAAGCATCCTGATTCTCGGCGCCGGTCCTATCGTGATCGGTCAGGCCTGTGAATTCGACTACTCCGGCGCCCAGGCCTGCAAGGCACTGCGCGAAGAGGGTTACCGCGTCATCCTGGTGAACTCCAACCCGGCGACCATCATGACCGACCCGGCCATGGCCGACGCGACCTACATCGAGCCGATCAAGTGGCAGACCGTTGCCAAGATCATCGAAAAAGAGCGTCCGGATGCAGTACTGCCTACCATGGGCGGCCAGACTGCACTGAACTGCGCACTGGATCTGGAGCGCGAAGGCGTTCTGGAGAAGTTCGGCGTTGAAATGATCGGCGCCAATGCCGACACCATCGACAAGGCCGAAGACCGTTCGCGTTTCGACAAGGCCATGAAATCCATCGGTCTGGAATGCCCGCGCTCCGGCATTGCCCACACTATGGAAGAAGCCAACGCAGTTCTCGAAAAACTGGGCTTCCCTTGCATCATCCGTCCATCGTTCACCATGGGCGGCACCGGTGGCGGTATCGCCTACAACCGTGAAGAGTTCGAAGAAATCTGCGCTCGTGGTCTGGATCTTTCGCCGACCAAAGAGCTGCTGATCGACGAATCGCTGATCGGCTGGAAAGAGTACGAAATGGAAGTTGTCCGCGACAAGAAGGACAACTGCATCATCGTCTGCTCCATCGAAAACTTCGACCCGATGGGTGTGCACACCGGTGACTCGATCACTGTTGCGCCAGCACAGACCCTGACGGACAAGGAATACCAGATCCTGCGTAACGCCTCCCTGGCTGTTCTGCGCGAGATCGGCGTCGAAACCGGCGGTTCCAACGTGCAGTTCGGTATCTGCCCGGACACTGGCCGCATGGTCGTGATCGAGATGAACCCACGGGTTTCCCGCTCCTCCGCGCTGGCCTCCAAGGCTACCGGTTTCCCGATTGCCAAGGTCGCTGCCAAACTGGCGGTCGGCTACACCCTCGACGAACTGCAGAACGACATCACCGGTGGCAAGACCCCGGCGTCCTTCGAGCCGTCCATCGACTACGTCGTGACCAAGCTGCCGCGCTTTGCCTTCGAGAAGTTCTCCAAGGCCGACGCTCGCCTGACCACTCAGATGAAGTCGGTCGGTGAAGTCATGGCTATCGGCCGTACCTTCCAGGAATCCCTGCAGAAAGCCCTGCGCGGTCTGGAAGTCGGCGTCTGCGGTCTCGATCCAAAGCTGGATCTGAGCCATCCGGAAAGCATGAGCACCCTCAAGCGCGAGCTGACCGTTCCGGGTGCAGAGCGCATCTGGTACGTCGCCGACGCTTTCCGTGCTGGTCTGACCGTCGAAGAAATCTTCGAAATGAACATGATCGACCCTTGGTTCCTGGTGCAGATCGAAGATCTGATCAAGGAAGAAGAAAAGGTCAAGACCCTGGGTCTTTCGGCCATCGATCGTGATCTGATGTTCCGCCTCAAGCGCAAGGGCTTCTCCGATGCGCGTCTGGCCAAGCTGCTGGGCGTTACCGAGAAGAACCTGCGTACTCATCGTCAGAAGCTGGAAGTGTTCCCGGTCTACAAGCGCGTCGACACCTGCGCTGCCGAGTTCGCGACCGACACCGCTTATCTGTACTCGACGTACGAAGAAGAGTGCGAGGCCAACCCGTCGACTCGTGACAAGATCATGATCCTGGGTGGCGGTCCTAACCGTATCGGCCAGGGCATCGAGTTCGACTACTGCTGCGTACACGCGGCTCTGGCGCTGCGCGAAGACGGGTACGAGACCATCATGGTCAACTGCAACCCGGAAACCGTTTCTACCGATTACGACACGTCCGACCGTCTGTACTTCGAGCCTGTCACTCTGGAAGACGTTCTGGAAATCGTGCGCGTCGAGAAGCCTAAAGGCGTCATCGTCCAGTACGGCGGCCAGACCCCTCTGAAACTGGCTCGCGCCCTGGAAGCTGCTGGCGTGCCGATTATCGGCACCAGCCCTGACGCCATCGACCGTGCAGAAGATCGTGAGCGCTTCCAGCAGATGGTTGAGCGCCTGAACCTGCGTCAGCCGCCAAACGCCACCGTGCGCAGCGAAGACGAAGCCATTCGTGCCGCCGCAAAAATCGGTTACCCGCTGGTTGTGCGTCCATCCTACGTACTGGGCGGCCGGGCGATGGAAATCGTCTACCAGGAAGAAGAGCTTAAGCGCTACCTGCGTGAAGCCGTTCAGGTTTCCAACGATAGCCCGGTCTTGCTGGACCACTTCCTGAACTGCGCCATCGAAATGGACGTCGATGCTGTCTGCGACGGTACCGATGTCGTGATCGGTGCGATCATGCAGCACATCGAGCAGGCGGGCGTTCACTCCGGTGACTCCGCATGTTCGCTGCCGCCTTACTCGCTGCCGGCTCACATCCAGGACGAGATGCGCGAACAGGTCAAGAAAATGGCTCTGGAGCTGGGCGTTGTCGGTCTGATGAACGTTCAGCTGGCGTTGCAAGGCGAGGACATCTACGTCATCGAAGTGAACCCGCGTGCATCCCGTACCGTGCCTTTCGTGTCCAAGTGCATCGGTGTTTCCCTGGCGATGATCGCTGCTCGCGTCATGGCGGGTAAAACCCTGAAAGAGCTGGGTTTCACCAAGGAAATCATTCCGAACTTCTACAGTGTGAAAGAGGCGGTCTTCCCGTTCGCCAAGTTCCCGGGTGTTGACCCGATCCTCGGCCCAGAGATGAAGTCGACCGGTGAAGTGATGGGCGTGGGCGACACCTTCGGTGAAGCTTTTGCCAAGGCCCAGGTTGGCGCCAGCGAGATTCTGCCGACAGGTGGTACTGCATTCATCAGCGTGCGCAATGACGACAAGCCTCTGGTGGCCGGCGTCGCTCGCGACCTGATCAACCTCGGTTTCGAGATCGTGGCGACCGCCGGTACGGCCAAGCTGATCGAAGCTGCTGGCCTGAAGGTGCGTCGCGTCAACAAGGTGACCGAAGGTCGTCCACACGTGGTCGACATGATCAAGAATGACGAAGTCACTCTGATCATCAACACCACAGAAGGCCGTCAGTCCATCGCTGACTCCTACTCCATTCGTCGTAACGCCTTGCAGCACAAGATTTACTGCACCACTACTATTGCTGCAGGCGAAGCCATCTGCGAAGCGCTCAAGTTCGGTCCGGAAAAGACCGTGCGTCGCTTGCAGGATCTACATGCAGGACTGAAGGCATGATCAAATACCCAATGACTGTCCAGGGCGCTCGCGCCCTGGAAGAAGAGTTGACGCATCTGACCAAGGTGATTCGTCCAAAACTCAGCCAGGACATCGGTACTGCGCGTGAGCTGGGCGATCTCAAGGAAAATGCCGAATACCATGCTGCCCGCGAGCAGCAGGGTATGGTCGAGGCGCGGATCCGTGATATCGAAGGCCGCATGCAGAATGCGGTCATCATCGACGTCACTACCATTCCTCATACCGGGAAGGTGATTTTCGGGACGACTGTCCAGATCGCCAACGTTGAAACCGACGAGTCTGTGACCTATCAGATCGTGGGTGAAGATGAGGCCGATATCAAGCTGGGCAAAATTTCCGTTGGTTCGCCTATCGCCCGTGCATTGATTGCCAAGGAAGAGGGCGATGTGGTGACGGTGAAAACGCCTAGCGGTGTCATCGAGTACGAGATCGTTGAAGTCCGTCACGTTTGATGGGTTGCGCCCGTTTCCAGCGGGCGCAATAGTCTGGCAGCTTGTCCAGACCTTATGGGTGGGCGGGCTGGTCCTTTTGCACCTGGCGACATTGGCGGTGCTCGATCAGACAGGCCTTGCGCCGCTGTTCATCGATCAGTTCGCCAATCGTGCGAGTGCTCTGCTGGTAGCTTTTGCGGCAGCCTGTGTGGTGTTGCAACTGACGTTGCTGGTTCGCTTCGAGCGTCTGGCAAGTGTCTGGCGGGATTTTCGCGGGCAATTGCTTTCAATTGCATTGTTGTCGTCAGCGGCTTATTACGTGCTGCGGCACTGGTTTGCCGGTGCATTGCACTGGCAACTGCTGAGTTATCTGGTGCTGGCATTGAGCGGCTTGTTGCTGGTCTTGCAGCCGGTGCCGGGAAGGAGCAGCAGGGCGCGCTGAAGGCGCCCTGGCTTTTAAAATCAGCTTGCGCGGTGGACGTTGGACAGTTGCTTGTTTACCTTTGGGTTCTTGCGATAGATCAGCGCCATTTTGCCGATGACCTGTACGAGGTCCGCTGAACCGGCCTTGCAGAGTTCTGCAATGGTCTGAAGGCGGCTTTCGCGATCGAGGATATTGAGTTTGATCTTGATCAGCTCGTGATCGCTCAGTGCGCGCTCGAGTTCGGCGAGCACACCTTCAGTCAAACCATTGTCAGCCACTATCAATACTGGTTTCAGATGGTGGCCAATGGATTTGTATTGTTTCTTCTGCTCTTGAGTGAGCGGCATAATCTGACCCCTGCGTCTGATCTTGTAAAAAAGCGGCGGCCAGTTTACCCGAGCGAGTCCGGGACCGCCCAGTTAATCACGACTCGTTTTATTTTTGAGGTGCCCCGTGGCCCGTTCCAAGACAAGCCATAATTGGCTCAAAGAACACTTTGATGACAAATACGTCAAAATGGCGCAGAAGGACGGCTACCGTTCTCGTGCCAGCTACAAGCTCCTGGAGATCCAGGAGAAGGACAAGATTATCCGTCCGGGCATGACGGTCATCGACCTGGGCGCGGCTCCAGGCGGGTGGTCGCAGGTGACCAGTCGTCTGATTGGTGGTCAGGGTCGCCTGATTGCGTCCGATATTCTGGAGATGGACAGCATCCCCGATGTGACCTTCATCAAGGGTGACTTCACCGAGGACGCCGTTCTCGCTCAAATTCTGGAAGCTGTAGGTAATACACAGGTAGACCTTGTGATTTCCGATATGGCCCCCAATATGAGTGGATTGAGCGCAGTGGACATGCCTCGGGCAATGTTCCTGTGTGAGCTGGCTCTGGATCTTGCCGGTCGGGTCTTGCGCCCGGGTGGCGATTTTCTGATCAAGGTCTTCCAGGGTGAAGGCTTTGATGTGTACCACAAGGATATTCGCAAGCTGTTCGACAAGGTGCAGATGCGCAAGCCATTGTCGTCGCGCGACAGGTCCCGTGAGCAATATCTGCTGGCTCGCGGTTTCCGCGCAGTCGAAGGCGCTGCCAGTGATGAGCGTCTTTGAGGGCGGTCGATAGGTTTTTTCAAATGGCTATGCGGATGGCGCATGTATGACCATCATGTAGTCAAAGTTTCACAAAGGGTTACAGACGGTGCCTGCCACATCTGTAGGTTCTGTAGTAAGTTAGGCCGGTGAATATCATGCGAGGCACGCTTCCTGCGTGGAGCTTGCTTCAGAGGGTAGCTAATTGAACGATATGGCAAAGAATTTGATCCTGTGGTTGATCATCGCGGCAGTCCTTGTGACGGTGATGAACAACTTCTCCAGCCCGAACGAGCCGCAGACCCTCAACTACTCCGAGTTCATCCAGCAGGTCAAGGATGGCAAGGTCGAGAAGGTTTCCGTGGACGGCGCTGTCATTACAGGCAAGCGCAGTGATGGCGACACCTTCAAGACCATCCGCCCGGCCATTGCAGACAACGGTCTGATTGGTGATCTGGTCGATAACAATGTAGTGGTCGAAGGCAAACAGCCTGAGCAGCAGAGCATCTGGACCCAGTTGCTGGTAGCCAGCTTCCCGATTCTGGTCATCATTGCCGTGTTCATGTTCTTCATGCGCCAGATGCAAGGTGGCGCGGGCGGCAAGGGCGGCCCGATGAGCTTCGGCAAGAGCAAGGCGCGCCTGCTTTCCGAAGATCAGGTGAAGACGACCCTGGCCGATGTGGCGGGTTGTGATGAGGCCAAGGAAGAAGTGGGCGAGCTCGTCGAGTTCCTGCGCGATCCGGGCAAGTTCCAGCGTCTGGGCGGTCGTATTCCTCGCGGCGTGCTGATGGTCGGTCCTCCGGGTACCGGTAAGACCTTGCTTGCCAAGGCGATTGCCGGCGAAGCGAAAGTGCCGTTCTTCACCATTTCCGGTTCCGACTTTGTCGAAATGTTCGTGGGTGTTGGTGCAAGCCGTGTCCGTGACATGTTTGAACAAGCCAAGAAGCACGCACCGTGCATCATCTTCATCGACGAAATCGATGCTGTGGGTCGCCATCGTGGCGCCGGCATGGGTGGCGGTCATGACGAGCGCGAGCAAACCCTCAACCAGTTGCTGGTCGAGATGGACGGCTTTGAAATGAACGATGGCATCATTGTCATCGCGGCCACCAACCGTCCTGACGTACTGGATCCGGCCTTGCTGCGTCCAGGTCGTTTCGACCGCCAGGTGGTTGTAGGTTTGCCGGACATTCGTGGTCGCGAGCAGATTCTCAAGGTTCACATGCGTAAAGTGCCGATGGGCGAGGATGTGAATCCTGGGGTCATCGCTCGTGGTACGCCGGGTTTCTCGGGTGCTGACCTTGCCAACCTGGTCAACGAGGCTTCCCTGTTCGCAGCCCGTGCCGGCAAGCGCATCGTTGAAATGAAAGAGTTCGAGCTGGCCAAAGACAAGATCATGATGGGCGCCGAGCGCAAGAGCATGGTCATGTCCGAGAAGGAAAAACAGAACACTGCCTACCACGAAGCGGGTCACGCTATCGTTGGTCGTCTGGTGCCTGAGCATGATCCGGTCTACAAGGTGTCGATCATTCCGCGCGGTCGTGCGCTGGGTGTGACCATGTTCCTGCCAGAAGAAGATCGTTACAGCCTGTCCAAGCGTGCCCTGGTCAGCCAGATCTGCTCCCTTTACGGCGGTCGTATCGCTGAAGAAATGACGCTGGGCTTCGACGGTGTGACCACTGGCGCTTCCAACGACATCATGCGTGCAAGTCAGATTGCCCGGAACATGGTGACCAAGTGGGGGTTGTCGGAAAAGCTCGGTCCGTTGATGTATTCCGAAGATGAAGATTCAGGTTACCTGGGTCGTGGCGGCAGCCAGAACTCGAACTTCTCTGGCGACACTGCCAAGCTGATCGATCTGGAAGTGCGCAGCATCATCGATCACAGCTATAACACCGCCAAACAGCTTCTCACTGACAACCGTGACAAGCTGGATGCGATGGCTGATGCACTCATGAAATATGAGACCATCGATTCGGATCAGATCGATGACATCATGGCAGGCCGACCTCCGCGTGAGCCGCGGGACTGGGAAGGCGGTTCGGGTACCAAAGGCACGCCTGTACCGGATGCCCGCCCGGAAGCTCCGATCGGCGGTCCTGCTGCTGAACATTAAGGTCTGACATGACTTCTACGCTGTACCCGACCCGGTTGCCTTGCGGCAACCGGGTTCTTGATTTGGCCCGTACGCACGTGATGGGCATTCTCAACGCAACTCCAGACTCATTCTCGGATGGCGGTCGTTACAGTCAGCTCGATGCTGCCTTGCGTCATGCCGAGGCCATGGTGCTGGCTGGTGCAACCCTGATCGATGTCGGTGGCGAGTCAACTCGTCCTGGTGCGCCTCCTGTTTCTCCTGCCGAGGAGCTTGAACGGGTCGCGCCGGTAGTAGAAGCTATCGGCCGCGAACTCGACGTCATTGTCTCGGTTGATACCTCTACGCCTGAGGTAATGCTCGAAACGGCTCGTCTCGGGGCGGGGCTCATCAACGATGTGCGCTCGCTGGGTCGTCCCGGCGCTCTGGAGGCTGCCGCTCGGACAGGTTTGCCCGTGTGCCTGATGCACATGCTTGGCGAGCCGGGCAATATGCAGGATGACCCGCGTTACACCGATCTGGTGGGTGAGGTCAGTGCCTTTCTGCAGGAGCGAATGACTCAGTGTGCGGCGGCAGGTATCGATCGTGAGCGGATCATCCTTGATCCCGGTTTCGGTTTTGCAAAGACGCTGGATCACAACCTGAGCCTGTTCAAACACATGGAGGTCCTGCATGCCCTGGGGCGTCCGTTGCTGGTCGGGGTGTCGCGCAAAAGCATGATCGGTACCGTGCTGGGTCGTCCCGTCGGGGAGCGCCTTTACGGCGGTCTGGCTTTGGCTGCTCTGGCGATGGCCAAAGGGGCTCGAATTCTACGTGTGCACGATGTCGCCGAAACGGCTGATGTGGTGCGCATGATTGCAGCTGTCGAATCGGCTGAGTAAGAAACTGTGGAGCAGCATTTATGACTACAAGAAAGTATTTCGGAACTGACGGCATTCGTGGTCGGGTAGGGCAGTTTCCAATCACGCCTGAATTCATGCTCAAGCTCGGCTGGGCTGCCGGCATGGCATTTCGTCGCATGGGTGCCTGCCGGATTCTGGTCGGCAAGGACACCCGTATTTCCGGCTACATGTTCGAGTCTGCGCTGGAGGCCGGTATTTCGGCTGCCGGTGCCGATGTCATGCTGCTTGGTCCGATGCCGACACCGGCTATCGCGTACCTGACCCGCACCTTTCATGCCGAAGCGGGTATCGTGATCAGTGCTTCTCACAATCCGCATTACGACAATGGCATCAAGTTCTTCTCGGGCAAGGGCACCAAGCTGCCTGACGAGATCGAGCAGATGATCGAAGAGCTGCTGGATACGCCGATGACCGTCGCTGAATCCGAAAAGCTCGGCAAGGTTTCCCGCATCAACGATGCGGCCGGTCGTTACATCGAATTCTGCAAGAGTAGCGTGCCGACCAGTACCAGTTTCGCTGGTCTGAAAGTGGTGATCGACTGCGCCCACGGTGCTACCTATAAAGTGGCTCCGAGTGTTTTCCGTGAGTTGGGGGCTCAGGTCGTCGTGCTGTCGGCGCAACCTGACGGGCTCAATATCAACAAGGATTGCGGTTCCACTCACATGGAAGCGCTGCAGGCTGCCGTGGTGGCCGAAAAGGCTGATCTGGGCATTGCCTTTGACGGTGATGGTGACCGGGTCCTGATGGTCGATCATACGGGTGTGGTCGTCGATGGTGACGAGCTGCTGTACATCATTGCCAGTGATCTGCAGGAGCGTGGTCGTCTGCAGGGCGGCGTGGTTGGTACCCTGATGAGCAACCTGGGTCTGGAATTGGCGCTGGCCGAGCTGAATATTCCGTTTGTGCGTGCCAATGTCGGTGACCGCTATGTGATCGCCGAACTGCTGGAGCGTGACTGGCAGATCGGCGGTGAGAACTCCGGCCACATCGTCTGCTTCCAGCACACTACCACGGGCGACGCAATCATTGCTGCCCTGCAGGTGCTGCTTGCCTTGCGTCGCCGTGGCGTCAGCCTGTGCGAAATCCGTCAGAAGCTGCGCAAGTGTCCTCAGGTTCTGGTCAATGTCCGTTTTGGCGGTGGTGTGGATCCGGTCAATCACCCGTCGGTAAAAGAGGCCTGTGCCCGTGTTACGGCGGAAATGGCGGGTCGCGGTCGCGTCCTGCTGCGCAAGTCTGGCACCGAGCCATTGGTGCGCGTCATGGTCGAGGGTGAGGACGAAACCCAGGTCAGAAACTATGCCGATGAGCTGGCAAAACTGGTTGCTGAAGTTTGCGCCTGATTTTGGCTTGCCAGTGTTGAAAGTGTTGGGTAACATCTGCGCCCACTTTGACCGACGAGGTGTAGCATGCGTCGCCCTATGGTAGCTGGTAACTGGAAGATGCACGGTACCCGCGCCAGCGTCGCTGAGCTGATCGACGGGCTTGCCGGGCAGGTTCTGCCAAGCGATGTTGATGTCGCGGTTATGCCTCCAAGTCTCTACATCGCCCAGGCGATCGAAGGGCTGAAAGGTCAGTCAATCGCTGTTGGTGCTCAGGATGCTGCGATTCAGGCAGCACAAGGTGCGCTGACAGGTGAGATAGCGTCGAGTCAGCTGGCTGATGCAGGTTGCAGGTTTGTACTGGTTGGGCACTCCGAGCGCCGCCAATTGATTGGTGAGCAGGATGATGTCCTCAACCGCAAGTTTGCGGCGATTCAGGCGAGCGGCCTGATACCGGTGTTGTGCATAGGGGAAACCCTGGAGCAGCGCGAAGCGGGTCAGACGCTGGAAGTTGTCGGGCAGCAGCTCGATAGCATTATCGCCGAATTCGGCATCGGTGCATTTGTTGATGCGGTAATCGCTTACGAGCCGGTCTGGGCCATTGGTACCGGGCTGACAGCCTCGCCTCAACAGGCGCAGGAAGTGCACGCAGCTATTCGCGCGCAACTGGCGAAAGAGAATTCCGAAGTCGCACAAGGCGTGCGTCTTCTTTATGGCGGCAGCGTGAAGGCGGCCAATGCGGTCGAGTTGTTCAGCATGCCGGATATCGATGGGGGGCTCATTGGTGGAGCTTCCCTGAATGCAGAAGAGTTCGGTGCGATCTGTCGCGCCGCGGGAAACTGAAAAAATGCTGGAAACAGTCGTAATCGTTTTTCATCTGCTGGGTGCGCTGGGCGTTGTCGTCCTGGTATTGCTGCAGCAGGGTAAAGGTGCGGACGCAGGTGCGTCTTTCGGAGCAGGTGCATCAAATACTGTGTTCGGAGGGCAAGGAACCTCTACCTTTCTCAGTAAGTTTACTGCTATACTCGCCGCAGCTTTTTTCATAACCAGCTTGGGGTTAGGTTACTTTGCTAAAGAGAAAGCTCAAGGGCTGAATCAAGCAGGTTTGCCAGATCCAACAGTTTTGGAAACGAAACAAAAACCGGCTGCAGATGATGTTCCGGTTCTCGAAGCGCAAAAGCCAGCTGTTATTCCAGCTGACGTACCTCAAGCGCCAGAGCAGAAGTAAAAAAGAATTCGGCGATGTTTGTTGAGGTCGCCAAAAAGAGTTGTAATGCCGAGGTGGTGGAATTGGTAGACACGCAACCTTGAGGTGGTTGTGCCCATAGGGTGTAGGGGTTCGAGTCCCCTTCTCGGTACCAATTAAGCAAGATAGCCCGCACTAGCGGGCTTTCTTGTAGGTGGATGTTGGATTGATTCTTTAGGGGATCGGTCGTATACTTCCGCCCCAGCTTTGTCGCGGGGTGGAGCAGTCTGGTAGCTCGTCGGGCTCATAACCCGAAGGTCGTTGGTTCAAATCCAGCCCCCGCAACCAGTTTCGCGAAGCCCCTATTCTAGGGGCTTTTTGTTAGCTGGACAGTACAGGCGCCGATGTTCAACGGCGTTTTCATGATGGGCTTTTGCCCATTTTTTTATTTCTAAAGCATGCACGAGGGGGTTCAGGTGTCGAGCAAGCTAGAACAGTTGCAGGCCTTGTTGGCCCCGGTGGTCGAGGCTCTTGGCTATCAATGCTGGGGAATTGAGTTTCTTTCCCAGGGCCGACATTCACTGCTGCGCATTTATATCGACAAAGAAGGCGGCGTTCTGGTGGAGGACTGCGAAACAGTCAGTCGTCAGGTCAGCGGTGTTCTGGATGTTGAAGATCCCATCAGTGCTGAATACACGCTTGAAGTGTCTTCTCCTGGCATGGATCGCCCGCTGTTCACTCTTGAACAGTTTGCTTTGCACGCTGGGGAACAAGTGAAAATAAAGCTGCGCTCGCCCTTCGATGGTCGACGCAACTTTCAAGGCCTTCTCCGCGGGGTGGAGGAGCAGGATGTCGTGGTGCATGTAGAAGACCACGAATACCTGTTGCCGATCGACTTGATCGACAAAGCCAACATTATTCCCACGTTTGACTGAGACGTGCCAGATACAGCGGATCCCGCGGATCCAATGGCTTGCGAAAGGCGAGGCGTACGATGAGCAAAGAAGTACTGCTGGTTGTTGAGTCGGTGTCCAATGAAAAGGGCGTTCCGGCAGGAGTGATTTTTGAAGCGCTGGAGCTGGCTCTTGCCACTGCTACCAAGAAGCGTTTTGAAGATGAGGTTGAGCTGCGTGTGGAAATCAACCGCCACACCGGTAACTACGAGACTTTCCGTCGCTGGAATGTGGTCGAAGACGAAGATCTGGACGATCCGGCCTACGAGCTGGCTGTAGACCAGGCCCAGGCCAGAAAGCCGGGTGCTGTCGCTGGCGATCTGATCGAAGAGAAGATCGAGTCCATCGAATTCGGTCGTATTGCTGCGCAGACCGCCAAGCAAGTCATTGTGCAGAAGGTTCGTGAAGCCGAGCGTGCTCAGGTGGTCGATGCCTATCGCGAGCGTCTTGGCGAAATCATTTCCGGTACAGTTAAAAAGGTTACGCGTGACAATGTCATCGTTGACCTGGGTAACAATGCCGAAGCATTGCTGGCTCGTGAAGACATCATCTCCCGTGAGACTTTCCGGGTAGGTGTGCGTCTGCGGGCTTTGCTGAAAGAAATCCGCACTGAAAACCGCGGCCCTCAGCTGATTCTGTCGCGTACTGCGCCAGAAATGCTGATCGAGCTTTTCCGTATCGAAGTACCGGAAATTGCCGAAGGTCTGATCGAGGTGATGGCTGCCTCCCGTGACCCGGGTTCGCGTGCAAAAATCGCTGTTCGCTCCAAGGACAAACGAATCGACCCGCAAGGCGCCTGCATCGGCATGCGCGGTTCGCGTGTTCAGGCCGTATCCGGCGAGTTGGGTGGCGAGCGTGTGGATATCGTGCTCTGGGACGATAACCCGGCACAGTTCGTGATCAACGCAATGTCCCCTGCTGAAGTGGCTGCAATCATCGTCGATGAAGATGCCCATGCAATGGATATCGCTGTTGGTGCGGACAACCTGGCTCAGGCCATTGGTCGTGGCGGTCAGAACGTGCGTCTGGCAAGTCAGTTGACTGGCTGGACCCTGAACGTGATGACCGAATCGGACATCCAGGCCAAGCAGCAGGCAGAGACTGGCGACATTCTGCGCAACTTCATCGACGAGCTGGAAGTCGACGAAGATCTGGCGCAGGTGCTGGTCGATGAAGGCTTCACCAGCCTGGAAGAGATTGCCTACGTACCGTTGGAAGAAATGCTCAACATCGATGGCTTTGACGAAGAAACCGTCAACGAGCTTCGCGCTCGTGCCAAGGATCGCTTGTTGACTAAAGCCATCGCTACTGAGGAAAAGCTGGCAGACGCCCATCCGGCCGAAGACCTGCTCTCGCTTGAGGGTATGGACAAGGATTTGGCGATGGAACTGGCGGTGCGCGGCGTAATTACCCGCGAAGACCTGGCCGAGCAGTCTATAGATGACCTGCTCGACATCGACGGCATTGACGATGATCGTGCCGGCAAGTTGATCATGGCCGCCCGAGCCCATTGGTTCGAGTAACAGGCGCGGCCTGAGGAGAGAAGTGCATGACGCAAGTCACGGTGAAACAACTGGCCGATGAGGTCAAAACACCGGTAGAGCGCCTGCTGCAGCAGATGCGTGAGGCAGGTCTGCCGCACACCGCCGCCGAGGAACATGTGTCCGACAGTGAAAAGCAATCGTTGCTGACTCACTTGAAAAGCAGCCACAAGGCTAAAGTGGAAGAGCCGCGCAAGATTACCTTGCAGCGCAAGACCACCAGCACCCTGCGCGTTGCCGGCAGCAAAAGTATCAGCGTTGAAGTGCGCAAGAAGAAAGTTTTCGTGCAACGCAGCCCGGAAGAAATCGAAGCCGAGCGCAAGCGTGAGCTGGACGAACGCCGTGCGGTAGAAAATGCCGCCCGTCAAAAGGCTGAAGAAGAAACCAAGCGTCGCGCCGAAGAAGAAGCGCGTCGCCAGCCTGCTGCTGAACAGACCGCGGCACCTGCTGCTGCGCCAGCCCCTGTGGCTGCCGAGCCAGTGCGTGAAGCGCCTGCGGCACCTGCGGCACCTGCGCCAACATCCGCACCTGCTGCGCCTGTTGTCGAAGTTCGCAAGCGTGACGATCAGCGTCGCCCGGACAAGACCCGTGGCGATGACCGCAATGCTCGTGGCGGCGACGGCGAGCGCAAGAACGCTCCGCATCGCGCTTCGGTAAAAGAGAAGGCACCGGCTGTTCGCGTTGCTCCTCGTACTACCGACGAAGAAAGCGATGGTTTCCGTCGTGGTGGTCGTGGCAAGTCCAAGCTTAAGAAACGCAATGCCCACGGTTTCCAGAACCCAACCGGTCCGGTTATTCGTGACGTTGCCATCGGCGAGACCATCACTGTCGGCGAACTGTCGGCGCAGATGTCCGTCAAGGCAGCTGAAGTCATCAAGTTCATGTTCAAGCTGGGCACTCCGGTTACCATCAACCAGGTACTGGATCAGGAAACTGCCCAGTTGATCGCCGAAGAGCTGGGCCACAAGGTCACGCTGGTCAGCGACAATGCGCTGGAAGACTCCCTGGCCGAATCCCTGAAGTTCGTGGGTGAAACCTTCTCCCGTGCTCCGGTCGTGACCGTAATGGGCCACGTTGACCACGGTAAGACTTCCCTGCTCGACTACATTCGTCGTGCCAAGGTTGCTGCTGGCGAAGCCGGTGGTATCACCCAGCACATCGGTGCCTACCACGTTGAAACCGAACGCGGCATGGTGACCTTCCTCGACACCCCGGGTCACGCCGCGTTTACCGCAATGCGTGCACGTGGTGCCAAGGCAACCGATATCGTCATCCTGGTTGTTGCAGCAGACGACGGCGTAATGCCGCAAACCATCGAAGCCGTTCAGCATGCCGTGGCTGCTGGCGTACCGCTGGTTGTTGCAGTGAACAAGATCGACAAGCCGGGCGCAGACCTTGATCGCATCCGTAGCGAACTGTCGGTCCATGGCGTGACTTCCGAAGAGTGGGGCGGTGATACGCCTTTCGTTCCGGTTTCCGCGAAAATGGGTACCGGCGTCGACGAACTGCTCGAAGCGGTCCTGCTGCAGGCTGAAGTTCTGGAACTCAAGGCCACTCCATCGGCTCCTGGCCGTGGTGTTGTCGTTGAGTCCCGTCTGGACAAGGGCCGCGGCCCGGTTGCCACGGTTCTGGTTCAGGACGGTACGCTGCGTCAGGGCGACATGGTTCTGGTCGGCTCGAACTTCGGTCGCATCCGCGCCATGCTCGACGAAAACGGCAAGCCTGTAAAAGAAGCTGGCCCGTCGATTCCGGTCGAGATCCTCGGTCTGGATGGCACGCCGGATGCTGGCGACGAGATGAGCGTACTGGCTGACGAGAAGAAAGCCCGTGAAGTCGCTCTGTTCCGTCAAGGCAAGTTCCGTGAAGTCAAACTGGCTCGCGCACATGCTGGCAAGCTGGAAAACATCTTCGAGAACATGGGCCAGGAAGAGAAGAAGACGCTTAACATCGTCCTCAAATCCGACGTCCGTGGTTCGCTGGAAGCACTGCAGGGCGCCCTGGGCGGCCTGGGTAACGATGAAGTGCAAGTGCGTGTCGTCGGTGGCGGTGTCGGTGGTATCACCGAGAGCGACGCCAACCTGGCACTGGCCTCCAACGCTGTACTGTTCGGCTTCAACGTGCGTGCCGATGCCGGCGCTCGCAAGATCGTCGAGCAGGAAGGTCTGGATATGCGTTACTACAACGTGATCTACGACATCATCGAAGACGTCAAGAAAGCACTGACCGGTATGCTGGGCAGCGATGTTCGCGAGAACATCCTCGGTATTGCCGAAGTGCGTGACGTGTTCCGCTCGCCGAAATTCGGCGCGATCGCAGGCTGTATGGTCGTTGAAGGTGTTGTTCACCGTAACCGTCCAATCCGCGTTCTGCGTGACGACATCGTTATCTTTGAAGGCGAGCTGGAATCCCTGCGCCGCTTCAAGGACGATGCTTCTGAAGTCCGTGCCGGCATGGAATGCGGTATTGGCGTCAAGAGCTACAACGACGTCAAGGTCGGTGACAAGATCGAAGTCTTCGAGAAGGTCCAGGTTGCTCGCAGCCTCTAAATCGCGAGCTACAGGAGCCATGGCAGAACCACGCATGCAAATGCACGGGCTGTCATGGGCTCTCAACGCAACGCCCGGTCTGGCAATTGTCAGGCCGGGCGTTTGCCGCTTTCAGACTGTCAGGGTTTGGTCCCGAGTCAGTAACAGGTAGCAAACCATGGCAAAAGAATATAGCCGTACCCAACGAATCGGCGATCAGATGCAGCGCGAACTGGCGCAGTTGATCCGTCGCGAAATCAAGGACCCACGTGTGGGGCTGGTCACTATCACTGCTGTCGATGTCAGCCGTGATGTGGGTCATGCCAAGATTTTCATGACCGTAATGGGCCAGGACAGCGCCGAGGAAATCGCGCAGAGCATCAAGGTGCTCAACTCCGCCGCCGGCTTCCTGCGCATGCAACTGGCCCGTGAGATGAAACTACGCAGCGTGCCGCAGCTGCATTTCCATTACGACGAAAGCGTGGCTCGTGGCGCACATCTCTCAGCATTGATCGAGCGTGCAGTGGCCGAAGACGGACAACATCAGGAAGGTTCCGCGCCACAAGGCGTGAAGCCGGACGGTAGCGAGGAGTAAGGCGTGGCTCAGGTCAAGCGTATACGCCGCAATGTCAGCGGAATCATCCTGCTCGACAAGCCACTGGGCTTTACTTCCAATGCGGCCCTGCAAAAGGTGCGCTGGTTGCTCAATGCCGAAAAGGCCGGGCATACCGGCAGCCTCGACCCACTGGCAACAGGCGTGTTGCCGTTGTGTTTCGGTGAAGCCACCAAGTTCTCTCAGTACCTGCTCGATTCGGACAAGTCCTACGAGACGCTGATGCAACTGGGCAAGACCACCACCACGGCAGACTCCGAGGGCGAAGTGTTGCAGACTCGCCCGGTGACCGTTGGTCGTGAAGATATCGAAGCGGTATTGCCGGATTTTCGCGGTCAAATCAGCCAGATACCTCCGATGTACTCGGCTCTCAAGCGTGATGGCCAGCCTCTTTACAAGCTGGCTCGTGCAGGTGAAGTAGTGGAGCGTGAGCCTCGTTCTGTTACTATTGCGCGCCTGGAATTGCTGGCTTGCGAGTCCGAGACTGCGCGTCTTTCGGTCGATTGCAGCAAAGGCACCTATATTCGGACCCTGGTCGAGGATATCGGTGAGAAACTGGGCTGTGGAGCCTATGTCGCAGAGCTGCGTCGTACCCAGGCCGGGCCTTTCAACCTGAGCCAGACGGTCACGCTGGAAGAGCTTGAGCAGGTCCACGCCGACGGTGGCAACGAAGCGGTCGACCGTTTCCTGATGCCATCGGACAGCGGTCTGCTACATTGGCCACTGCTGCAGTTTTCGGAACACAGTTCTTTCTACTGGCTGCATGGTCAGCCGGTAAGAGCACCGGATGCGCCGAAGTTCGGCATGGTCCGGGTGCAGGATCACGAAGGTCGCTTCATCGGTATTGGTGAAGTAAGCGAAGACGGGCGTATAGCGCCGCGTCGTCTGATTCGGTCAGAATGACCGGAACCAGGCTGTCTGCATGCAGGCGGACTGGAACGAGGGTGGCTGTCAACAGGCACGGTCACATCTCATTTTTTAATACGGGGTTTGTCCCCGGCCTGTTGGAACCGTCTTCTCCGGAAGCGGCTCCTTTACTGAAGGATTGCCCAAATGGCACTCAGCGTTGAAGAAAAAGCTCAGATCGTAACCGACTACCAGCAAGCTGTTGGTGACACTGGTTCGCCAGAAGTGCAAGTTGCACTGCTGACCGCCAACATCAACAAACTGCAAGGCCACTTCAAGGCCAACGGTAAGGACCACCACTCGCGTCGTGGTCTGATCCGTATGGTAAACCAGCGTCGCAAGCTGCTGGATTACCTGAAAGGTAAGGACGTTAGCCGTTACAGCGCCCTGATCGGTCGTCTGGGTCTGCGTCGCTAATAACGACGTTGCGAGAGGTTGGTTGTCTGTCACGATTCATCGGTATACCGATGGTTCTGGCAGGCTTCCAGCCTCTAGTTTTATCTGGACTGCCGAAGGGTCCGATTCCCCTCGCTGCCCAAGAATTCGCAAGAAACCAGTTCCCCAAGAGCCACAGAAAAGGTAGGAAACCGTGAACCCGGTAATCAAGAAATTTCAGTTCGGTCAATCGACCGTAACCCTGGAGACTGGCCGCATCGCCCGTCAGGCTTCCGGCGCAGTACTGGTCACCGTTGACGACGACGTCAGCGTATTGGTGACAGTGGTCGGTGCCAAGAACGCCGATGCCAGCAAAGGCTTCTTCCCGCTGTCCGTGCACTACCAGGAAAAAACCTACGCTGCCGGCAAGATCCCTGGTGGTTTCTTCAAGCGTGAAGGCCGTCCTTCCGAGAAAGAAACCCTGACTTCGCGTCTGATCGACCGTCCGATCCGTCCGTTGTTTCCAGAAGGCTTCATGAACGAAGTGCAGGTTGTCTGCACCGTTGTTTCCACCAGCAAGAAAACCGATCCGGACATCGCAGCGATGATCGGTACTTCGGCTGCCCTGGCCATCTCCGGCATTCCGTTCGACGGTCCTGTCGGCGCTGCCCGTGTTGCTTTCCACGAAAGCACCGGTTACCTGCTGAACCCGACTTACGAGCAACTGCAGGCTTCGAGCCTGGACATGGTCGTAGCCGGTACTTCCGAAGCTGTTCTGATGGTTGAGTCCGAAGCCAAGGAACTGACCGAAGACCAGATGCTGGGCGCCGTTCTGTTTGCCCACGACGAGTTCCAGGTCGTGATCAACGCAGTCAAGGAACTGGCCGCCGAAGCCGCCAAGCCTCTCTGGAGCTGGCAGCCAAAGCCGGAAGCCACCGAGCTGCTGGGCGCGATCCGTTCCGAGTTCGGCGACGCGATCTCCCAGGCCTACACCATCACCGTCAAGGCCGACCGCTATGCCCGTCTGGGCGAGCTGCGTGATCAGGTCGTTGCCAAGCTGGCTGTTGAAGAAGGCAGCCCGTCTGCTGGCGAAGTCAAAGCGGCTTTCGGTGAAATCGAATACCGCACCGTGCGTGAGAACATCGTCAACGGCAAGCCACGTATCGATGGCCGTGATACCCGCACCGTTCGTCCTCTGAACATCGAAGTCGGCGTTCTGCCAAAGACCCACGGTTCGGCACTGTTCACCCGTGGCGAAACCCAGGCTCTGGTTGTCGCGACTCTGGGTACTGCCCGTGACGCACAACTGCTGGACACCCTCGAAGGCGAGAAGAAAGACCCCTTCATGCTGCACTACAACTTCCCTCCGTTCTCGGTAGGCGAGTGTGGCCGCATGGGTGGCGCTGGTCGTCGTGAAATCGGCCACGGCCGTCTGGCTCGTCGCAGCGTTCAGGCCATGCTGCCTGAAACCGACGTGTTCCCATACACCATCCGTGTCGTATCGGAAATCACCGAGTCCAACGGTTCCAGCTCCATGGCTTCGGTCTGCGGTGCTTCCCTGGCTCTGATGGACGCCGGTGTACCGATGAAGGCGCCGGTTGCCGGTATCGCCATGGGTCTGGTCAAGGAAGGTGGCAAGTTCGCCGTTCTGACCGACATCCTGGGTGACGAAGACCACTTGGGCGACATGGACTTCAAAGTGGCTGGTACCTCCAAAGGTGTTACCGCGCTGCAGATGGACATCAAGATCAAAGGCATCACCGAAGAAATCATGGAGATCGCCCTGGGCCAAGCCCTGGAAGCTCGCCTGAACATCCTCGGCCAGATGAACCAGATCATTGGTCAGTCGCGTACCGAACTGTCGGCCAACGCTCCGACCATGATCGCGATGAAGATCGACACCGACAAGATCCGTGACGTCATCGGTAAAGGCGGCGCGACCATCCGTGCAATCTGCGAAGAAACCAAGGCTTCGATTGACATTGAAGACGACGGCTCGATCAAGATCTTCGGCGAAACCAAGGAAGCGGCTGAAGCAGCTCGTCAGCGCGTTCTGGGTATCACCGCTGAAGCGGAAATCGGCAAGATCTACGTCGGCAAGGTCGAGCGTATCGTCGATTTCGGCGCATTCGTGAACATCCTGCCAGGCAAGGACGGTCTGGTTCACATCTCCATGCTGAGCGATGCCCGCGTAGAGAAAGTGACCGATATCCTGAAAGAAGGTGAGGAAGTCGAAGTTCTGGTACTGGACGTGGATAACCGCGGCCGTATCAAGCTGTCGATCAAGGACGTCGCCGCTGCAAAAGCGTCGGGCGTCTGATCGCTCGATAGGCTTCGCCAAAAAAGGATCCTTCGGGATCCTTTTTTTATGAGCGTAAATAAAGGCTTGCGTAAACCCCACTCAAAACGCCCGATGGGAACATGCATCTTGCAAGTGGAGTTTTTGGTCGAACGGGCAATCTGCACGATCGTGCAAAATGGATAAAATTATAACTTGTTGTATTTAAAGGATTTTATTGTTTTTTGCAGATTGGCACACCCCTTGCGATATAACCAATAACCCTGCAACCAATGATGTTGGTGCAGTTTCTGAGAAAAACAGGAGTTATCGTATGAAGAAGTTCGCTATCGCTGCTGCCACTGCAACCGCCCTGACACTGACCATGGCTAACGCTGCATTCGCTCAGACCAACACCCAGGCTCCAATGATGCTGGCTGCCGGTGAAGTGACTCAAGCCAAGGAAGCGACTACCGATACCTGGATCACCACCAAGGTCAAAGCCGACCTGCTGACTGAAAAAGGCATCCCAGGCTCGGACATCAAGGTTGAAACCAACAAAGGCGTGGTTTCCC
Organism: Pseudomonas cichorii; assembly: GCF_018343775.1. Taxonomy (NCBI): domain Bacteria; kingdom Pseudomonadati; phylum Pseudomonadota; class Gammaproteobacteria; order Pseudomonadales; family Pseudomonadaceae; genus Pseudomonas; species Pseudomonas cichorii. The sequence continues at coordinate 874,882 of NZ_CP074349.1, forward strand.
TGTCCTCTACCGTTGCGGTGACTGAAGCCCAGAAGAAAACGGCTGTGGCTATCACCAAGAAAATCAAAGGCGTTCAGGCTGTTTCGGCCGATGGCCTGAAAGCTGAGTAACCCTTTGAAATGAGCATCTGACGTCGTGTCGACGGCCTTGCAGGTCGTCGGCAGACAGGAAGTTCATGCGAGAGGCCACAAGGATGTGGCCATTACAGGCCCCGGTGTTCGCACTGGGGCCTGTTCTATTTCAGGCAGTCAATTGCCGCGCTTGCTATCGATACGGACCAGCCGACCACCCTCGAAACGCAGGTATTGGTACATGCCGTTAAGGGGACCGTAAACCCACTCCTCAATCCTCACTTCTTCGGACCTTCGGTAGTTGCTGCTGTAGGTTTCCTTGCTCCCGATAACCTCCTGGCTGAGGGGGGCGCCGCACTTCTGTTGAACCTCGAAAACTCTGTCCCCGGTGCTGATCAGTTGGCTACCGCAACGCAAGGTCGAAGCCTGTACGGTTGTCGCCGCCAGCGCTCCAGAGAGTGCCAGCAGAATGAAGCCAGTGATCGGGGATTTAGCCAAGTCGTTTACTCGCTGTCCAAATGAAGTGGGCTGATAACCCGGCCATCAGCTTGTGCCTGGCCCAGGTGCGCATCGACGAAATAGATACGTTCGTCTTCCAGTTGCCCCTTCTGTACCAGATAGTCCTTGATACTGCCAGCCCGGTCCTGACCCAGCTCACGCAACAGGACCTCGTTGCTGCTCCAGAACTTGAGCACGGCAGCGCGCATCCTGTTCAGGCGTTCTTCCTTGCCCAGGTCTGCCCACTCTGCCGGTGGTTGTTGCTTGAGACGAGCGCGATAGATACCTTCGAGCATCGGACCTTTCTCGTCATCAGGCACTTGCAGCAAGGCGGCTCTGGCCGGGACCTTGTCGCCACGGCGTTGCATGATCTTGTAGTAAGTGGACTGATATTCGCGCTCCAGACGCTGCTGGGCGATCAATGGGCCGTCGCTGCTGGCCGCGCTGGTGCCTTCGATCTCCAGGCGCAGTGTCGGGCGCTCCTTGAGTGCGGCTGCAAGCGTATCCAGAGCTTTTGTGGCGTCACTGCTCAGTTCGCTGGAACCTGCCGCGAAACTGATATTGCCCAGGTCCTCTGAACCTCCACCGCTCACCAGACCTCCCAGCATCTTGAAAGGCGCCTGTGCCGCTCGCAGCACAAGGTTGCGCAGGGTTTGCCAGACAATCGGCATGACGCTGAATTGCGGGTTGTTCAGATCGCCTTCAACCGGCAGCTCAAGGGCAATCCTGCCCTGAGTGTCCTTGAGCAAGGCGACCGCCAGACGAATCGGCAAGTCCACTGCATCGGGACTGTCGACTTTCTCGCCCAGTTGCAGTTGCTCGACGAGCACCTTGTTTTCGGCCTTCAGCTTGCCTTGGGTAATCAGGTAGTGCAGGTCGAGATTGAGACGGCCCTTGCGGATTCGGAACCCGGCGAACTTCCCGGAGTAGGGCGTCAATGTGGTCAGTTCGACACGCTTGAAGCTGGTGGCGATATCGAGGCTGGCCATCGGGTTGAACGGGTTGAGGCTGCCTTTGATGGTGACCGGTGCATAACGGTCCACCTTGCCCTCGACATTCACCGGTGCCGGTTTGGTCTGGCGGTTATCGATGGTGCCGATGCGGCCATTGAGCTGCTGCACGGCGGTGATGAAGTTAGGTGTCAGAGTCAGGTCCGCGAAGTTGGCCGAGCCGTCCTTGATGTTCACCTCGCCGATATGAATGCCCAGCGGTTTTTCATTGCTGGCGGTTTTGGGTGATGGGGAAGCGGGCTGCTTGTCTACAGGCTGCGGAATAAGCAGGTCATCGATGTTGGTGCTGCGATCATCATTGATCATGAAGCGTGCATAAGGCTGCTCCAGATTGACCTGGGTAATCGACAGATTGTCGCCATGCTGATAATTCAGGCCTTCAACTTCCAGACGCTGCCACTTCATGAAGTCGCGTTGCTTGAGGGTGTCGAGGGTATGCAACTGGTTGACCTGGGCCTTGCCCGTAACGGCCAGAGCCAGGGGGGCGGTGCTTTTCAGGTCAACGGCCAGGTCGCTGTCGAGCATCCCGCTACGCATTTCCAGGCGAATGAACGGGCTGATATAAGCCTGGGCAAGACGCAGGTCGATATCTCGTGTCGTGACATTCAGGCGCGCACTCATCGGGCTGAGATTGACGTCCCCGACGGCGGTCAGCTTGCCCTGTTTGCCCAGCCCGGTATCGAGCTTGAGGGTGAAAGGCGATTTGTTCAGGCTGTCGAAGTTCTGCATGTCCAGATTCAGAGGCCCGACATCCAGGGTGACGGCTTCCTTGGGGACCCGATCCGACAGGTGGACCTGATAGTTGCGCAGTTGCACATCCTGGAGCAGAACTTGCCAGGGTTTGGCCGGGGACGCCGGGCGAGCGGCAGCCTGAGAGCTGGTATCGGAAGCAGGCTCTACGGCCTTTGCATCGATTTCCGGTTTTTTCGGCGATGGTTTTGCCGGTTGGCTGGCAAACAGTTTCTGCCAGTCCAGCTGGCCATCGGCTTCACGGGCAGCCCAGGTTTCCAGCTTGTTGCTGCGTATCTTGCCGACGGTGACAAGCTGTCTGGCCAGATCCACCGAAGTCTCGCTGACTTCCAGGCGTTGCAGGCGTACCAGAGGCCGTCCATCAGGTGCATCGAGCACGAATGGTGAGATGCTGGCGGCGGCGTTGTTGAGCTTGAGTTCGGTCTCCTTGCTCAGGTCGAGGGTGTAGCTGGTGCTGAAATTCAGGATGCCGTCTTTCAGTGCCAGTGGCAGGGCGTCGCGTACATAAGGCCACCAGAGCTTCATCTTGCTGTCGGTGACCTTGAGGGTGCCTTCGGAGGTGATCGGCACCAGACTGATGCGTCCCTTCCAGTCGATCTGGCCGCCGTCGGGGCCGATGGCGACCATGGTCATGTCGGCGTTGTCTTCCGGGAGTGTGCTGAGGTTTTTCAGCTCCAGGTTCAACTTGTCGTAAAGGAATTCGATGGGCTCGCCGGGGCGCATGTCCTGAAAGTGCACATAGCCGTCAGCCAGTCTTATTTCATCGATACGCAGCGGGAAGGGTTTGCCGGCAGGCTCATTGGTTGCAGGTTCGCTGGGTGGCAGCTTGAACAATTGCGCCAGATTCAGTTTGCCTGTCTTGTCGAACAGCACCTCGGTTCTGGGATTGCTCAGTTCCACCTTCAGCAGATGCAGGGCACCGCTCCAGAGGCTGTCGATCTGCAGATTGGCATATAGCTTCTCGAATGCAATCTGCTCTTTGCCGGGAACGCCGATGTTCAGGCCCCAGAGCGTCAGCTCCAGAGTGTATGGATTGAGCTCCAGGCGTTCGAGCTTTGCCGGAACGGTGGAATAGTTGCTCAATTGCTGGTTGGCAATACGCAAGGCAACGCCGGGCAGAATGAAAAAGCCCAGCAGGCTGTAAAGCACACATACAGCCAGCAAAGTGCCAAGAGTACGTTTCAATCCTTTGGACATTGGGGCGTTGTCTCTTTCTTTCGGAGCTCCTTGGAGTATGGCACGCCCATTGGGTTCAAAAGGCCAAGCCGTCTGGCGCTGTAGGAAATTTCCTTTAAAACGGGGCGATATCAGAACTGCAGAATCAGCGTCTTGAGTGGAGGCTGATTGTCCCGGGACGGAAAGTCTTCGGCAGGCTTCATGACCCGGCAATCAAGCACTGGTCGGCCCGCTTTGCTGGCGCAACGCAGAACCTGCTCGCGCCAATCGTCCATGCTGACTTTTGCCAGGTTATTGCAGCAGATCAGCACGCCGTCTTCGGCAGTGCTCAAGAGTGCCGGTTTGAGCAGGCTCTGGTAATCACGCAGCAGATCGACCGTGCCGAAAGCGCTCTTGGCCCAGGCAGGTGGATCGAGCAGCACCAGATCATATTGGCGCTGTTCAAGCTTTACGTAATCCGGAAGTTTTTGCCCGCGACGCGAGCTGATCGGCAAGCCTGCCAGTTGCCGGATGGCCGGGAAGTAGTCCGACTGGATGAACTGCATCGGCGGCAATTGCGGGTTGAGTGCGCCGTTCTCGCGGCCCACGGCCAGGTTGCTTTCGGCAAAGTCCAGATTGCAGACTTCACTCGCGCCACCGGCAGCAGCGCTCAGGCCGACGCCACAGGTGTAGGAAAACAGGTTCAAGACACTTTTGCCCTTGCTGTTCGCCTTGACCCAGCCGCGGGTATTGCGCAGGTCGAGAAACAGCAGCGGGTCCTGACCGTTATGACGGCCGCGTACCCGGTAGTTCAGGCCCCACTCATGGCCGATCAAGTCTTGCAGCGCGGCCTCATGAGCCTTGTAGATCGGGTCCTGGCGGTCGATGCGGGAGTTACCCTGCGAGCGGTCGTTATAAACCAGCAAGGTTTCCAGATCCAGCCGGGCATTGACCAGCGCATGCAGCCCCAGCAGCGAGTCCAGATCCAGCGTGTTATGAAAGCTTTGTACCAGCAGTTGCGGGCCATAGCGGTCGATGGTCAGGCCGCTGGCACCTTCCTGGCTACCGTGAAACAGGCGATAGCAGTCCGTCCCTTGCTGATGCAGCTCGGCCAGCAGGTTTTGACGGTTATCGAGGGCGACGCTGAGCGCCTGATTCAAGGAAGACATGCAGAGCGCCTTGGGCTGGAATTAGGCGCGGGAGTTTACCAGTTACAGGGCGAAGGTAGATTGCCGATCGCTCCCATGAACCTGAGAACGATCGGTCAGACACCATAAATCAGCGTGCCAGCGCCAGCGCTACACCCTGACCGCCACCAATACAGAGCGTGGCCAGGCCCTTTTTGGCGTCGCGCTTGATCATTTCATGCAGCAGCGTCACCAGCACGCGACAGCCCGAAGCGCCAATGGGGTGGCCCAGGGCGATGGCTCCGCCGTTGACGTTGACCTTTTCCAGGTTCAGGCCCAGTTCCTTGGCGACCGACAGCGACTGAGCGGCAAACGCTTCGTTGGCTTCTATCAGGTCCAGCTCTTCCAGTGACCAGCCAGCCTTGTCCAGGCAGCGACGTGTCGCGCTGACCGGGCCGATGCCCATGATGGCCGGGTCTACGCCCGCATTGGCATAGCCGGCTATACGCGCCAGCACCGGCAGGCCCAGTTGCTCGGCCCTGGCGGCGCTCATCAGCATGACGGCCGCTGCGCCATCGTTGATGGACGAGGCATTGCCTGCGGTGACCGTACCGTCTTTCTTGAAAGCGGCCTTGAGCTTGCCCAGGGATTCGGCAGTCGTCCCCGCACGTGGTTGTTCATCGGTGTCGAAGCGCAGCGGATCGCCTTTGCGCTGGGGGATCAGGATCGGGGTGATTTCATCCACGAAACGACCGGCGTCGATGGCTGCAACGGCGTGCTGCTGGGACGTGGCTGCGAATTCGTCCTGTGCCTGACGGCTGATGTCGTACTTGTCGGCGAGGTTTTCTGCGGTGATGCCCATGTGATAGTCGTTGAAGGCGTCCCACAGGCCGTCGCTGATCATGGTGTCCACCAGAGAGGCATGGCCCATGCGCAGACCGGTGCGTGCGCCGGGCATCACATAGTTGGAGAGGCTCATGTTTTCCTGGCCGCCAGCAATAATGATCTCGGCATCGCCGCAACGAATCGCCTGGGTGGCCAGGTGCAGCGCCTTGAGGCCTGAGCCACAGACTTTGTTCAGGGTCATGGCGGGCACTGCAAACGGCAGCCCGGCCTTGATCGCGGCCTGACGCGCCGGGTTTTGTCCGGCACCTGCGGTCAGGACCTGGCCCATGATGACTTCATCGATCTGCCCGCCATCCACGCCGGTCTGGGTCAGGAGCTGGCGAATGACGGCTGCGCCCAGCTCCACGGCGGGAATACTGGCCAGTGAGCCCTGGAAGCTGCCGACGGCAGTCCGGGTGGCGGCAACGATAACGACGTCTTGCATGGTGCTGATCCTCATTGTTATTGGGCTGGGCCGGCTGACGGCGCGGCGTGATCAATGGACTCATGTTGGCACATATGCAAAGCCCGATTCCAACCGGGAACCCGGTGGTCATCTTATGCAGGGGCCATTCTTCGTTGCGCCCGATGAATGGAGCCGTTGCGCACCGCCCAGCGCAGGATCGGCGCGCAGCCATTGACGCCTGCGCGAATCATCCTGCGCCGCCAGGGACCTTGTTCGACATCGAGCATTTCGCAGGCCCAGAGAGGCAGCAGGTCGATCCCGGCCTGCATCATCAAGGCGCCAAAGGGTTTGACCAGCCTGTTGGGGGCTGGCTCGTTGAGCAGCAGGCGTATCACCTCGCGGCTGCGGTCGTCGCACAGCAGATGCCCGCGAATGTTGTCCAGATAATCGGCAATCTGTTGGCGTGAGCGCGGTACATCACGGGCGCCCAGGCGTTCGGCGATGAGGGCGGTTTCGGCGTAGTAGGTGTCCTGCTCGGTCAGTGACAGCTCAGGGTCGAGATAGCGCAGGTGCGCTGCAAGAAAACTGCTGACTTCCGCCACGTGCACCCAGGTCAGCAAGTCAGGGTCGCTGGCGGCATAAGGCCGGCCGTCTGGTGCAGTTCCCGTGACTTGCAGATGGATGGTGCGGACCTTTTCGATCAGCCAGTTCGCGTCATGGGTGGCGCCGAACGTGGTGCCTGCAAGGAACTGTCCGGTTCTTCGCAAGCGGCCGAGCATGTCCTCGCGAAAACTGGAGTGATCCCAGACCCCGGCCAGTGCCAGTGGGTGCAGTGCCTGAAGCATCAAGGCGCTGATGCCACCGATCAGCATGCTGGTGAAGTCTCCATGCACTCGCCAGCAAATGGCCTGAGGGCCGAACAGGCCGGGATCGCCCTTGGGATTCTCCAGATCCAGTTGGCCCAATGACAATCCGGTCAGGCTCATGACCTGGGTTTCTATACGACGACGAATGAATTCCATGTGCTCTCGGTTACAGCGGCGGGCATGGTGCAGACCATGCCTCGCTTGCCTCATCGATTCAAGCGTTTGTCGATCAGGTTATCCACAACCCCGGGATCTGCCAGGGTCGAGGTGTCGCCCAGGTTATCGAGTTCGTTGCTGGCGATCTTGCGCAGGATACGCCGCATGATCTTGCCCGAGCGGGTCTTGGGCAGTGCAGGCGCCCACTGGATCAGGTCGGGCCGGGCGAATTTGCCGATCTCCTTGCTGACATGGGCCAGCAACTCGTTTTGCAGGTCATCGCTGGGTTCGATGCCGTTGATGAGGGTGACAAAGGCATAGATGCCCATGCCTTTCACGTCGTGGGGATAACCCACCACCGCGGCTTCGGCGATCTTGTCGTGCAGCACCAGCGCGCTTTCGACTTCGGCAGTACCGATCCGGTGGCCTGACACATTGAGCACGTCGTCCACACGGCCGGTGATCCAGTAATCGCCATCTTCGTCGCGACGTGCTCCGTCGCCGGTGAAGTAATACCCTGCACAAGGTTTGAAGTAGGTGTTGATCATGCGTTGCGGGTCGCCGTAGACGCTGCGGATCTGTCCCGGCCAACTGGCCTTGATGGCCAGCAGGCCGCTGCCGGGGCCCTGGATTTCCTGGCCTTGCTCATCAAGCAGTACGGGCTGTACGCCAAACATGGGCTGTGTCGCGCAGCCGGGTTTGAACTGGCTGGCGCCGATCAGGGGCGTGAGCATGATGCCGCCGGTTTCGGTCTGCCACCAGGTATCGACGATAGGGCAGCGCTCTTTGCCCACTTGATGAAAATACCATTCCCAGGCTTGGGGATTGATCGGTTCGCCGACACTGCCCAGCAGCCGCAGGCTTTCCCGTGAAGTACCTTGCAGAGGTGCCGGGCCTTCGCGCATCAAGGCCCGCAGGGCGGTGGGTGCGGTGTAGAAGATATTGACCTGATGCTTGTCGATGACCTTCCAGAAGCGTGAGGCATCCGGGTAATTGGGCACGCCCTCAAACATCAGCGTCGTCGCGCCATTGGCAAGCGGGCCATAGACGATGTAGCTGTGGCCGGTGACCCAGCCGACGTCCGCCGTACACCAGAAAACCTCGCCATCGCGGTAATCGAACACATGCTTGTAAGTCATTGCCGCCTGCAGCAGATAACCACCGGTGGTATGCATCACGCCCTTGGGTTTGCCGGTGCTTCCGGAGGTGTAGAGAATGAACAGCGGGTCTTCGGCATCCATTGCTTCGGGCGGGCAGTCATCGCTGATGCCGTGAAGCGCCTCGTGATACCAGAGATCACGGCCCTTGACCCAGTCGATCTCTCCCTGGGTTCGCTCCACTACCAGCACGGTGCTCACGTTCGGGCAGCTTTGCAGCGCCTTGTCGACGTTATGTTTCATTGGGATATATTTGCCGCCCCGTATGCCTTCATCGGCGGTGATGACCGTGTGGCAGTCCGAGTCCAGGATCCGGTCGCGCAGGGCATCCGGAGAAAAACCGCCAAACACCACCGAATGCACGGCGCCGATGCGAGCGCAGGCGAGCATTGCGTAGGCGGCTTCAGGAATCATCGGCATGTAGATACACACCCGGTCGCCTTTTCGGACGCCGCGAATCTTCAGGACATTGGCCAGCCGGGAAACGTTGTGGTGCAGCTTCCTGTAAGTGACTTCTGCGGATTCGGTCGGGTTGTCGCCTTCCCAGATCAGCGCGATCTGATCGCCTCGACTTTGCAGGTGACGGTCGATGCAGTTGTAACTGACATTGAGTTTGCCGCCCTTGAACCAGCTTGCCTGTCCGGTGCTGAAGTCTGAGCTGTGGACCTCGTCCCAGGGCGCTGACCAGTCGAGAAAAGTGGCGGCTTGTTCGGCCCAGAATTGCTCGGGGTTATCCACAGACTGGCGATACAGGCGTTTATAGTCGGCCGGGCTCAGCTGTGCGGCCAGGCTTGTGGCGTAGGCTTTGGGGAATGCGCGGATATCGAACATGATCGGCTTCCTTGTTCTTGTGTGGGTACAAGAATAGAAGCCGGTGAGGGATTGCGAATGAATTCACTCCAACGCTGCTGGAGCGAATTCATTCGCGAGGGCGATCAACCGCGATGGCGGCCGCGGAAGTAGTTGATCAGGCCTTGGGTCGAAGCATCTTCGGCAGGGTCTTCGATACCGCCTGTCAGGCGCTGGTAAACACCTTTGCCCAGCTCCTTGCCCAGTTCGACGCCCCATTGGTCGAAGGCGTTGATGCCCCAGATCACGCTCTGTACGAAAACCTTGTGTTCGTACATTGCCACCAGTGCGCCCAGACGGCGCGGGCTGATGCGCTCCACCACCAGGGTGTTGCTCGGACGGTTGCCAGGAATGACCTTGTGCGGCGCAATCTGCTGCACCTGTTCTTCCGGTACGCCCTTTTCACGCAACTCGGCTTCGGCTTCGGCGCGGGTCTTGCCCAGCATCAGCGCCTGGCTCTGGGACAGGCAGTTGGCGTACAGCCACTGGTGATGGTCGGCAACCGGGTTGAAGCTGACGATTGGCACGATGAAGTCAGCCGGGATCAGTTGGGTGCCCTGATGCAGCAACTGGTGGTAAGCGTGCTGACCGTTGCAGCCTACGCCGCCCCAGATGACCGGGCCGGTATCGGTGGAAACCGGCGTGCCGTCCTGGCGTACGCTCTTGCCGTTGGATTCCATGTCCAACTGCTGCAAGTGCTTGGTGATGTTACGCAGGTAGTGGTCGTAAGGCAGGATCGCGTGGCTTTGGGAGCCCCAGAAGTTGCCATACCATACGCCCAGCAAGGCCAGCAGCACCGGCATGTTCTTCTCGAACGGCGCGCTCTGGAAGTGCTGGTCCATGGTGTAGGCACCCGACAACAGCTCCTTGAAGTTGGACATGCCGATGGCCAGCGCGATAGGCAGACCGATGGCCGACCACAGCGAGTAACGACCGCCGACCCAGTCCCACATCGGGAAGATGTTCTCTTCACGGATACCGAATGCAACCGCTGCTGCGTTGTTGCTCGATACCGCGATGAAGTGACGGTACAGCTCGGCCTCGGAGCCCCCTTGAGCCAGATACCAGGCGCGTGCTGCCTGGGCGTTCTTCAGGGTTTCCAGGGTGTTGAAGGATTTCGACGAAACGATGAACAGCGTGGTTTCGGCGCGGATCTTCATCGACAGTTCGTGGAATTCACTGCCGTCGATATTGGCCAGGTAATGGCAGCGCACGCCTTTATGGGCGTACGACAACAGGGCTTCGGACACCAGCTCCGGGCCGAGGAACGAGCCACCGATGCCGATGTTCACCACGTCGGTGATGGGCTTCTCGGTGTAGCCGCGCCACAGGCCGTCATGAATGCGACCGACCAGCTCGGTGATCTGGTTGAGGACCTTGTGGACTTCCGGCATCACGTTGACGCCATTGACCAGCAGCTTGTCGCCAACCGGGCGGCGCAGCGCGGTGTGCAGCGCCGGACGACCTTCGGAGGAGTTGACCAGCTCGCCGTCGTATTGTGCCTGGATCGCTTCCTTCAGGCCGACTTCATTGGCCAGGTTGACCAGCAGGTCCTGGGTTTCACCTGTAATCAGGTTTTTCGAGTAGTCGAGAAACAGGCCGCAACTGCTGAGGGTGAATTGGCTGAAGCGTTGCGGATCTGCATTGAACGCATCGCGCATGCTGAAATCCTGCATGGCTTGGCGGTGTTGACTCAGCGCCTGCCAGGCGGGCAGAGCGGTCACATCAGAAGGATTGCGGTAGTACGCCATCGCTGCGGGTTTCCTTTAACTTGAACTGCCTTGGAGGTTGAAAAGCCAGATCGCAAACTTGAATGCTCGGCAACTCAACGGAGACTACCCTCCGCATGCCTGTTTGTCTGCGCTCTGTCCTACATGAGGCCGGTACTATTTCACACAAGCTGAGTGTTGTGTGTATGGGATTACCTAGGCAACCTGTACCGGTATGGCATTGCTGGTATGGCTAAGTTCATTGCCCGGCGCCATATAAAGCATGCGTGGCTTGAAATCGACCAGTTCGGCGTCGGAGTACTGAGCATAGGCGCAGATGATCACACGGTCGCCGACTTTCGCCTTGTGAGCGGCGGCACCGTTGACCGAAATCATGCGCGAACCTTCTTCACCACGGATGGCATAGGTGGTGAAACGCTCGCCGTTATCGATGTTGTAGATCTGGATCTGCTCGTACTCGCGAATGCCGGACAGGTCCAGCCACTCGCCATCGATGGCGCATGAGCCTTCGTAGTCGAGCACGGCGTGAGTGACTTCTGCACGGTGCAGTTTGGCTTTGAGCATCACGGTGTGCATCTTGTTGTTATTCCTTGGTCAGGTGCAGATTGTCGATCAGGCGGGTCTTGCCCAGAAAGGCGGCAACCAGAATGACCAGATCACGGTCTTCTTCGGTAGCAGGACGCAGGCTGGTGGCGTCGCGCACTTCCAGATAGTCGATACGGAAACCTTCGGCCTCCAGCGTCCTTTTGCCGATGTTGATCAGGCCGTTGATGTCTTCGTTGTTGCGAATGCCGTCGGCCACGGTGCTGAGGACGCGATACAGCGCAGGCGCTTTGGCGCGTTGCTCTTCGCTCAGATAACCGTTACGCGATGACAAGGCCAGGCCATCGGTCGCGCGAACGGTCGGCTCGCCAATGATCTGGATCGGCATGTTCAGATCCCGGACCAGTGCCCGGATCACCGCCAGTTGCTGAAAGTCTTTCTCGCCAAACACGGCCAGGTCAGGCTGAACCATGTTGAACAGCTTGCTGACCACGGTAGCAACGCCGTCGAAATGGCCAGGCCGGCTGGCACCGCACAGCCCTTCGGACAGGTGCGGAACGCTGACCAGGGTCTGATCGGCCATGCCGTGTGGGTACATTTCTTCCACGCTGGGCGTGAACAGCAGGTTGCAACCGGCTTCCAGCAGTTTTTCCTTGTCGGCATCGAGGGTGCGCGGGTAGCTCGCCAGGTCTTCGTTGGGGCCGAACTGCAGCGGGTTGACGAAAATGGTGGCGACCACGAAGTCCGCCCGTTGGCTCGCCCGTGTCACCAGTGCGGCATGTCCGCTGTGCAGGTTGCCCATCGTGGGCGTCAAGGCAATCCGTTTACCTTCGCTGCGGGCGCGAGCGACGGCGGCGCGCAGGTCCAGTACGGTTTTTACTGTGTTCATGCCGAGAATCCGTGTTCAGTTGCCGGGAAGCTGACGTTTTTGACTGCGCTGACGTAGGCCTGGATGGCCGACTGAATGTCAGGTTGGCCGACCATGAAGTTTTTGACGAACTTGGGGACGCGACCGCTGATGGACAGGCCGAGCATGTCATGCAGCACCAGCACCTGACCGTCGGTGGCGCTGCCGGCGCCGATACCGATGACCGGGACTTTCACCGCCTGGGTGATTTCCTCGGCCAGCTCGCTCGGTACGCACTCCAGCAGGATCATGGCGGCGCCAGCCTGTTCCAGGGTAATGGCATCGGCACGCATCTGGCGGGCCTGGGCTTCCAGACGGCCCTGAACCTTGTAGCCACCCAGCACGTTCACCGATTGTGGCGTCAGGCCCATGTGGGCGCAGACCGGAATGCCACGGTCGGCGAGCAGCCGTATCGACTCGGCCAGCCACGCAGCACCTTCGACCTTGACCATGTGCGCACCCGCCTGCATGAGCGTGGTGCTGTTGGTGAAGGTCTGTTCGAGGGTGGCGTTGGCCATGAACGGCAGGTCGGCAAGAATCAGCGCGCCCTGATTGCCGCGTTTGACGCAGGCAACGTGATAGGCCATTTCGGCGGTCGTCACCGGCAAGGTGCTGTCATGGCCCTGCAGGACCATACCCAGCGAGTCACCCACCAGCAGCACTTCGACACCCGCCTGGCTGGCGGTATGGGCGAAGGTCGCGTCGTAGCAGGTCAGCATGGTGATTTTCTCACCTTTCTGCTTGAGGGCCAGCAGCGACGTAACAGTTATATCAGGCATCTAAAAGTCTCCATCAGGCGCTGTGCACACTGCGGCGATTCATCTTGGAAAAGCAGGCACACCGTCGTGTCGCGGTGTTTCGCAAAGGCCTGTTTCGCGCCCATTCACCAACGGGTTGGCGGCGGGAGGCCTATCTTCGTGAGGAGGGGGCATGAAGTCAATTGCAGGTGTTACCCGTTTCATCATCGGTTACAGATGTGTAGTAACGGGTGACACGTCAGGTTTACGCCGGAGCGGACAAACGCTCCAGGCCCTCGTATGGGCAAGCGGCCAGTAACTGCTCTAGCGTACGCCCGTCAGCCAGATCCAGGCGGGGAGCGAGTTCTGCCAGAGGGTAGAGAACGAAGGGGCGGGCCTGCATGTGATAATGCGGCACTTTCAGGCGTGGCTCGTCGATCAGTCGCTCGCCGAACAGCAGAATATCCAGGTCCAGCGTGCGCGGGCCCCAGCGTTCATGACGCTCGCGGCCCTGGTCCAGTTCTATGCCTTGCAAGGCATCGAGCAGTTCCAGCGGTGCCAGTGCGGTGTCCAGTGCTGCAACGGCATTGGTATAGCGGGGCTGGCCGGGCAACAGGGAGTCGCTGACGTAAAAGGACGAAACGCCTGCAAGATGGCTCTGTGGCAGTAGCGCCAGTGCATCGAGAGCATGACGCAACTGCTCGGCCGGGTCAGCGAGGTTGCTGCCCAAGCCTATATAGACACGTTCGCGGCTTGATACCTTACTCACCGGACGCCTCGGCGTCCCGTTTGCGTTTGGCGCCGCTGCTGCGACGACGCTTGCGAGGGCCTGTGCCGGTGGCTTCGGGCTTGTTACCCAGGTCACGAATCATGTCGCGGCGCTGGCTGTCGTTGCTGTCCTGATAGTCGGTCCACCACTCACCCAGACCGTCGGTCTGCTCGCCAGCGGTTTCGCGCAACAACAGAAAGTCGTAACCGGCACGGAAGCGTGGATTGTCGAGCAGCAGGTCGGCGCGTTTGCCGGAGCGGCGTGGCAAACGTTCCTGCATGTCCCAGATCTCGCGGATCGGCATGGTGAAACGCTTGGGGATCGCGATGCGCTGGCATTGTTCGATGATCAGTTCGTGAGCTGCTTCCTGCATGGCCGCAATCGGCGGCATGCCGCGCTCTTGCAGGCGCAGCACCTTGGCAGGCAGTGCCGGCCAGAGCAGGGCTGCGAACAGGAACGCCGGTGTTACCGGCTTGTTCTGCTTGATGCGCAGGTCGGTGTTGATCAAGGCATTGCTGATCAGGGTGTGGGTGTAGGTCGGGTTGTATTCCAGTGCCTTGGAGCTGGCCGGGAACAGGGGCTCGAACAGCTCCAGGTCCACCAGCATTTCAAAGGTGGGTTCTGCGTGGCCGGACAGGAACAGCTTGAGCACTTCTTCGAACAGACGGGCCGACGGGATATCACGCAGCATCGGCGCCAGCGGGCGAATCGGCAGGGTGCTGTGCTTTTCTATACCGAAATCCAGCTTGGCTGCGAAACGCACGGCGCGCAGCATGCGCACCGGGTCTTCCTTGTAACGCTGCTCGGGGTCGCCGATCAGGCGGATCAGGCGGTTGCGAATGTCGTGTACGCCGTTGGCGTAATCGAGCACGCGTTCGCTGACCGGATCGTAATAGAGCGCGTTGATCGTGAAGTCCCGGCGCTGGGCGTCTTCTTCCAGCGTGCCATAGACGTTGTCACGCAGGATGCGGCCGCTTTCATTGCGCGAGGACTGGTTGCTGTCCTCTTCTTCCTCGTCCTGAGGATGATTGGCGCGGAATGTCGCAACTTCGATGATTTCCCGGCCAAAGTGGATATGGACCAGCTTGAAGCGGCGGCCAATGATCCGGGCGTTACGGAATTCTGCACGCACCTGTTCAGGTGTGGCGCTGGTTGCTACGTCGAAATCCTTGGGCTCGATATTGAGCATCAGGTCGCGCACGCAACCACCGACCAGATAGGCCTGGTAGCCAGCGTTTTGCAGGCGCTCGACGATATTGACCGCATGACGGCTGAATTGGCTGCGCTGCAGCGAATGCTGGCTGCTATTGAGCACTTCAGGCGTGGTGCGCGTGTGTTGCTGCGGTTTACGCACCGGGGAACGGAATGACTGGAACAGCTTCTTCAGCATGGGATGCACTGTTTGAAGGAATATTCGGCCAAAATGGAGAATGGCCGCACGATGGGCGGGGATTCTAGCATTTAGTCGGGGGATGGTGTAGGACGCTGCGCATCGGGCATCAAAGGAAGGGATTCAAAAGCTCTGGAAGCTACTGGGGGAGCCGAAGCTCCCCCAAAGTGCGTGCTCTTTATTTTTATTGTCTTGTCGGGCTTCTTGTTTTTGTTGAGTGCCCATCCACAGGGTTTCGCCTGTGAAATCTCCCAATCGGGAGTCAAGAGCAAACGGATTGCTTTGGTCGCTGCGTTGCAATGATCATTCGATCCAACCAGTTCAGGCGCTACCTAAGGGTAGTTTTTATTATTCTCGGCCTGGTTGCGGGGCAAGCCCCAAATACAACTCCTCTCCAAAAGAATCAGTTAGCTGCGCCTCCGCCGTCTTGTTCTTGTTATGCGTGAGTCGATTCGTCTTATTTTTATTATGGGTGTCTACTGCTTGTTGTTCTTCTTGTACTAAGGATATAGCAGAAGGTGTGCCAACTTTTTTAAACCCAATGAAACCGGGGCTTTGCGGGGTTTCGGTTTTTTGGGCAGGTACAAAAAAGCCGGGCTTCGTTACCGTAAGACCCGGCGTTTGTTACGTAGGAGGTACGAAGGTAACAGTTTTGTTAACTGGCCTGCGCACCCCGACGCAGAGCCTTTTCAGGTTTCGTTGGCGACCCCTTTGCGGCGCGGAATGCCCAGTCGCTGACGGCGTTCCCACAGGCACTTGCGGCTGACGCCCAGTTTGCGTGCCAGTTCGGTCTCTGTCATGTGATCCTGATGTTCCAGGACGAAGTGCTGGAAGTAGTCTTCCAGTGACAGGTCTTCGGTGGGCTCGCTGTTGGTCGAGTTCGCCGAGGCGGGCAGGGGCGCCAGGCCCATGTACTCGTCGTCGTTCAGACCGTCGAGCTCGATGTCTATACCCAGCAGGTCGGCAGAGATTTCCGGGTTCTCGCACAGAATCACCGAGCGTTCCACGGCGTTTTCCAGCTCCCGCACGTTACCCGGCCAGCTGTAATGACGGATGGCCTGTTCGGCGTCGGGGGCAAACTTCAGATCGTTGCGGCCAGCTTTGGCGCTTTGGCGAGCCAGAAAGGCGCGGGCGATTTCGAGCACGTCGTTACCGCGTTCGCGCAATGCAGGCAGTTTCAGCGCGATCACGTGCAGACGGTAATAAAGGTCTTCGCGAAACTCGCCATTCTTGGCCAGGGTCTTGAGGTCCCGGTGGGTCGCGGCGATCAGGCGTACATCGACTTTCTGTGACTGCACGGAGCCGACGCGACGAATCTCGCCTTCCTGCAGGACGCGCAGGAGCCTGGCCTGTGCTTCCAGAGGCAGTTCTCCGATTTCGTCGAGAAACAGAGTGCCGCCATCGGCCGCTTCAACCAGACCTGCGCGACCTGCGCTGGCACCGGTAAAGGCACCTTTTTCATGGCCGAACAGCTCGGACTCGATCAGGGATTCGGGAATCGCTGCGCAGTTCACGGAGATCATCGGTGCCTTGGCGCGACGCGACAGATTATGCAGTGCGCGGGCGACCAGTTCCTTGCCGGTCCCGGATTCGCCCTGGACCAGAACGTTGGAATCTGTGGGCGCGACTTTACGAATCTTGCTGTAGAGATCGAGCATGGGCGGGCAGGAGCCGATGATGCCGATCTCGCCGTTCTGCGCAGCGCCCTTGTCGGCGCTGTTGGCTTTGGCGGGCGCGTTGCGTTCGGCCTGCTGGTTTGAGCTGGTCTGACGATCACGCAGGATGCGCGCAACAGCCTGCAGCATTTCATCGTGGTCAAAGGGTTTGGCGATGTAATCCACCGCGCCCATTTTCATGGAGTCCACGGCCGAGCGCAGGCTGGCATAGCTGGTCATGATCAGTACAGGCTTGCCTTCACCGAGCTTGATCAGTTCGGTGCCAGGAGCGCCAGGCAGTCGCAGGTCGCTGACGATCAGGTCGAACGAGGGGATGTTGAAACGCTCCTGAGCCTCGGGTACCGAACCTGCCTCGCTGACTTCGTACTGGTTACGCTCAAGCAGACGGCGCAGGGCCGAGCGGATAATGGTTTCGTCTTCGACGATCAAAATATGCGGCATCGATTCAGTTCTCTCGACGGTCTCAGTTCACGGCGGACGTCGCTTCGACATGGCGCGGCAAGGTTATCCGGATACGGGTTCCTCGCTGCTGCTCGGGGTCAGCCGGGCTGTCGATGGTGATTTGTCCATAATGCTCTTCAACGATGGAATAGACCAGTGCGAGACCTAGCCCGGTTCCTTCTCCCGGTTCCTTGGTGGTGAAGAATGGTTCAAACAATCGATCCATGATTGCCTTGGGAATTCCACTGCCTTCGTCTTCGACGATCAGATCCACAGTATGTTCGGATGCTTCGCTCTTGACCCTGACAGCGCTGCCGGAGGGCGAGGCGTCACGGGCGTTGGAGAGCAGATTGATCAGGACCTGTGCCAGCCGTTGCGGGTCGCCATCGACCTTGTGCTGCGGGTTGCACAGGTTATAGAAATGGACTTCAAAGTTGCGCCGGTTGAGCGCCAGCAGACCAATGGCATCCTGCGCGACCTCGGCCAGACAGACGGCCTCGTCGTTATGCTGGTGAGCGCCGGCGTGGGCGAAGCTCATCAAGGATTGCACGATGCGCGAGACACGTTTGGTCTGTTCGAGGATCTGACTGCTGATTTCTTTGATCTCGTCATCTTCCTCTCGTTCCTCGCGCAGGTTCTGTGCAAGGCAGGCGATGCCGGTGATGGGGTTGCCGATTTCATGAGCTACGCCGGCCGCCAGACGACCGATGCTGGCCAGACGTTCCGAGTGGACCAGCTTGTCTTCCAGCATCTGGGTTTCGGTCAGGTCTTCGACCAGCACCACCAGACCGCTGCTACCGGGGGCCAGCGGTTCGTCGATGGCGGCCTTGTGCAGGTTGAGCCAGCGGGTCTGGCCGTCCAGGGCGAGCTTCTGTTTGTGCAAGTGCTCATCCGGCACATTGATGAAACCCGTCAGCAGGCCTTTCCAGGGTTCGCCGATGGTTTCCAGTCGCGAGCCCACGACACGCTGGGCGACAATACCGGTCAGCTCTTCCATGGCCCGGTTCCACATCAGGATTTCCTGATCCTTGGCCAGCGAGCACACCCCCATGGGCAGTTCCTGAAGGGTCTGGCGGTGATAGCGGCGCAAGGCATCGAGTTCGGCGGCAAGGCCGGTCAGGCGCGAGTGGTAGTCCTCAAGGCGACTCTCGATGAAGTGAATGTCTTCGGTGACGTATTTCTCGTTGCCGGACTTATAGGGCAGAAAGGTTTCCACCATGTCCTGGGCCACGCTGGGGCCCATCAGGCCGGACAGGTTGGCTTCGATCCGGTCACGCAGGCGGCGCAGGGCATAAGGACGACGCTCGTCGAACGGCAGATACAGGTCGCGCAGCGCCTGCTCGACTTCCTTCTGCGCGGCCTTGGCGCCCAGCGGTTTGGCCAGTTGCGTGGCAAACTCCTGGGGCGACACGGCATACAGTTCGCGGCGCTGCGGGCGACGAACATTGTCGACGGCGCAGGCCTCGGCGGCGCTGACTTCTTCCGGACTTGCATTGGTGAACAGCGAGATCAGGGTGAACAACAGGACGTTGGCTGCCAGCGAGGCGATGGCCGCCATGTGCCAACTGGTGTCGTCCAGCACGTAGATCATGTTCAGCAAGGGAATATAGAAACCCTGCAGGTTGCCGATCAGCGGTAACAGCATGCCGACGATCCAGACCACCGTTCCGGCCAGCAGGCCTGCAATGAAACCACGCCGGTTGGCGGTCGGCCAATACAGCACCGACAGCACGCCGGGCAGGAATTGCAGGGTCGCGACGAATGCGACGATGCCCAGGTTGGCCAGATCCTGTTGCGCGCCGAGCATGAGGTAGAAGCAGTAGCCCGCCGTGATGATCGCCACGATCAGGCCGCGACGTGTCCACTTCAGCCAGCGATAGATATTGCCCTCGGCCGGTGGCTGATAAAGCGGCAGCACCAGATGGTTGAGGGCCATGCCCGACAGCGCCAGGGTGGTGACGATAATCAGCCCGCTGGACGCCGCGAGCCCGCCCACATAAGCCATCAGCGCCAGTGGCTTGCTGTTGGCGGCGATGCCGATCCCAAGGGTGAAATACTCGGGGCTGGTGGTAGCGCCCAGCTTGAGGCCCGCCCACAGAATCAGAGGCACGGCGAGGCTGATCAGCAGCAGGAACAGCGGCAGGCCCCAGCTGGCGCTGACCAGTGCGCGCGGATTGAGGTTTTCGGTGAAGGTCATGTGATACATGTGCGGCATCACGATGGCCGAGGCGAAAAACACCAGCAGCAATGTGCGCCATGGACCTTCCTGCAAAGGCGTGTGCAGCGAGGCCAGGGCAGTCTGGTTTTGCAGCAGCCAGAGTTCCAGATGCTGCGGGCCGTCGAATACGCCATACAAGGCATAAAGGCCGATACCGCCCAGGGCGATCAGTTTGATCAGGGACTCGAAAGCAACAGCGAACACCAGGCCTTCATGCTTTTCCCGGGTCGCGATATGCCGTGAGCCGAAGAAAATGGTGAACAGTGTGATCAACGCACAGAACGCCACGGCGACTCTGTCCTGCACCGGTTCACGGGTCAGGATGCTGATGGAATCGGCCACCGCCTGAATCTGCAGCGCCAACAACGGCAGCACGCCAATCAGCATGAAAACCGTGGTCAGCGCACCCGCCCAGGTACTTCTGAAGCGAAAGGCAAACAGATCGGCCAGGGATGAAAGCTGGTAGGTTCGGGTGATCTTGAGAATGGGATAAAGCAGCACCGGCGCCAGCAGAAACGCTCCGGAAACCCCGAGGTAACTGGACAGGAAGCCATAGCCATACTGATAGGCCAGACCGACCGAACCATAGAACGCCCAGGCACTGGCATACACGCCCAGCGAGAGGGTATAGGTCAGCGGGTGACGAATGATCCAGCGTGGGATGACGCCACGCTCACTGATCCATGCAACGCCGAACAGGAGCAGCAGATACCCGGCGCTGACCAGCAGCATCTGCGTGAGGCTAAAGCTCATCGGCATCTCGCTGGCTCTGAAGAATGAAGGTCACCACGATCAGGATCAGCCACAGCATATAAGGGCGATACCAGGCACCTGTCGCATCGATCCACCAGTCCATGATGGCCGGGGAGAAGAGGTAGATGCCTACCACCAGAAGCAAGACCAAACGGTAAATATACATGCGGTCTCCTTCGTTCCTGAGGGTGATGAGGTGCGGCATGGTAACGGATGCCGTACAACCTGCAAGTGTACTTATGTAGGAGTTTTACGCGACCGCTCTAGCTCAGTCTATTCGGGCTTCTTCAATTGTGCTCGTGCGCGGTATTGCCATGGCATCCCAGTGCGCGATACCCCAGTCGAGTACTTCCCTTGCGCTGGCGCAGGACAGTTCGGGTGTCGTGGGCTGACCGAGGGCTCGCAGTGCCCTGAGCAATAAAGGTGTCGCCTGATCGGCTGGCAATGGGGGAGAGCGATAGGATTTGCCGAGTTTGTGGCCGTCCGGCTGGGTAATCAGCGGCACATGCAGGTAGCGCGGCTGTGGCAGCCCCAGCAGTTCCTGGAGATAGAGCTGGCGAGGCGTCGAATCGAGCAGGTCTGCGCCGCGCACGATATCGGTAACGCCCTGCCAGGCGTCATCAATCACTACCGCCAGTTGATAGGCATACAGGCCGTCGCGCCGCTGAATGACAAAATCCCCGGAGTCGCGCCCCAGGTGCTGTTGAAAGGCGCCCTGTACCCGGTCGATGAAGCGGTATTCCAGTTCCGGCACACGAATGCGTATCGCGGCGTCTTCGGTGGCGTGTCCTGCATTGCGGCAAAAGCCGGGGTAGAGGCCTTGAAAACCTTCCAGTTGTTTGCGCGAACAGGTGCAGGCGTAGGCCAGGCCGTGACTGAACCAGCGATTCAGGACTTCGGCATAGGCATCGTGACGCTGGCTCTGGCGCACGACTTCGCCGTCCCATTCAAAGCCATAACGCTCAAGGGTTTCCAGAATCGCAGCCTGCGCCCCGGCAACCTCCCGAGGCGGGTCCAGGTCTTCCATGCGCATCAGCCATTTGCCACCCGCGGCGCGGGCGTCGAGATAGGACGCGAGCGCTGCGACCAGCGAGCCGAAGTGCAGGTAACCGCTGGGGGTTGGCGCAAAGCGTCCGATATAGGCCGGGTTTTTCATGGGCGGATCCAAACCAGAAGAGTTTTTCGTCTGACTGTTTTTTGCGAATGAATTCGCTCCCACGTGTTCGGGTAGGCGCGAATTCACTCGCGAAAAGGCTCTATTCCTTAAAACCAAAAAAGACGCCGAAGCGTCTTTTTGTTCAAGGCAGTCAGCAGATCATTTGCCGACCTGTTTTTCCTTGATTTCTGCCAGTGTCTTGCAGTCGATGCAAAGATCGGCAGTCGGGCGTGCTTCAAGACGGCGAAGGCCGATTTCCACACCGCAGGACTCACACCAGCCGTACTCTTCGTCCAGGATCAGTTGCAGCGTTTTGTCGATCTTCTTGATCAGCTTGCGCTCACGATCGCGGGCACGAAGTTCCAGGCTGAATTCTTCTTCCTGGCTGGCTCGGTCTGCTGGGTCAGGGAAATTTGCAGCTTCGTCCTTCATGTGGTCTACCGTGCGGTCGACCTCTTGCATCAGATCCTGTTTCCACTTGTTCAGGATCTTGGTGAAATGCGCGCGCATCGGCTCGCCCATGTACTCTTCACCCTTTTTTTCCACGTAGGGTTCAAAGCCACTGATTAGATGATTCTGTTGCTTTTCTGGGGTGGGCATGTAGGGACCGCCTCTCACTCTTCTAATCTATTGCGCAGGATTGTTCCATCACCGACCCCTGTCGGCCCTGCAACTGCAAGCGGGCGAACTTACCAGATCAAATCGTGGTGCGCTACTCCCGGTTGTCGAGCATCGTCTCGCTTGTTCCCCGAACGGGACGCCTGTGATGCAAACTCGCTGTCATCAAGGCGTGTAGCGGCTGTCCCCGTCTTTTTATTTTCTATTCAACAAGTCCTGACGTTTCATGATTTAAAGTACTGCACTGCAAGCGGTTGGTTAGAATCCCGCCGAATGCTCATGACCGTTATGTTTCTGATTCGTGTTTCATTTAAGGAAGAAAAATGGCCCAGCCTTACAGTGAGCGTAGTCGCGCCATCGAACCTTTTCATGTCATGGCGCTGTTGGCGCGGGCCAATGAATTACAGGCGGCGGGCCACGATGTCATTCACCTGGAAATCGGCGAGCCCGATTTCACCACGGCAGAGCCCATCGTTGCGGCCGGGCAGGCGGCGCTGGCGGCCGGCAAGACCCGCTACACCGCTGCCCGTGGCCTGCCGGAATTGCGCCAGGCCATCGCCGGTTTCTATGCCCAGCGTTATGGGCTGGATATCGACCCGGAGCGAATTCTTGTCACGCCCGGTGGTTCAGGTGCGCTGCTGCTGGCCAGCAGTCTGCTGGTTGATCCCGGTAAGCACTGGTTGCTGGCCGATCCGGGTTACCCGTGCAACCGGCACTTTCTGCGTCTGGTGGAAGGTGCTGCGCAACTGGTACCGGTCGGGCCGAAGGAGCGTTATCAACTGACACCCGAGTCGGTGGCGCAGCACTGGAATCAGGACAGCGTCGGTGCTCTGGTCGCCTCTCCAGCCAACCCCACAGGCACGCTTCTGCATGTGGATGAGCTGGCCGCGTTGTCCCGTACGCTCAAGGCACGCAACGGCCATCTGGTGGTGGATGAGATCTATCACGGCCTGACTTACGGCGTTGACGCGAGCAGCGTGCTGGAAGTCGATAACGATGCGTTCGTCCTTAATAGTTTTTCAAAATATTTCGGCATGACGGGCTGGCGTCTGGGGTGGCTGGTGGCGCCTCCCGAAGCCGTTGCCGATCTGGAGAAGCTGGCGCAGAACCTCTACATCAGTGCTCCGAGCATGGCCCAGTATGCCGCGCTGGCCTGTTTCGAGCCGCAGACCATCGAGATTTTCGAGCAGCGCCGCGCCGAGTTCGGACGCCGCCGCGATTTCCTTTTGCCTGCCTTGCGCGAGCTGGGTTTTGGTATCGCCGTGGAGCCTGAAGGGGCTTTCTATCTATATGCCGATATCAGCGCCTTTGGTGGCGATGCCTTTGATTTTTGCCGGCACTTCCTCGAGACCGAACACATTGCGTTCACTCCGGGTCTGGATTTCGGGCGTTATCAGGCGGGGCATCATGTG
This sequence comes from Pseudomonas cichorii, assembly GCF_018343775.1. Lineage (NCBI taxonomy): Bacteria > Pseudomonadati > Pseudomonadota > Gammaproteobacteria > Pseudomonadales > Pseudomonadaceae > Pseudomonas > Pseudomonas cichorii. Next base: position 898,162 of record NZ_CP074349.1, read on the forward strand.
CGCTTTGCTTACACCCAAAGCCTGCCAAGGCTTGAAGAGGCGGTCGAGCGGATTGCCCGTGGCTTGCGGAGCTGGAAAGGCTGATGCGTTTTTCTCCTGAACTTGAGCAGGGTCGTCTGCTGATTCGCTACAAACGCTTCCTGGCCGACATCGAAACCGATAGCGGCGAGTTGCTGACCATTCACTGTCCCAATACCGGTTCGATGTTCAATTGCATGCTGCCGGGCGGGCGCGTCTGGTTCAGTCGCTCCAGTGATCCCAAGCGCAAGCTGCCGGGGACCTGGGAAATCAGCGAAACACCTCAGGGACGTTTTGCCTGCATCAATACCGGACGAGCCAATACCCTGGTCGAGGAAGCATTGCGCGCCGGGGTCATCAGCGAGCTCAACGGTTTCACGGCGCTCAAGCGCGAAGTGGCTTACGGGCAGGAAAAAAGCCGGGTGGATTTTCGCCTCGAATACCCCGAAGGCTATGCCTATGTGGAGGTCAAGAGTGTCACGCTGGGCTTCGATGGGTCGGCAGTCGCGGCCTTTCCCGATGCGGTCACCCAGCGCGGCGCTCGTCATTTGCGTGAGCTGGCGGCGCTGGCTCGCGAGGGTGTGCGTGCGGTCCTGCTGTATTGCGTGAACCTCACCGGCATTGATGCGGTGCGTCCGGCAGAAGAGATCGACCCGGCCTATGCCGCTGCCTTGCGCGAAGCGGTAGCAGCGGGTGTCGAGGTACTGGCCTATGGGGTGCAACTGACGCCTGAAGAGATTCGCATCGACAGGCGTCTGCAGGTTCAGGGCCTTATCTGACTATTCGTTATCGTCAGACAGCATGACCCAGATACCTTTGGCGTCTTCCCGGCAGGGGATTGCAGTCAGCGACTGTCCTTCGCAAGGTCCCGCAACACATTCGCCATTCTCGACCAGAAACAGTGCGCCATGGCTGGCGCACTGGATCAGGCTCGCGCTGTCATCCAGAAACCGGTCAGGCTCCCATTCCAGTGCAATGCCGCGATGGGGGCAGCGATTGCGGTAGACGAACACCCGCCCATGACGACGCACTGCCAGCAGTTTCAGCCCTTCGGTTTCAAACCCGCGACTTTCTGCCTCGGGAAGGTCGGCAGCGGCACATAGGCGTTTCATGAAGCGTGCTCGCCGGCTTGACGTTTAAATGAAAACAATTATCAAATGACTCCGATTCTCGAGTTGATGACGGTAAGAGAGCAATGAGGCTTGCCTCTTAATGCAATCTTAATCCGTCGATCCTGCATGTTCGCGGACAATTTCGCCCCTTGTTGCGAGCGCCTCCCAAGGAGTGCTCGCCACGTTGAAACGTTTTGCCCATCACCGGTGCTCATTAAAACTGCCAGGGTCCGGGCTTCTTGAAAGGAAATCTTCATGCGATTTTTCAATAGCAGCGTATGTGCGGCTCTGGTCGGAATTGCCTTCAGTCACATGGCGCAAGCTGCACAGCCTGCTGATACCGAAGCCTCGCAACGCTGGGTGAGTGCCGGGGGGGCCTTGAGTGAATGGGTCGTTGCGCTGGGCGGCCAATCCAGGCTGGTGGGCGTCGACACCACCAGCCAGTATCCGGAGTCGCTCAGGTCGTTGCCGAGCATCGGTTATCAGCGCCAGCTGTCGTCCGAAGGCATTCTCAGCCTGCGTCCGGACGTGCTGGTCGGGACCGAGGAGATGGGACCTCCGCCTGTGCTGGAACAATTGCGTGCGGCCAAGGTACAGGTTGAAGTGCTCCCGGCAGGGGCGGATATGGCAACCCTGAAAAGCAACCTGCAACGCCTTGGGGGGCTGTTGGGCGCTCCGGAGCAGGCCGCTCGCCTGATCGAACGTTATCAACAACAACTGGATAACCAGCAGCAGTGGATCGTCCAGGCGCAGAAAGGTGCTGAGGCTCCGGGTGTCCTGCTGCTGGTGGGCCATGGCGGCGGCAAGCCCATGGTTGCCGGCAAGGGGACGGCTGGCGACTGGCTGATTCAACAGGCGGGCGGTCGCAATCTGGCGACCCATGACGGGTACAAGGTGTTTTCGGTCGAGGCCATGGCCGGGCTGGCTCCACAGGTACTGATCGTGGCCGATCGCGCCCTGCGTGGTGATGCCGCTCGCAAGGCGCTGTTCAAGGAAAACCCTGCATTGTCCGCCACGCCTGCGGCACGCGATGACCGGGTGTTCGATCTGGACCCGACGCTGCTGGTGGGTGGTCTGGGCCCACGTCTGCCCGACAATCTGCAAAAGTTGTCTCACGCGCTTTACCCAACTGCCAAGCCCTTGAGCGCTGCCGTTCGCTCTGAGCCATGAAAGCCCTGATATCAGCGCGTGCTCTGTTTATCGGGCTGACAGTCCTGTGCATCGCTGCATTCTGGCTGTCGCTGGCCCTCGGGCCGGTGAGTCTGCCGCTGGCCGATACCTTGCGTGCGGCTTTGCGGCTGCTGGGGATGCCGGTGGCGGGGGAGAATCTTGAGCAAGCTGAACTGATTCTTGGCCAGATTCGTGTGCCGCGCACTTTGCTGGGCCTGGCGGTTGGCGCAGTGCTGGCGTTGTCCGGGGTGGCGATGCAGGGGCTGTTCCGAAATCCGCTGGCCGATCCGGGGTTGGTCGGGGTTTCCAGTGGTGCTGCGCTGGGGGCGGCACTGGCGATTGTGGGCGGTGCCTTGTGGGGAAATGTCTCGCAGGTTATCGCGCCTTATCTGTTGTCGGTCTGTGCGGTGGTCGGTGGGCTGGTGGTGACCAGCATGGTGTACCGGCTGGGCCGGCGAGATGGCCAGACCAGCGTTGCAACCATGCTGCTGGCCGGTATTGCGCTGACGGCGTTGTCGGCATCGATCATCGGTCTGCTGACCTATCTGGCGGATGACGCCACGCTACGTACGCTCACCTTCTGGAACATGGGCAGCCTCAATGGTGCTACTTATGCCCGGTTATGGCCGCTGCTGCTGGTGTGCGTGGCGATCATCTTCTGGCTGCCTCGTCGGGCCAAAGCCCTGAATGCCTTGCTGTTGGGGGAGTCCGAGGCACGTCATCTGGGCATCAATGTTGAAGCCCTCAAGCGTGAGCTGGTTTTCTGCACGGCGCTGGGTGTCGGAGCGGCGGTGGCGGCTGCCGGGCTAATCGGTTTCATCGGTCTTGTGGTGCCGCATCTGGTGCGTTTGCTGGTGGGGCCGGATCACCGGGTTCTTTTACCTGCCTCGGCGTTGGCGGGTGCCAGCCTGTTGCTGTTTGCCGACATTTTTGCCCGTCTGGTGCTGGCGCCTGCGGAGTTGCCTATCGGCATCGTCACGGCATTGTTGGGCGCGCCATTCTTCCTGTATCTGCTGGTGAGAGGGCGTCACTGATGTTACGAGCCGAAAATCTGCACATTCATCGGGGCACGCAAAGTGTTCTGGCGGATATCGATCTGCAATTGCTGCCCGCAGAAGTGCTGGGAGTGCTCGGTCCCAATGGGGCCGGCAAAAGTACGCTGCTGGCAGCCCTGTGCGCAGAACTCGAACCTTCTCAAGGAGACGTCTGGTTGCAGCAGCGGCTGCTCTCGCAGTGGCCGGGTGCCGAGCGGGCACGAAAGCTGGCTGTGCTGCCGCAAAGCTCTACCCTGAGTTTCGCGTTTCGTGTCGATGAAGTCGTCTCCATGGGACGCTTGCCTCATGAAACCGGCCGTGAAGTCGATGAGCAGGTGGTGCGCGAAGCGCTTCAGGCTGCCGATGCCCTGCACCTTGCCGAACGCAGTTACATGACCCTGTCGGGTGGTGAGCGTCAGCGAGTGCATCTGGCACGGGTGCTGGCGCAACTCTGGCCCGGCACAGGCAATTGCACGCTTCTGCTTGATGAGCCGACGTCCATGCTCGATCCCTTGCATCAGCACACCACGTTGCAGGCGGTACGAGATTTTGCCAATCGCGGCGCGGCCGTGATGGTCATCCTGCATGACCTGAACCTGGCGGCTCGTTACTGTGATCGACTATTGTTGCTCGACAAGGGAAGAGTCTATTCGCTGGATCGTCCCGAGGTTGTCTTGCAACCGGATGCTCTCAAGGCAGTGTTTGGCCTGGAAGTATTGGTGCAGAGCCATCCCGAGAGGGGACATCCGCTGATCATCGCGCGTTGAAAAGGTAAGTCCACCAAGCGTCTTTTTCTGGCTGTGGTCTTGGTATGCCTCAATACTTGCCAAATATCACTTCGTTTGCCAAATTTACTCCTCTGGCAAAGCCCGTGTGAGCATGGGCATTTGGACTTACGCATGATTCGTGACAACAAGAGTGGTCAGGCGCTGAGCGCGCAACAACTGGCCGAGCGTCTGGCAGTTGCTTCGCGTGTTCTGGTTGGCGAGCAGCACGACAACCCCGATCACCATGCATTGGAGTTATGGCTTATGCAGGTGCTGGCTGCACGGCGTCCGCAAGGCAGTCTGTTACTGGAGATGCTGAACCCCGATCAGCAGGCCAGGGTCACTGCGGTTCAGTCTGATCTGGTCCAGGAGAAATACCCGTCCGATTTGCCAGTAGCGCTGAGTTGGCAAAAGGCCTGGGACTGGTCGTTGTATGGCTCGCTGATGCGCTATCTGCTGGCTCAGCCTTATCCTGTGATGTCCGCCAATCTCGATACCAATGAAATCATGCCGACTTACCGGCAGGCCCCCGAATCAAGTGGTTCTCTTTCTGCGGCTCCAGCCGTGCATGAGCGGCTGCTGGCGCTTATTCGTGATAGCTATGGCGTGTTGCCCGAAGATCGGTTGCCTGCGCTGCTGGCGGTTCAGCAACAGCGCGACCGGCGAATGGCCCAAAGCCTGTTAGCTGCTCCCTTGCCAAGTGTGCTGTTTGCCGATGCCTGGCACGTGCGCAAGGATGTGGGAGTGCCTTTGCATCTGGCTGACCTTGGCGTCACCGAGCCTGCGGTAGTGCTGCTTCTGGCCCGGATGGGTGAAGAGGTCGAGCCGCAGAGCGCCGATTACGTCTGGTATACGGCAGCCACTCCCGAAAAGCATTCTGGCGCTCAACTTCATCAGTCTCCACCCGGGGCCTGATACCACTGGCTCGGTTTTTTCTCTTCTTTGTGTAGTCCTTTTCTCTGACTGAGGTGTGCTCATGTCTGGCAAGGACCGCTCCTATATTGTCCTGCTCATGTTTTTCGGAGCGGGATGCCATGCAGGAAATGACAGCAGATGACGAGCGACTGGCTCTCCAGGCGTTGAGCCTGCTTGATCTGTTCGCCTTTAGCAGTGATGACACCGAACAGCGGATTGTCGCCCTGTGTCAACGCGCGGTGACGCCTTTGGGGGCGATCGCGGCGGTGTCTGTGTCGCCACGTTTCGTGTGTCTGGCACGCACGACTCTTGATCGTCTGCAGGCCCCGGGTATCCGGGTGGTGGCGTTGGCTAACTTCCCCTATGGCGGCCCATGCATCGAGCCTGTGGTGGCGGAGGTGCGTGCAGCGGTGATGTCTGGTGCTGACGAGGTGGATGTGGTCTATCCGTTTCGTGCTCTTCTGTCCGGCGACCAGCAGACCGGCATGGATATGATCACGGCCTGCAAGGCTGCGTGCGGCAGTCGCGTCGCGTTGACGGTTACCCTCGAAACCGGTGATTTGCGTGATCCTCAGATCATCCTGCATGCCTGTCGCAGTGCCATTCTGTGTGGTGCCGACTTTCTCAAGACCAGCACCGGTCGAGGGCTGGCCAGCACCACGCCGCAAGCGGTGCGCATCGTGCTGGAGTCCATTGCCGAGGTGGGCGGGCAGGTGGGTTTCAAGGTCGCCGGAGGAATCCGTACTTTTGCCGATGCAAGGGGCTTCATGGACATGGCGCGCTCCCGTTTCGGGCCGCACTGGATCAATGTCGACAGGGTGCGCCTTGGATCTTCGACACTGCTGGACGATTTGCTGGTGTGCCTGGGCGTACTGGAGCCGGACCTCAGGAAATCCTGAACGACAGGCAAAAAAAGACCCGGCAAAAAGCCGGGTCAAAAACCGTGATTAGCCTGATGAGGAGATAATCCTGAAAGTCCGAACCAAGGTCTTTCAGGTTATCGGCCAGTCTCGCGACCGGTTGTGATAATCATAACGATTCTCATTTCTAAGTCAACAGTTCTTTTTTCACGCATCAATGCCCCACCAAATCCGGTAGGAGCGAATTCATTCGCGAAGAAGGTATGAAGAAAGACATCAAAAAATCAACGCAACACAAAGCCCGCATGCATTGCGCACGCAGGCTTGATACAGGTGTTGCCTAGCGGGTGTGGTAGCGCATGCGGGTCCCGAAGGTCACCGACATGCGGATCTCGTCCGCCGATAGCTCTGGCGGGAAGAACGCGCCAGAGATTTGTGCATGCGCGATGCTTGCGCCTTCCATCGGGGTATGGCGCAAGTCCAGGCCGCGAAGGTCGGCAGAGCGGAAGTAGGCGTCGGTAAAGTCGATGCCCCTCGCATCAAGAGCACGCAAGTCCAGGCCACGGAAATCCCCACCGACCATATCGATCGTGCCTGTTTTGGGCTTCTCCTGATTGAAGCCTTCGACATCATCTCTACGCAACAGCATGTAAAGCGGCGAATCGAGCTGCTTGGGCTGGCTCATGGGTGCCTCTGTGGTTTGTTGGAATTATGGCGCCATTATATCGCCATCATTGTCGAGCCGTGAAGCGCTAGCTGCCCAACGGCTCGACGTTCATTTCACAGTCCTGGCAAGCGCTGGCGAAGGTTCTCGACCAGTTCTTCCAGGTCACTGCTTTTGCTGGTTTCAACGTGCTTGCTGCGCAGGATTTCGTCCGCCTCAAGTGGCTCGCGACTGGCCTGCTGAGCCTCGATCACCTCCAGAGTTGCGTCCGAAGGGTCGCTGCCCTGTTCCTGGCGTTGTTTGAGCCAGCCGGCAATGACGGCCTGAGGCGCTTCGCAATCCAGAATCAGAAAAGGCACACCTGTTGTTTCGGCAGCTTTGGCCGCAGCATTACGTTGTTCGCGCTTGAGATAAGTGGCATCGACGACCACCGAGAAGCCAGCACGCAGAATGGTTTCTGCCAGAGCATGCAGTCGGTCATAGGTTGCCTTGCTGGTTTCGGCACCATAAAGCTCGGCGCTCTCTGCGAACAGGCGCTTGCGCTCGACATCCGAACGCAGGCGTATGGCGCCCAGCGATTCCACCAGACGCATTGCCACATGGCTTTTGCCCACGGCAGAGACGCCATGGGTAATGGCCAGGAAACTGGATGGAATGGCGCTGTAGCTTTCGGCCAGGTTGGCGTAGTTGCGATATTTGCTCAGCGTAGCGGCACGCTGGGCCTCGTCGGCGTCGGCAGGCTGGCTGAACAGCGCGACCTTGGCACGCACCAGAGCGCGATAGGCTTTGTAGAAGTTGAGCAGTTCCAGGCCCGCATAGTCGCCGGTCTGTTCCAGGTACTGGCTGATGAGGCGACGCGACAAGGATTTCAGGCCGCGGTCTTCAAGGTCCATGGCCAGGAAACCGATGTCGGCGTAGACGTCGGTCATGCGGAATGGCTCGTTGAATTCGATGCAGTCGAAGATCACGACTTTACCGTCGATGACCGTGGCATTGCCCAGGTGAATGTCGCCATGGCATTCGCGGATGAAACCGTCTGCCTTGCGCTGGGCAAGCAGAGGCTTGAGGCGCTCAAAGCTGGACTCGGCCCAGGCTTGCAGGGAATCAACCTGTAACAAATCGGCTTTTTCGCTGAGGAACGGGCGAATCTGCTCGAAGTTCTGCAGGACCGGCGCCATGACGCTGTCAGGAGAACCCAGCTCGTTCTCGGTGGTGACTGTTGGCACACTGAGGTGGGCATCGGCAATCTGCCTGGCCAGCTCGTCGATGTGCCCGACCGTCAGTTCGCCTTTGGCTTGCAGGGAACTGAGCAAGCCCTCTTGCGAAAACTGGCGCATCTTGAGGGCGTACTCGATGACTTCACCGCTGCCACCCAGTTGGGGTGCTTCTTCCGAGCCGGTGACCGGAATGACTTCCAGATAGAGGCCTTCGGTCAGGCGCTGGTTCAGACGCAACTCTTCATTGCAGAAGTGTTCACGAGCGGCAAGCGTGGTGAAATCCAGAAAGCCGAAATTGACCGGTTTCTTGAATTTGTAGGCATAGCTGCCGGTGAGCAGGACCCATGAAATGTGCGTCTCGATAACCCGGAAGTTCTCCACTGGATGGGGAAAGAGGGCGGGATTCTGCAGGGCTGCAATCAGTGACTGGCTCACGGGCGATCCTTCAAGAGTTGATTCAGAATGTAAGTGCTCATGGCGGCCATTATGGCCGCTCGGCGCGAGGCTGCAAACCGCTGGCGCAGGTGTCTGTCGGTCGTTGGCAAAGTGCGTATAATCCGCGGCCATGACTCGATCTCGCACTTCTCGTACTTCCAAAAAACCAGCTCCCCGTGGCCTTCCCAAGTGGTTGGGCTGGGTGCTGAAGCTCAGTATCGTCGGTTTTGTGGCGCTGGCTTGCGTTGCCGTTTACCTGGACGCGGTGGTCCAGGAGAAGTTTTCCGGCAAGCGCTGGACCATTCCGGCCAAGGTCTACGCCCGGCCTCTGGAATTGTTCGTCGGCCAGAAACTGAGCCGCGATGACTTCCTCATCGAGCTCGACGCGCTGGGCTATCGCCGCGAAAGCGTGGCCAACGGGCCAGGCGCTGCAGCGGTCAATGGCAATACAGTCGATCTCAACACCCGTGGTTTTCAATTCTACGAAGGCACTGATCCTGCGCAGCAGGTCCGCGTGCGTTTTTCCGGCGACTATGTGGCGGACCTGACCTCTGGTAGCAGTGGTGCAAAACTGGCGGTGGCCCGTCTCGAACCGCTGATGATCGGCGGCCTGTATCCGAAAAATCTGGAAGACCGGATCCTGATCAAGCTCGATCAGGCACCTCCGTATCTGCTCGATGCCCTGGTTGCAGTCGAGGATCGTGATTTTTACAGCCATATGGGTGTATCGCCCAAATCCATTGCCCGTGCTGTCTGGGTCAATACCTCACAGGGGCAGATGCGTCAGGGCGGCAGTACGCTGACCCAGCAGTTGGTCAAGAACTTCTACCTGACCAACGAGCGCAGCCTCACGCGCAAGCTGACCGAAGCCATGATGTCGGTGTTGCTGGAGCTGCATTACAGCAAGCAGGAAATTCTCGAGGCTTACCTCAACGAGGTGTTCGTCGGTCAGGACGGTCAGCGTGCGGTGCATGGTTTCGGTCTGGCCAGCCAGTACTTCTTCAGCCAGCCATTGTCGGAGCTGAAGATTCATCAGGTTGCGTTGCTGGTCGGCCTGGTCAAGGGGCCTTCCTATTACAACCCGCGTCGCAATCCCGAGCGTGCTCTTGAACGTCGCAATCTGGTTCTCGACTTGCTGGAGCAACAGGGTGTTGCTACTGCGCAAGTCGTCGAGGCCGCCAAGAAGATGCCTCTGGGCGTGACCAAGACCGGCAGCCTTGCGGACAGTTCGTTCCCGGCATTCCTTGATCTGGTCAAGCGTCAGTTGCGTGAAGACTATCGCGACGAAGACTTGACCGAAGAAGGGCTGCGAATCTTCACCAGTTTCGATCCGATCCTGCAGATGAAGTCCCAAGCGGCCATGGACGACACGTTCAAGCGACTGGCCGGGCGTAAAGGTGCGGACGAAGTGGAGGCGGCCATGGTTGTGACCAATCCCGAGACTGGCGAGGTGCAAGCCTTGCTGGGCAGTCGTCAGGCCGGATTCGCCGGGTTCAACCGCGCTATCGATGCCGTGCGGCCTATCGGCTCGCTGGTCAAGCCGGCGATCTATCTCACCGCGCTTGAGCGCCCGAGCCAGTACACCCTGACCAGTTGGGTGGCCGACGAGCCGTTTCAGGTCAAGGGTGCGGACGGCCAGGTCTGGAAACCACAGAACTACGATCGCAAGGCCCACGGGAATATTTTCCTGTATCAGGGGCTGGCGCATTCCTACAACCTATCGACAGCCAAGCTGGGTCTTGAGCTGGGCGTGCCCAATGTATTCAAGACCCTCGCCAAGCTGGGCGTGACACGCGAATGGCCAGCGTATCCTTCGATGCTGCTGGGGGCTGGCGGCTTGAGTCCGATGGAAATCGCCACCATGTACCAGACGATTGCCAGCGGCGGCTTCAATACCCCGATGCGTGGTATTCGCAGCGTCTTGACTGCCGAGGGTGAACCGCTCAAGCGTTATCCGTTCCAGATCGAGCAGCGTTTCGATCCGGGCGCCATTTATCTGGTGCAGAACGCAATGCAGCGGGTGATGCGTGAAGGGACCGCCAAGTCGGTTTACAGCGTCTTGCCATCGACCTTGAATCTGGCGGGCAAGACCGGCACCAGTAACGATTCGCGCGACAGCTGGTTTGCAGGTTTCAGTCAGGATCTGCTGGCAGTGGTGTGGATGGGGCGTGACGATAACGGCAAGACGCCGTTCACCGGAGCCAGTGGAGCCTTGCAGGTCTGGACCAGTTTCATGCGCAAGGCCGACCCGCTGCCGCTGGACATGGCAATGCCGGATAACGTGGTCCAGGCCTGGGTCAATGCCCAGACCGGTCAGGGGTCGGATGCCAATTGCCCGAATGCCGTACAGATGCCGTATATTCGCGGCAGTGAACCTCAGCCCGGTGCCTCCTGTAGCGGTAGCCCGGCACCCGCCGCTGAAGTGCTGGACTGGGTCAAGGGTTGGTTGAATTAAGCAATGAGGGTGTGACGTGAATAAATGGTTGATTCCGGCTGTAACGACCCTGGCGTTGCTCAGTGGTTGTTCCAGCGTGCAGCGTGGCTCGATCCCGGTCGTGGATTCGGGCTCCAGGGTTTCTAACAGCGAGCGTGTTTCGGCTTCGCGCAATACAGCTTATCGAGCCAATACTGCCCAGGCTCCGCAGGCCCAGGCTGTGCCGCAGGATTCCGGTGTGGTCGTGATGGTTCCGGGCAGTGGTGGTGCCGCAGGTGCCGGCCAGAGCTTCTCTGCGCCTTCATCCCAGTCCTCGTTCACCATCGACACGCCTCCGGTTGCTCAGCAGCCAGTCAATTCGGCTCCGGTGAGCAACTACAGCATGCCGGCGTCGTCGGCACCGACCGGTATTCCGTCCGGTTCGTCCGGCCTGTCGGCTGACGAGCAACTGGATGGCCCGGTACTGGCTCTGTTGACCACGGCTCAGCAGCAGCAAGGCAGCGGTGACCTCAACGGTGCTTCGTCGAGCCTTGAGCGTGCCCAGCGAGTGGCACCGCGCGAGCCGCAAGTGCTTTATCGTCTGGCTCAGGTGCGTCTGGCCCAGGGTGATCCAGCCCAGGCAGAACAACTGGCCCGTCGCGCCCTGACCTATGCCAATGGTCGTGCAAGCCTGCAGGCGAGCCTCTGGGAGCTGATCGCCCAGTCTCGTGAAAAGCAGGGTGATGCGGCTGGCGCAGCGCTGGCGCGTCAAAAAGCCCGGGTCAATCTCTGATGGATCAGCGTCTGCCTGAAGTGGCTGAGCAACTGTTGCTGATCGAGCGTGAACTGAGGGTCCTGGGCTGGTGGAGCGATACGCCGCCCAGTGAGGAAGCGCTTTCCAGCACCGAGCCGTTCAGCGTCGATACCCTGGAGTTCGAGCAGTGGCTGCAATGGGTTTTCCTGCCGAGGATGAAAATCATCCTGGAGCGGGATCTTCCATTGCCCAACTCGTCGGGGATTCTGGAAATGGCCGAAATGGTCTACGCCAGTCGTCAGAGTGAAGCACGCAAACTGCAGGAGCTTCTGGCGCAGTTTGACCAGCTGATCAGCCAGTCTTAACGGCAGTATTCGGCAATCGTCCTTTGCGTTTCTGCAACACGCGCCTTGCGTTCATCATCCGTGAGGCGCTTTGTTCCCCCCTCGGTCTGCTCACGCACTCTCGGATTGTTCTGCAGTTGCGCAAGGTTGGTGCGCAAGACTTCGCAATTGTCGGCCATTCTGGCTTCCTGAGCCCTCACCTGTTTCTTGACCTTGGCATCGATATCCTGCTGTTGAGGATCCGGCTCGCTGGCCGTTGATGCGGCAGGGGCGGTTGGTGGCTTTTGCACATTGATTTCTTCTACCTGCTGCCCGGCAGGCGGTTGCGCATCGAAATGCGTGACCCCTTGTGCATCGACCCATTTGTAGATTGGTGCGGCCTGGCTGGTTGTACTTACCGCCATCGAGAGTGCAGCCGCGAGGATCATCCAGCGCATGGTACTTCCTTGAAAATTCTGTGCGTCGCAAAGCTACCATATACAGTGCTCTGGAGTCCGGGTCTGTCCCCCTTATAAGCCGCTGCCTGGAAGAAAGCTCACGGATTACTTGACTTGCGGGGGGCGAATCACAACAATTCAAAGTTCGCTGTAGAAGGACTGCCAGAAGCAGACCGTCTCGGTAGATCATGAGGCGCACACCCGCGCCGACCTGTAACACCCGCAACGCGTTACCTCGCGCTGGGTGGGAATGTTCCGCAACACTCAGGGACATCCCAATACTTGCTCAGTCAGTGCTGACGTAGTCGGCGACCACCGTCGCTCATGCTCTGCTTGGCAGTAAAACCTAATAAGACCCGTTCCGTAGTGGACGGTATTCTGGCGTTTTAGAGGTGAACAACGTGGAGCTTTTATCTGGCGCTGAAATGGTCGTCCGCTTTTTGCGTGACGAAGGCGTTAAGTACATTTACGGGTACCCGGGTGGCGCCCTTCTGCATGTCTACGACGCGCTCTTCAAAGAACCGGCTGTAAATCATATTCTTGTTCGTCACGAACAGGCCGCCACTCACATGGCTGATGGTTATGCGCGCGCCACCGGCAAGGCTGGTGTGGTTCTGGTGACATCCGGTCCGGGTGCAACCAACGCCATCACCGGCATTGCCACTGCCTACATGGACTCGATTCCAATGGTGGTGCTGTCCGGTCAGGTTGCCAGCACCCTGGTGGGTACCGATGCGTTCCAGGAGACCGACATGATCGGTATCTCCCGTCCGATCGTGAAACACAGCTTCATGATCAAGCATCCTTCGGAAATCCCGGAAGTCCTGAAGAAGGCCTTCTACCTGGCGCAGTCCGGTCGTCCGGGTCCTGTGGTCGTCGATATTCCGAAAGACATGACCAACCCGGCCGAGAAATACGAATACGTATTCCCGAAAAAAGCCAAGCTGCGCTCCTACAGCCCGGCTGTCCGCGGTCACTCGGGCCAGATCCGCAAGGCCGTCGAAATGCTCCTGGCCGCCAAGCGTCCGATCATCTATGCCGGTGGCGGCGTGGTCATGGGCAACGGTTCCGAGCCGCTAACTGAGCTGGCTAAACAGCTCAACGCTCCGGTCACCAATACCCTGATGGGTCTTGGCTGCTATCCGGGCACCGACCGCCAGTTCGTGGGCATGCTCGGCATGCATGGCAGTTACACCGCGAACCTGGCCATGCACCACACCGATGTGATCCTGGCTGTAGGCGCACGCTTCGATGACCGCGTCATCAATGGCGCGAGCAAGTTCAGCCCGAACGCCAAGATCATCCACATCGATATCGACCCGGCTTCGATCTCCAAGACCATCAAGGCCGACGTGCCTATCGTGGGTCCTGTAGAGAGCGTGCTGACCGAAATGGTCGCGACCCTCAAGGACATCGGCGAGACCCCGAACAAGGAGTCCGTTGCCGCCTGGTGGAAGCAAATCGATGAGTGGCGTGCCGGTGGCGACCTGTTCCCTTACAACCGTGGCGATGGCAGTGTCATCAAGCCGCAGACGGTCATCGAAACCCTGTGTGAAGTGACCAAGGGCGAAGCCTACGTTTCTTCCGACGTGGGTCAGCACCAGATGTTCGCGGCTCAGTACTACCGCTTCAACAAGCCTAATCGCTGGATCAACTCCGGTGGTCTGGGCACCATGGGCTTCGGTTTCCCGGCCGCCATGGGCGTCAAGATGAGCTTCCCGGATGCTGACGTCGCCTGCGTGACCGGCGAAGGCAGTATCCAGATGAACATTCAGGAGCTGTCGACCTGCCTGCAGTACGGTCTGCCGGTGAAGATCATCCTGCTCAACAACGGCGTGCTTGGCATGGTCCGTCAGTGGCAGGACATGAGCTACGGTGCTCGTCACTCCCATTCCTACATGGAGTCGCTGCCTGACTTCGTGAAGCTGGTCGAAGCCTACGGTCATGTCGGCATTCGGGTCACTGATCTGAAAGATTTGAAGCCGAAAATGGAAGAGGCCTTTGCCATGAAGGATCGCCTGGTATTCATCGACATTCAGGTCGATGTAACCGAGCACGTCTATCCGATGCAGATCAAGGACGGCTCCATGCGCGATATGTGGTTGAGCAAGACGGAGCGTACATAATCATGCGGCACATCATTTCCCTATTGCTGGAAAACGAACCGGGTGCGTTGTCTCGTGTCGTCGGGCTCTTCTCGCAGCGTAACTACAACATCGAAAGCCTGACTGTGGCGCCAACCGAAGACCCGACCCTGTCGCGTCTGACGCTGACCACAGTGGGGCACGATGAAGTGATCGAGCAGATCACCAAGAACCTCAACAAGCTGGTCGAAGTGGTCAAGCTGGTCGATCTGTCCGAGAGCGCTCACATCGAGCGTGAACTGATGCTGGTCAAGGTCAAGGCTACTGGCGCTCAGCGTGCCGAGATCAAGCGCACCACGGATATTTTCCGTGGGCAGATCGTGGACGTGACTGCCAGCGTCTACACCGTACAGTTGAGTGGCACAAGCGACAAACTGGACAGCTTCATTCAGGCCATCGGCACTGCCGCTATCCTGGAAACAGTACGCAGTGGCGTGACGGGTATTGCCCGTGGCGACAAAGTGCTGAGCATTTAATTAACTCAATTAGCAAATGGCCTGAAGGCCTAGATAGATAACAGGGGAATTCCATGAAAGTTTTTTACGACAAAGACTGTGACCTTTCGATCATCCAGGGCAAAAAAGTCGCCATCATCGGTTACGGCTCTCAAGGCCACGCTCAAGCGTGCAACCTGAAAGACTCCGGCGTTGATGTCACTGTTGGCCTGCGTAAAGGTTCGGCTACTGTCGCCAAAGCTGAAGCTCATGGCCTGAAAGTGACTGACGTTGCTTCCGCCGTTGCTGCTGCCGACCTGGTCATGATCCTGACCCCGGACGAATTCCAGGCTCAGCTGTACAAGAATGAAGTCGAGCCTAACCTGAAGAAGGGCGCAACCCTGGCTTTCTCCCACGGCTTCGCGATTCACTACAATCAGGTCGTGCCACGCGCTGACCTGGACGTGATCATGATCGCGCCAAAGGCACCAGGCCACACCGTTCGTACCGAATTCGTCAAAGGCGGCGGTATCCCTGACCTGATCGCTGTTTACCAGGATGCTTCGGGCAACGCCAAGAACGTTGCTTTGTCCTACGCTTCGGGCGTTGGCGGTGGCCGTACCGGTATCATCGAAACCACGTTCAAGGACGAAACCGAAACCGACCTGTTCGGCGAACAAGCCGTTCTGTGCGGCGGTACCGTTGAACTGGTCAAGGCTGGCTTTGAAACGCTGGTTGAAGCTGGCTACGCTCCTGAAATGGCTTACTTCGAGTGCCTGCACGAACTGAAACTGATCGTTGACCTCATGTACGAAGGCGGTATCGCCAACATGAACTACTCGATCTCCAACAACGCCGAATACGGCGAGTACGTGACTGGTCCTGAAGTCATCAACGCTGAATCCCGTCAGGCCATGCGCAACGCTCTGAAGCGCATCCAGGATGGTGAATACGCGAAGATGTTCATCAGCGAAGGTGCTACCGGCTACCCATCGATGACCGCCAAGCGTCGTAACAACGCTGCGCACGGTATCGAAGTCATCGGCGAAAAACTGCGCTCCATGATGCCTTGGATCGCGGCGAACAAGATCGTCGACAAGAACAAGAACTAAGTTCTTCTGTTCTCAAAGGACGCGGCCAATTGGCCGCGTTTTTTCGTTATGAGGCCAGTGTCTGGTATAAAGCTGCATCGTTTGCTGGCGAATGTTCGTCGCAGACACCTGTCGAACCTTTTCAAACCGCTGCAAGGTAATGTCCATGAGCGAACGTCCTGAAGAGCCGAACAAGGCCTCTGACGCCGAAAGTCTGCTACCTATCGATGAACATGTTGAGGAAGGCCACGACGCCGAAGGGCGCAAGGTCCGTCATCGCGGGATCTATCTCCTGCCAAACCTGTTCACCACTGCGAACCTGTTCGCAGGTTTCTACTCCATCATCAGTTCCATGAGCGCCCAGAGTGCCTTGAGCGCAGGTGATTCGGTCGCCGCGAGCAAGTACTTTGCTTTTGCTGCCATCGCGATCTTTATCGCAATGGTCCTCGACGGTCTTGATGGTCGTGTTGCGCGCATGACCAATACCCAGAGTGCTTTTGGCGCCGAGTACGACTCGTTGTCCGACATGGTTGCCTTTGGCGTTGCCCCGGCATTGCTGGCATTCGGCTGGGCACTGGGAGATATGGGCAAGGTCGGCTGGATGGTCGCCTTCATCTATGTCGCTGGCGCAGCATTGCGACTGGCCCGTTTCAATACCCAGGTGGGCAAGGCTGACAAACGCTACTTCATCGGTCTTGCCAGCCCGGCTGCGGCGGGTGTGGTTGCCGGTACGGTCTGGGCTTTCAGCGACTTCGGTATCCAGGGGTCGAAACTGTCTTTTCTGGTGGCCTTGCTGGTCGCCGCGGCAGGCATGTTGATGGTCAGTAATATCAAGTACAACAGCTTCAAGGAGCTGGATCTGAGAGGTCGCGTCCCGTTTGTTGCGATTCTGGTGGTCGTATTGGTATTCGCTGTAGTGTTCAGTGATCCGCCGCGCATTTTGCTGCTGATTTTCCTCGGTTATGCGCTATCGGGGCCTGTTCAATACCTGTTACATCTTCGTCGCCACAAGTCCGCCGACTGATCGGAT